>NZ_JBFAQX010000012.1:0-244842 GCF_040678995.1 Amycolatopsis sp. NPDC049253 | reverse complement strand
TCTGCAAGCAACTGCGTCGTCGCTTCCCGGTCGGCAAGCTCTATCTGGTCTGCGACAACTATGGCCCGCACGGCAAAGCCGAGGTCACCGACTGGTGCGCCGGTCACGACACCGAGCTGGTCTACACGCCGAGCAACGCCTCGTGGCTGAACTGGATCGAGTGCGAGTTCACGGCGCTGCGCTACTTCAGCCTCGATGGCAGCGACTACCCATCCCACGCTGCTCAGGAAGCCGCGATCGCCGGCTACGTCCGCTGGCGCAACCGCCATTGCCACCCGAAGCGTCACTTCGCAGTCAACTCGAAGATCCGCCGCCCGGATTACCTACCCAACGTTGCGTGACGCAGCACTAGCTAGGGGCCCGCCACCACGTGACCACACCGCACACGCGGCTCGATCGCCGATCGACTTCGAGCGAGCACCAGATCCCCTGCCGGCCAAAGGCGTCGCCGCTGAGGGGCGACGCCCACCTGGCCGCGCCCGCGTGGCTCAATCACCGGGCGATTCCCAGTTCAGGGACTAGTTTCCCCCCGCTCGCCAGGGGGTCGCCGCCGAGCGGCAACGCCGAACCCGACCCTGCCGCAAACCTTTGTGCCCCGCCGACTCCCAGCGACAGCGACCACTTTCGGGCCGGCCAAGCTGTCGCCGCTGAGCGACAACCCCAGCCCGACCGCGCCGCCAGGCTTGGTCAACAGGCGCCTCCCGGCTCGGCGACGAGTTCCCAGCCGATCAAACTGTCGCCGCTCAGAGACACGCCCGGCCGCGCCGCGAGCCTCGGTCGCCGGGCACATCCGAGCTGAGCGACCACCTTTTCCGGTCGGCCAAGCTGTCGCCGCTGAGCGGCAAACGTCCACTCGACCGGGCCGCGAAGCTCCGCATCCCGGCAAGTTCCAGCTCGGCGACCGCCACCCGGCCGGCCAAGGCGTCGCCGTTGAGTGGCAACACGTAGCCAGACCGGGCCGCAGGGCTCCAAGCGTCGCCGTTCAGTGGCGACACCCGACGTCGCCGTGATCAGAGGCAGAAAACCATCAGCCAACCTGCCGATCCTGCCGTTCGCCACTCAGCGGCAACAGCCCCAGCACCCGGCGAGAGGCCAAAACACCGTCGCCACCAAACGGCGAAAGCCGAACCAGACACGAGCCAGTGACTTCAGTCACCGCCCCGGAAATACGGAGGCCCGCCGACCGTCGCCATTCAGAGGCGAGCGGCCGGCGGGCCTCGGGGCGAACCGAAGTCAGATGTCCTGGACCGGGTTGGTCAGGGTGCCGATGCCTTCGATGGTGATCGAGACCGACTCGCCGTCGACGATCGGGCCGACGCCCTCCGGCGTGCCGGTCAGGATGATGTCGCCGGGCAGCAACGTCATGACGCCCGAGATGAACTCGACCAGCTCCGGCACCTTGTGCACGAGGTCGGACGTGCGGCCGTCCTGCTTGACGTCGCCGTTGACCTCGCTGCGCAGCGCCAGGTCCGACGGATCGATCGACGTCTCGATCCACGGGCCGAGCGGGCAGAACGTGTCGAAGCCCTTCGCGCGGCCCCACTGGCCGTCGGACTTCTGGAGTTCGCGGGCGCTCACGTCGTTGGCCACCGTGTAGCCGAGGATCGCGCTCGCCGCACGGTCTGCGGAAACGTTCTTCACCGGCTGGCCGATGACGATCGCCAGCTCGCCTTCGAAGTCGATGCGACCGACGTCACGCGGGCGACGGATCGGCACGTTGGGGCCGATGACCGTGGTCGACGGCTTGATGAACAGCATCGGCGCCGCCGGCACCTCGTTGCCGAACTCGGCCGCGTGCTTCGCGTAGTTCCGGCCGACGGCGATAACCTTCGACGGCAGGATCGGCGCGAGCAGGCGGACGTCGGCGAGCGGCCACCGCTTGCCGGTGAAGTTCGGCTGGCCGAACGGGTGCTCGGCGATCTCCAGGACTTGGGCGTCGTCGCCCTCGCCTTCGATCGAAGCGAACGCGACACCACCACTGGGATGAGCAATACGGGCTAGACGCACCCGGCCAGTCTACGTACGCCGCCGCCGAGACGCTCGCCCCCGGCGGCGCGAACGGTCCCCTCGCGCCGCCCCGGAGCGAATGGGCCCCTCGTGTCCGCCGCGACCTGCGGATCGATCGCCGCGACGTGCACGAGAGGTCCGTTCGCCCGCTTTCTCACCGGAAATCCTCGACGTCCACGCCGGCCATGCGTCAACCTGACCGCACAGCCACCGACGCAGCCACCCGACACACCCCACCCGACGAACCCCGCAGAAAGGAGCCGCGGATCTCAGACGCGAGCCGTGAGGCTCTTGTGGACGAGCGCGTCGCACATCGCCATCCAGCTCGCCTCCACGATGTTCCCGTGCACGCCGACAGTGGTCCATTCCCGCTCACCATCGCTGGATTCGAGCAGGACACGGGTCACCGCGTGGGTGCCCGGGTTGGACGGCAGGATGCGCACCTTGTAGTCGGACAGCTCCACGGCGTCCAACCAGGACAGGTGGGGGCTGAGCGCTTCCCGTAGGGCGGCGTCCATCGCGTGCACCGGTCCGTTGCCCTCGGCCGTGGCGATGACGCGTTGCCCGTTCACGTGGACCTTCACCGTCGCCTCCGAAACGACCTCGCCGTCGGACCGGTGGTCGAGGACGACGCGGTAGGACTCCAGCTGGAACGGCGGCGTCACCGGCTCCTCACCGGACACGTCCTCGACTTCGCGGCGCAGCAGCAACTCCAGCGACGCGTCGGCGGCTTCGAACGACCAGCCCTCCGCTTCAAGGTCCTTCACCTTGCGCACCGCGTTCGTCAGCGCTTCGGGCCGGCCGGCAAGGTCGACCCCGAGTTCACGTCCCTTGAGCTCGAGGCTGGCCCTGCCAGCCATCTCCGTGACCAGTACCCGCATGCCGTTGCCGACTGAAGATGGATCGATGTGGTTGTACAGCAACGGATCCACCTTGATCGCGCTCGCGTGCAGCCCCGCCTTGTGGGCGAAGGCCGACGACCCGACGTAGGCCTGGTGGGTGTCGGGTGCGAGGTTCGCAATTTCGGCAAGTGCATGGGAGACCCGGGTGAGCTCGGTGGCGCCTCCGATCGGGAGGACCTCCATTCCGAGCTTGGTCACGAGGTTTCCCGTCACGGCGAACAGGTCGGCGTTGCCGGCCCGTTCCCCGTAACCGTTCGCGGTGCACTGGACGTGCGTCGCGCCGGCCTGCACCGCGGCGACGGAGTTCGCCACGGCGCAGGAAGTGTCGTCCTGGCAATGGATTCCCAGCCGGAACCCGGTTTTGTCCTTGACCTCGCGCACGGTCTCCGCGAGGCCGAGCGGCAGCTGGCCGCCGTTGGTGTCGCAGAGCACGAGGACGTCCGCGCCGGCACTGGCGCCGGCGTCGAGTACTCGCAGCGCGGTGTCGGGTGAAAAGGCGTATCCGTCGAAGAAGTGCTCGGCGTCGAGGAACACGCGCCGGCCCTCGCCGGTCAGGAACGCGACGGTGTCTCGGACCATGGCGCACGCCTCTTCGACGTCGACACGCAGCGCGCGTTCGATGTGCCGCAGGTCGGATTTCGCCACCAAGGTGACCACGGGCGCTTCGGAGTCCAACAGCGCACGGACCTGCGGATCCTCGGACGCACGAGTGCCTGCCTTGCGGGTGGACCCGAAGGCGACGAGCGCGGCGTGCTTCAGCTCCAGCTCGCCCTTCGCCACCCGCGCGAAGAACTCCGTGTCCTTAGGCAACGCGCCCGGCCAGCCGCCCTCGATGAAGCCCACGCCGAGCTCGTCGAGCAGCCGGGCGACGGCGAGCTTGTCGGTGACGGAGTACGTGATGCCTTCGCGCTGGGCGCCGTCGCGCAGGGTCGTGTCGTAGAGGTGGAAGGCGTCACCGAGGGGCGTTTCGGCGGGCTCCGTGCGGGTCACGGTGTCTCCTTGTGGCGGGCAAAACCTGTTTCTGGCAACAAAAAAACCTCCCGCATGGGTGCGAGAGGTTGCGCGCCGGAAGCTCTTGTGGAGCGTCTATCCGGCGCGCTCGGCGATAATGATCGAGATGGCGGTCATGGTTTGCATGATGCCACAGCTCCGTCCGGCATCCAAGTGCCGGGCGGAGCTTCCCACTTCCTGGGAGCCGGTCAACGGGGCAGGCCGGCCAGGTACGCGCCGAACGCTTGCACGGCCGAAGCGTTGCGCGGGCCCTCCACCAGAGCCGCATAGGGCAAGGCGAAGAAGCGGCCCTGCTTCACGGCCGGGATGTCACGCAGGCCTGGTTGTGAGCGGAGGAAGTTCTCCTTGTCGGCGACGGTGCCGACCTCGCCGCCGTAGTCGTTGATGAGGATGACGTCGGGCGCGCGCTGGACCACGCCCTCCCAGCTTACCGTCGTCCAGCTGTCGTCGACGTCGGAGAAGATGTTGGTGCCGCCCGCCTTGGTGATGATCTCGTCGGGGCCGGCGTTGCGGGCGGCCGTGAACGGCTGGTCGCGGCCGTCGTCGTAGAGGAACACCTTGGGCCGTTGCCCCTGAGTGGCGACGGCCTTCGTGACGGCCTCGACCTGGTCGCTGTACTGCTTCACCAACTTCTCCGCGCGGTCGCTGACGCCGAAGATCTTGCCGAGGTTGCGCAGGTCGGTGTACAGCGCGTCGAGCGGCGGCATGATGCCGCGCTGCTTGCCGACGCCGTTGCGGCAGGCCTCGGTCAGCTGGTAGCTCTGGATGCCGAGCTGCGTGAGCGTGTCGGGCGTGAAGCCGGTGCTCTCGGAGAAGCCGTAGTTCCACCCCGCGAACACCAGGTCGGCGCCGGCGCCCTGCACGACTTCGCGGTTGATCTTCTCGGCGAGCTTGGGCACCTTCGCGAAATCGGCTTTCCACGGCGAAGACGCGACGACACCCGACTGTCCTTTGTCGACGACGTAGCCGGCCATCCGGTCGTCGAGGCCGAGGGCGAACATCAGCTCCGTGATGCCGATGTCGTTGGTCACCACTCGCGACGGCGGCTTTCGGATGGTGAGCGGCTGACCGCAGTTGGTCACCGTCACGGGATAGCCCGCCAGCGCGACGCCACTGTCCCCTTCGGACACCTGGGCACCACAGCCGGTCACGGAGAGCGTGGCCACCAGGACCATCGCGATCGTCTTACGCATGACTGTCCTCCTCGGAGTCGAGCCGGTCGAACAACAGCTGGGGCCGGCCGGTCGCCGGATGCGTCACCACGTGGCGCGCACGCCGAACACCTCGGCCAGCAGATCGGGAGTCAGCACCTGCGCGGGCGTTCCGCTCGCGACGAGGCGGCCGCCGTCGAGGACGTGCACGGTGTCGCATGTGGCGGCCGCGAGGTTGAGGTCGTGGAGCGCAGCCAGCACGGTCGGGCCGCTTCGCCGCACGAGGGCGAGGATCTCCAGCTGGTGGCGGATGTCGAGGTGGTTCGTGGGCTCGTCGAGCACGAGGATCCGCGGCTCCTGCGCGAGGGCTCGCGCGATGAGGACGCGTTGCCGTTCGCCGCCCGAAAGCGTCAGGACACCGCGGTCGGCGAAGTCCGCCAGGCCGACCTGCTGGAGCCCGGCCGCGCACACTTGCCGATCCGTGGCGGTCATGCGGTCGAGCAGGCCGTGGTGCGGCAGGCGACCCATGGCGACGACCTCGGCGACGGTGAAGTCGAACTCCGTGTGGGATTCCTGCGCGACGGCTGCGATTGCCCGCGCCCGGTCACGCGCCTGAAGATCCTCAAGGGGCCGATTGTCGAGCAGCACGGCACCCTTCGAAGGCTTGAGCACGTGGTAGACCGCGCGCAGAGTCGTCGATTTCCCGCTGCCGTTGGGACCGAGCAGCGCGACGAACCGTCCTTGCGCGGCTTCGAGGGTGACGTCTTCGACGATCGCGCGACCGGCCACGTCGACGCTGACGCCCTCGATCGAGAGGTCCATTCACGCACCTCCGAACACGTAGGCGCGCCGCCGCATCAGCAGCAGGAACGCGGGGACGCCGACGGCAGCCGTCAGCACGCCGATCGGCAGTTCCTCGGGCGCCGCGAGCACTCGTGCGGCGACGTCCACCCACACGAGGAAAACCGCGCCGGCGAGGGGTGCGACGGCGAGCACTCGCCGGTGATCGTGCGAGTAGCGCCCGGCCGACGGCGAAACATCAGCGGATCCGGCGCCGGGCTTGAGTTCGCCGCTGAACGGCAACGCCGGGCCGGCAGCGGCTGAGTCAGCGCCAGGATCGCCGAGGTCGGATTCGCCGTTGGTCGGCGACGCCGGAGGCGACCCGTCGGAGGCCGGAGGAAAAGAAGGCGTGGCGCCCGGACCGTCAGACGACGAGAACTTCGGAGGTGGCACCGGCAGGACCCGATCTGCTCAGGGTCCACGCAACGAAGACGGCAGCCACGCCAAGGAGAGGAGGGGTGTCGTCTCCCGTAGACCACGACGGGAGGGACGAGGGTGGTGCGAGAACCACCGCCGGTATCGGGCTCGCCCGCGGTCTGTGAGAGCACAGACCGCGGGCCTACCGTTGCGGGTCAGCGCCGGATTTCGACCGGCTTCCGCGGCGGGGTTCCTTACGACAACGTCAGCTGACGGAGCGCACGTTCGACGAGACGAGCGCGGCCAGCCGGTCGCCGATCGCCTGGGTGGTGCCGGGCGACGCCTGGTCGCGCGTCGCCAGGTCGAAGGCCACCGACGCCTCGATGCGGCGCGCGGCCTCCTTGTGGCCCAGGTGGTCGAGCAGGAGCGACACCGAGAGCACGGCGGCCGTCGGGTCGGCGAGACCCTGGCCGGCGATGTCGGGGGCGCTGCCGTGGACCGGCTCGAACATGCTCGGGTTGCGGCGGGTGATGTCGAGGTTGCCGCTGGCCGCGAGGCCGATGCCACCGGTGACGGCGGCCGCCAGGTCGGTGATGATGTCGCCGAAGAGGTTGTCGGTGACGATCACGTCGAAGCGCGAGGGGTCCGTGACCAGGTGGATCGTGGCGGCGTCGACGTGGGAGTACGAGACCGTGACGTCGGGGTGCTCCAGCGAGACCTCCTCGACGATCCGCGACCACAGCGACCCGGCGTACTCGAGCACGTTGGTCTTGTGCACGAGCGTGAGGTGCTTGCGCGGCCGCTCTTCGGCGCGGTTGAACGCGTCGGCGACGACGCGGCGGACACCGAACGCCGTGTTGACGCTGACCTCCGTGGCGACCTCGTGCTCGGTGTCCTTGCGCAGCAGGCCACCGTTATTGGTGTACGGGCCTTCGGTGCCTTCGCGCACCACGACCATGTCGACCTCGCCGGCGTCGGCCAGCGGGCCGCGCACGCCCGGGTACAGGCGCGCCGGGCGCAGGTTTACGTGGTGGTCGAGCTCGAAGCGCAGGCGCAACAGCAGGCCGCGCTCGAGGATGCCGCTGGGCACCGTCGGGTCGCCGACCGCGCCGAGCAGGATCGCGTCGTGCTGACGCAGCTCGCCGAGCACCGACTCGGGGAGCAGCTCCCCCGTCGAGTGCCACCTCGCGGCACCGAGGTCGTAGTTCGTGATCTCCGCCGTCGGTGCTACTTCACCGAGCACCTTGAGCGCCTCGGAGACCACCTCGGGCCCGATCCCGTCACCTGGGATCACCGCGAGCCGCATCCACACACCTCCGTAGACCAGGCCATCGAACGCACCGATGGCCCATCCGCAAGAAAACGCCAGCAGCGGAAGGTTACCGGCCGTAGACAAGACGACGTAGCCGCACCACCCTTATGCCGCATCCTCCCGCAGGGTGAGACACCTGAACGGGTGAAAGACAAAGGGGGCCTCCCGGGTCGCAACGACCCGGAAAGCCCCCTATCACCGCTATTCGGGGAATGTGACCAGCGAGACACGCCTTCCCCGATCGGAGGACCCCGTCACCCCGTCCTGCCGGGTGACGGGGCCCCACCTCACGGCCGCGTCACCGCCGACTCGATCCGCACGACACCCGCGCGCGAGCCGGCCGCGTTGTGGTGCTCGATCGCCAGCAGGCCCTTCGGCTTGTCACCGGCGACGGCCGCCGCGTTGCGGTTGACCACCAGCTGGGTGCCGGGCTTGGCGACGTAGCCGAGGGCCGCGTCACCGCCGCCCTGCACCGAGAACGCCGGCGCCAGCGCGTCGAACGAGATCGGCGTGCCGACGAAGTCGATCAGCCCGTCGGTGCTGCCCGGCGCGACGTAGTACCCCGCCGTGCCGACGGTGTAGCTGATCCGGTGCGACGCCTCGTTCGGGTCGATGCCCAGCGCGGCGATGCTGACCGGCAGCACGATCACGTTGGTGTCGAACACGTTGGTGTCGACGTCGCCGAGCTGACCGTTGACCGCCTGCAGGTCCACCGTCGGGTTGCCCGCCTGCGTCAGCGACACCGTGGCGGCCAGGAGCACGTCGGTGCCCGTCGCCTTCGTCACGAAGGTCTCGAAGTCCGGCTTGCCGTCGCCGGTCGTGTCGAAGTCGACGAACGGGATCGTGTTGCTGCCCAGGTTCGCGAAGTCGCCCCAGGTGGTGAGGCCGAACGCGAGCATGGCGTTCTCCGGTTCGCCCTGCGCCTTGGCGAGCGGAGCCGTCGACGCCGCACCGATGTAGCGCAGGTCGCCGCCCTTCGCGGTGCCGTTGAGCGTGCAGTCGGACGAGACACCCGCGCCGCACTCCGGCAGCTGCGCCGATTCGGCCTGCAGCTCCAGCACGCTGACCAGCGAGCGGTAGCGCTGCGCGCCGGTCCCCTGGTCGATGCCCTTGCCGCCCAGGTTCAGCACGGCCTGGTTCTGGCCCCCGCCGAAGCGCACGCCGGCCGGCGTCGTGATGGCCGAGACCGGTTTCGGCGCCGAGTACACGGCCACCCGCAGCGGCACCGTGGCGCCGTTCTTCGGGGTGAGCGCGACGCGGCCCGAAGCGTCGGCCACGAACTGGCGGGCGAGCCCGGCCTGCGCGGCCTCCATGGTCGGGTCGATGACCTTGCGCAGCGCCTTCGGGTCGGTGATCTTCAGCGTCACCTTCACCGTCGCGACCCCGCGCGGGTTGAGCTTCACCGAGCTCTTGTCCACTGTGTACTGCACGCCGGGCAGCGAGTTCACGGCCTCGTAGGCCACCGAGTACTCGACCGGCGTGGTGCCCTTGTTGACGACCTTGATCGTCTTCGAGAGCGTGACCGGTCCCGCCGCCTCGACGGTGCCGAACGTGACGCTCACGGCACCCGGGTCGTCCTGCACGTAGGCGAGGACCTGGTTGTCCAGCGCGGCCTTGGCGTCGATACGACCGGTCCCGACACGCTGCGGCGCGTAGGTGTGGCCCGCGCCGTCGGTGATGTCGTGCACGGCCGAGCCGACGACGTCGGCCTTGACCTCCTCGACGTTCCAGTCGGGGTGCGTCTGGCGGACCAGCGCCGTGATGCCCGCGGTGTGCGGGGTGGCCATCGACGTGCCCGAGATGGAGAGCCGGCCGTTGCCGCTGCCACGGAACGCCGACGTGATCGTGTCACCAGGCGCCGTGACGTCCGGCTTCACCGACGGGCCACGGCCACCACGCGAGGTGAACGAGCTCGGGGTGTCCACGATGGTCTTGTCCGTGGTCTGCAGGCTCGCCCGGCCGGCGCCGAAGAAGCGCACCGTCAGCGTGCCCGCGGTCAGGCCCGGACGCAGGGCCGTGGTGGCCTTGCCGGTGAGCTGGAACATCGGCACGCCCGCGTTGCCCGCGATGCCCGCGGCCGGGTGCTCCAAAGTGGACGACAGCAGCACGCCCTTGGCCCCGGCGGCCTGCGCGTTGTTGGCGCGCGCGGCGGAACCACAGGCGCGAGTGGCGTCGTTGTCGTCCCACTCCAGCCACGCGATCTTGCCCGCGACCTTGGCCTTGTCCTCGGCGGAGAAGGCGGTGCAGCCCGCGTTGTTGGCAGCCGAGATCGGCACGACGGGCGCGGTGAGGTCGAGCGTGTCGTAGCCGGTGTAGTCCTGGCTGTACTGGCCCGGCTGCTGCCCCGGGGTCGGGGCGGTGACGTCGAGGGCGTCCTTCAGCTCGCCGGCGTCGCGGCTGCTGGCGACGGTGAGCGCCTCGGGCGTGTTGCCCGGCGAGCCCGCGACGTCGTTGAGGTCGCCGCCGTTGCCGGCCGCGATGACCGGGAGGACACCGGTCTGGGCGAGCTTGCGCACGAACAGCGAGTCGGGGTCGTCCGGCGCACCGAAGTCGCTGCCCAGCGACAGGTTGACGATGTCGAGGTGGTCGGTGAAGTCACCGTCGCCGTCGGGGTCGAGTGCCCAGTCGAGCGCCTGCGACGTGACGTTCGTGGAACCCGTGCAGCCGAACACCTTGATCGCGTAGAGCAGGGCCTTGGGCGCGGTGCCCGGGCCGATGCGCATGGCGTCGAGCTGCTTCTTGTTCAGCTTCTTGTAGTTGCCGGTGAACGTGGTGCCGTCGGCGTTCACGCCGAAGCCCGCGATCGTGCCGGCGACGTGCGTGCCGTGCTCGCCGCACGCGATGGGGTTGGGGTCCGGCTTCGGCGTCGGCGAGCCCGTCTTGCCCTCGGAGTCGTAGTCGTCGCCGACGAGGTCGGTGCCGCCCACGACCTTCGCGCTCGGGAACAGCGGCGACGGCTTGGTCCGGTCCACTCCCTGGTAGGCCGCCGGCGTGCCGGGGCCGCCGAAGTCGGCGTGGGTGTAGTCGATGCCGTCGTCGATCACGCCGACGCGGATGCCGTCACCGAACTTGCCGGTCTGCTGCCAGCTCGCGAGCGTGTTGGTGAGCTGCTCGGCACTGGCGTTGTTCTTCGTCTTCGGCACGACCGTGCGCACCGAAACGACGTCGGGACGCTTCGCGAGCTCACGGATCTTCGCCGCGTCTGCAGTCACCACTGCACCCGCGACGGCGTTCGACGTCTGCGTGACCAGCTTCGTGCCCGCGTCGGCCTTCTTGAGCTGTCCGACGACGGAGTTGACCGTGGCGGCGACGTCCGCCTTCGCGGCGCGCGCAGCCTGCTTGGCCTTCTCCTTGCCGGCACCCTTGCCCTGCTCGGCGTTGAACGCGTCGACGGCCGGCTTCTTCGCCAGCTCCACGAACGCGGTGACCTTGCCCCGCGCGGCGTCGAGCCGCGGCGAGATCTTGCCCTGCAACCCCGCGGCGGCGACCTTGGCCGGCGCGACCGGGTCGGCGAGTGGCGCACCCTGCGCCGACGCGCCCGACGCGGCGGAGACGGCTGCGGCCAGGACCACCGCGGACACGGCAGCCGTGGAACGCGCAGCCCACCCGGGCAACCGGGATCTGCTCATGAGTACCCAACCCCTTTACTCGAGGCCTGGATCACGAACCTGCCTGGCGCTCCCCGATCAACCACCCCCGACAGGTGAGCACCGGCGCCGCACCGTGCTCTCACGGTGCGTGGTTCTGCCTCGCGGCACAGAACCTAGCTGCCCGATACACCTACTTTCGTGGCGAAAATGCTCCGTTATACGAATGTTGCCCGTCTGGGTGGACTCCACAAAGGAAAGCCCCCTCCCCCGCCACTCGGACGGGGAAAGGGGCTTTCGAAAAGCGGGCGGAACTAGTTGAAGTCCACCGCACGGATCGTGTGCGCACCCACGGTGGCGCCGATCGGCTCGAGGACGTTGCTGTCCACGTGGCGGTCGACGCGCAGCAGCATCACGGCGTCGGAGCCGTCGGTGGTCTGGCTGATCTGCGCGGCCTCGATGTTGATGCCGGCCTCACCGAGCAACGTGCCGACGCGGCCCATCACGCCCGGGCGGTCCGGGTAGTCGAGCAGCAGCACGTTGCCCTCGGCGCGCAGGTCGAAGTGACGGCCGTTGACCTCGACGATCTTCTCGACCTCGTCCTTGCCGGTCACCGAACCGGAGACGGTCAGCGCGGCGCCGTCGGCGTGGACCGCACGCACCGTGACGAGGCTGCGGAACTTCGGGCTCTCGCTCTCGGTGACGAGGTCCACCTGCACGCCCAGCTCCTCGGCGAGCCGCGGCGCGTTGACAAACGTGACCTGGTCGTCGACGACACCGGCGAACACCCCGCGCAGCGCCGCGAGCTGCAGCACCGACGTGTCCTCACTGGACAGCTCGCCCTTGACCTCGACGGTCACCGACGTCGGCGCCTTCGGGCTCAGGGCTGTGAGCACCGTGCCCAGCTTCTGCGTGAGCGACAGGTACGGCCGCACGTGCTCGCCGACGGCGCCGCCGCCCGAGACGTTCACGGCGTCCGGCACGAAGTCGCCGCGCAGCGCCAGCAGCACGGAACGGGCGACGTCGGTGCCCGCGCGGTCCTGCGCCTCGGAGGTGGACGCGCCCAGGTGCGGGGTGACGACCACGTTGGGCAGCTCGAACAGCGGGCTGGCGGTGGTGGGCTCGGTGACGAACACGTCGATGCCCGCGCCGCCGACGTGGCCGCTGCGGATCGAGTCGGCCAGCGCCTCCTCGACGATGAGGCCACCGCGGGCGGCGTTGACGATGATCACGCCCGGCTTGGTCTTCTTGAGTGCCTCGGCGTCGATGAGACCCTTGGTCTCCGGCGTCTTCGGCAGGTGGATGGAGATCGCGTCGGCGCGCTCCAGCAGCTCGTCGAGCGGCACGAGCTCGATGCCGAGCTGCGCGGCGCGGGCGGCCGAGACGTAGGGGTCGTACGCGATCAGCTTCGTGCCGAACGCGGCGAGGCGCTGGCTGAACAGCTGGCCGATCTTGCCGAGGCCGACGACACCGATGGTCTTGCCGTTGAGCTCGATGCCCGAGAACGAGCTGCGCTTCCACTCGCCGCCGCGCAGGCTCTGGTCGGCGGCCGGCACCCGACGGGCGACGGCCAGCAGCAGCGCCACGGCGTGCTCGGCGGCGGACACGATGTTCGACGTCGGGGCGTTGACCACCAGCACGCCACGCTCGGTGGCGGCGGGCACCTCGACGTTGTCCAGCCCGACACCGGCGCGGGCCACGACCTTGAGCTGCGTGGTCGCGCCGAGCACCTCGGCGTCGACCTTCGTGGCGGATCGCACCAGGAGCGCGTCGGCACTCTTCACCGCCTCGAGCAGCGCGGGACGGTCCGTGCCGTCCACATGCCGGACCTCTACCTCGTCACCGAACACACTCAGCACGGAAGGCGCGAGCTTCTCCGCGATGAGGACGACGGGTTTGCTGGGCTTGGTCACGATGCGGCTCCCACTATCTGGTCACGAAATCGAGGACGCTCTCCTACGGCGCACGCCGTTGTGCCCGGATGGGCGGGAGTTTAGCCCGGTTGGGGGCCCCGGTGCTGCCCGCGTTGTTAACTCGCTCGTAATCCGGCGAAAACTCCGTCGCGGGGCCGGTCAGGGTGGTCGGGGGTCGGGATGGGCCACGGGGGCTGGGATTGGGTTCGCGGCAAGGAAAACGGTGCTGGGGCGGGGGCGGTGGGAGTGCGGCGGGTGGGATGTTTTGTGCGTTCCACCTGGTGGGATGAGGTGGGATGGTGAGGGTGGGGCGATTGGGGTGAAAGGGATTTATTACGTCGTGGTGATCGGGCTGCGCGAGGGGATGTTCATTCGTTCGGGGGTCTTTGGTGTGGGTGCGGGCTAGCGATGAAGGGGACCTTCATCGCTTCAACGGCCGCAGGGCCGCCCAGTAAGAGGCGAAGGGGCCCTTCGCCTCTTCGCCGTAACCCAGCGCCACTTGCCTACGGGTGAAGGGGACCTTCACTGCTGCAGCGGGGCGTCCCCGGCCCAGCCGCGGATGAAGGGGACCTTCACCCGCAGTTCCACACCCAGAGTGATCGAGTAATGAGTGAAGGGGACCTTCATCCCTTCCCCGCCCCAGCGTCCACGAGGACCGCACCCTGCGACAGCCGGCGTTGCCGTTGAGGGGCGAAACCGGGGCAAGCGGGCGGTACAGTGGCGGGGCGCGGTGAGGGCCGCGTCCTGTCCGCGGAAAGGGCTGAGCCCACCCCCGAAGCGAAGTGCGGTGCGTGCGCCTTCTTCCCTGCCCGGTGCCGGCGGACCACGGGCGGACCGAGGGAAGGAAGGACTCCCCGATGGCCGCGTTGCCCGCCAAACCCGATCTCGCCCAGCTGCGCAAGCGCGCGAAAGAGCTGGCGCGCGCGGAGTCGATCAAGGTGTCCGAGGCGCAGTTCCGCGTCGCGCGCGGGCACGGGTTTCCGAGTTGGCCGAAGTTGCAGGCGTACGTCCGGCGCGTCGCCGAGGGCGGGCCGAATCTGCAGCACGCCTACCACGCCGACGCCGAGTACTACAGCGAACGCGCCCTCGGGCTGCTCGCGTCCGCCGAGGACGGGACGGCCGGCGCGCGCGAGGCGTTCGAGCGTCACGGGCAGCCGTTGACACGTGAGGGCGCGCGGACGGTCGTCGCCAAGGAGCACGGGTTCGGGTCGTGGCGGGGGTTGCGCCAGCACGTCGCCGCGCTGGCGGACAGTGGCGAACCGTTCGCGCGAGCGTTTCGCCTCCTGGAGGCGAAGGACGTCGGCGGGCTGGCGGCGGTGGTCGACGAGTTCCCCGAGCTGGTCCACGCGCGCGGCACCAACGGCAACGACCTCCTCGGCATGGCGGGCGCTACGTGCGACGAACGGCTCACGCGCGTCCTGCTCGAACGCGGTGCCGATCCGGCGCGGGGCAACGCCCACGGCTGGACCCCGTTGCACCAGGCCGCCTACCGCGACCTGCCCCTGCTCGCCGATCTGCTGCTCGAAGCCGGCGCACCACTCGACGTGTCCGCGCGCGGCGACGGCGGGACTCCTCTCGTCGTCGCGTTGTTCTGGGGAAACCAGACTGTGGCCGAAAAACTGGCGACGCGCGAGCGGCCCCCTCGCAACCTCCGCGTCGCGGCGGGTATCGGGGACGCCGAGCTGCTGGACGAACTCGTCCGTCCGAACGGGACACTCGCGCCGGCGGCCGGTGCGCACCGTGAGTTCTACCGACCCCACAGTGGTTTCCCGTTGTGGCACCCCGGCGACGATCCCCGGGAGATCCGCGACGAAGCCCTCAGCTGGGCAGCGCGCAACGACCGCACCGAAGCCCTGCGCACCCTCGCCGAGCGCGGCGCGGACCTCGACGCCGACGTCTACCGCGGCACCGCCCTCACCTGGGCCGCCGCGCAGGGCAAAGTCGGCGCCGTACGGACATTGCTGGAGCTGGGGGCGGACGTGAACCGCGTCGGGACCTTCGGCGGCCCGAGACACGGCGTCGGGATCACCGCCCTGCACCTCGCCGCGCAGAACGACCGGCTCGACGTCATCGAGGTCCTCGTCGAGGCCGGCGCCGACCTCGACGCGCGCGACGGCCTCTGGAACTCCACACCCGAAGGCTGGGCCGACGCGTGCGACAGCCCCGCGGCGCGCGACCTGCTGGCGAAAGCCCGGTAGACAAGCGGAGTCCGTAGTCCGTATCGTCGGACCCATGATACGGACTATGTACTCCGTTTCATCCACTGGGAGGACAACCATGACCACACCCCGACAAGTCTTCGAGCGGCTTTCCGAGGGCATCACCGCCGGCCGGTTCGACGAGCTTGCCCAGCTCCACGCGGAGAACACCGTCGTCGAGCACCCCACCGCGATCCCCGTCCCCGGCCGAATCGAGGGGCGGGAAGCGGTGCACGAGCGGTTCGTGGGCGGTTTGGGGGCAACGCTGCGGCTGTCGACGAGCGACGTCGTCGTCCACGACACGACGGACCCCGAGGTGATCGTCGCGGAGTTCCGGTACACGGTGGAATCGTCGCTCAGCGGCGAAAAGACCGAAACCGAGAACATCCAGATGCTGCGGGTGCGCGACGGGCTGATCGTCCACAGCCGCGACTACCACGACTACCTGCGGATGGCCGCCGTCCAGGGCGCGGCGGCCGGGCTCACCGAGGCGTACGCCCGGGTCCCGCCCCACCAACCCGGACCGGTCCAGCCACGGCCGGCTCAGCTCGCCGACCGCAAAAGCCCGCTCGGCGTGTTCCAGCGCCTCTGCTACGGCGTTTCCGACCGGCGCTGGTCCGAGCTGCCCGACCTCTACGCCGAGGTCACCGACGTCCGCCACCCGTTCCTGCCGGGCTCACCCGTGCTGAAGTCCCGCGAAGACCTGCGCGCGCACTTCGCGCTGGCCGGGGAGATCGGCGTCCGCATGCAGGCGACGGACCTCGTCACCTATCAGGGCACCGACCCCGAGGTGCTGATCGGCGAATTCGCCTACGAGGGGCAACTGGGCGCGACGCCGTTCCGCGTAAACAACATCTTCGCGCTGCGCGTGCGCGACGGGGAGATCGTCGAGTCCCGCGACTACGGCGACCACCCGGCGCTCGCGGCCGCGGCCGGCCGGCTCCAGGAGCTGGTCGACCGTGTGACCGCCTAGGCCTCAGGCCTCGATGTCCTCAGGCAGGTCGAACTCGCCGTCCCGGACACCCTTCACGAACGCGTCCCACTCCGACGGCGTGAATACGAGCACCACACCGTCCGGTTTGGACGACTGGCGCATCGCCACGTACGTGACGCCGTCGGTGTGCGGCACGAAGGCGTACTCCACGCAGTCCTCGAGCGTGACGCCTTCGGGCTCGGCCCTGATCCAAGGGGCGTCGGTGAGGTCCAGCTCGTGCCGGAGGTGCGCCTTGTCGTCGACGGGCTGATCACTCATGGCACCAGCGTATCGACCCACCGCGACAGCTCTCGCCGCTGAACGGCGAAAACCCCGAAAAGGCCCCCTCACCTGCGGATGAGGGGGCCTTTCGAAGAGATCACCAGACGATCAGGCGGTCTCGGTGATCGGCCGGTCCACCCACGACATCAGGGCACGCAGCTTCTTGCCGGTCTCCTCGATCGGGTGCTGGTTGCCCTGCTCCTCGAGCTTGATGAAGTTCGGGCGCCCGGCCTCGTCCTCGGCGACCCACTCGCGCGCGAAGGTGCCGTCCTGGATCTCGCCCAGGATCTTCTGCATCTCCTGCTTCACCGCCGGCGAGATCACGCGCGGGCCGCGGGTGAGGTCGCCGTACTCGGCCGTGTCGGAGATCGAGTAGCGCTGGCGGGCGATGCCGCCCTCGTACATGAGGTCGACGATCAGCTTGAGCTCGTGCAGCACCTCGAAGTAGGCGATCTCCGGGGCGTAACCGGCCTCGGTCAGCACCTCGAAGCCCGTCTGCACCAGCGCCGACGCACCACCGCAAAGCACGGCCTGCTCGCCGAAGAGGTCGGTCTCGGTCTCCTCGGTGAACGTCGTCTTGATGACGCCCGCGCGCGCACCGCCGATGGCGGCCGCGTACGACAGGGCCAGCGCCTGGGCGCCACCGGTCGCGTCCTGCTCCACCGCGATCAGGCAGGGCACGCCCTTGCCGTCCACGAACTGGCGGCGCACGAGGTGACCCGGGCCCTTCGGGGCGACCATGGCGACGTCGACGTTGGCCGGCGGCTTGATCAGGTCGTAGCGGATGTTGAAGCCGTGACCGAAGAAGATCGCGTCGCCGTCCTTCAGGTTCGGCGCGATGTCCTCGGAGTAGATGAAGCGCTGCTTCGTGTCCGGCGCGAGGATCATGATCAGGTCGGCCTCGGCCGCCGCCTCGGCGACGTTCAGCACACGCAGGCCCTGCTCCTCGGCCTTCGCCCGCGACTTCGACCCCTCCGGCAGGCCGATGCGGACGTCGACACCGGAGTCACGCAGGCTCAGCGAGTGGGCGTGGCCCTGGCTGCCGTAGCCGATCACGGCGACCTTGCGACCCTGGATGATCGAGAGGTCCGCGTCGTCGTCGTAGAAGATTTCCACTGCCATGGGGGTACTGCTTCCTTTCGGGTTACTGCTGAAGAATCGACTTCTCAAGAATCAGCGGGGCGACGTGGCGGTGATCGAGCGGGCCCCGCGACCCACCGCGACCATGCCGGACTGCACGAGCTCACGAATGCCGTACGGCTCGAGCATGCGCAAAAGTGCGCCGATCTTGTCCGATGTCCCGGTCGCCTCGACGGTGAGCGCCTCCGGGGACACGTCCACCACCTTGGCACGGAAGAGCTGGACGGTCTCGAGGACCTGGCTGCGCACGGTCGCGTCGGCCCGGACCTTCACGAGCAGCAGTTCACGCTGCACCGCGCTGGACTGTTCCAGCTCCACGATCTTGATCACGTTGACCAGCTTGTTGAGCTGTTTGGTCACCTGTTCGAGCGGTAGCTCTTCAACGGCGACCACGATCGTCATGCGGGACACCTCGGGGTTTTCCGTAGGGCCCACGGCAAGGGACTCGATGTTGAAACCGCGGCGGGAGAACAGGCCGGACACCCGGGCGAGCACGCCGGGCTTGTTCTCGACCAGCACGCTCAACGTGTGGACGGTCATCGGTCTTCTCCTTCCGCAGCGGCTTCGGCGGCTTCGAGGGTCTCGACGGCTTCCTGCGAAACCTCGTCGTCGTCGAACAGCGGCCGGATGCCGCGGACGGCCATGATCTCGTCGTTGCTGGTGCCCGCGGCCACCATCGGCCACACCTGGGCATCCTTCCCCACGACGAAATCGATCACGACGGGGCGGTCGTTGATCTCCATCGCGCGGCGGATCGTCGCGTCGACGTCCTCCTTGGTCTCACAGCGCAGCCCGGCGCAGCCGAGGGCCTCGGCCAGCAGCGTGAAGTCGGGGATGCGGTGCTTGTGAGTACCGAGATCGCTGTTGGAGTACCGCTCCGAGTAGAAGAGGCTCTGCCACTGCCGGATCATGCCGAGGTTGCCGTTGTTGATCACGGCGACCTTGATCGGCGCGCCCTCGATGGCGCAGGTGGCGAGCTCCTGGTTGGTCATCTGGAAGCAGCCGTCACCGTCGATCGCCCACACCTGCGTGTCGGGCAGGCCGAACTGCGCACCCATGGCCGCCGGAACGGCGAAGCCCATGGTGCCGAGGCCACCGGAGTTGATCCACGTACGCGGCTTCTCGTACTTCACGAACTGCGCCGCCCACATCTGGTGCTGGCCGACGCCGGCGGTGAAGACCGCGTCGGGGCCGGCGAGCTCGCCGATGCGCTCGATGACGTACTGCGGCGACAGCGAACCGTCGTCGGGCCACTCGTAGCCGGCCGGGTAGGTGTCGCGCCAGGAGTCGACCTGCGTCCACCAGTCGGTGAGGTCCGGCCGGTGCCCGTGCTCGAACTCGGCCTTCACGGCGGCGATGAGCTCGCCGATGATCTCGTTGCAGTCGCCGACGATCGGCACGTCGGCCTTGCGGTTCTTGGAGATCTCGGCCGGGTCGATGTCGGCGTGGATCACCTTCGCGTCGGGCGCGAACGACGACGTCGCGCCGGTGACGCGGTCGTCGAAGCGGGCACCGAGCGCGATCAGCAGGTCGGCGCGCTGCATCGACGCGACCGCGGCGACGGAGCCGTGCATGCCGGGCATGCCGACGTGCTGGCGGTGCGAGTCGGGGAACGCGCCGCGTGCCATCAGCGTGGTGGCGACCGGGATGCCGGTCAGCTCGGCCAGCTCCAGCAGCTGCTGCGACGCCTCGGCCTTGATCACGCCGCCGCCGACGTAGAGGACGGGCCGGCGCGCGTTCGCGATGAGCTTCGCGGCTTCGCGCACCTGCTTGCCGTGCGGACGCAGCGTCGGGCGGTAGCCCGGGAGACGCATCTCGGGCGGCCAGGAGAACGAGGTCATCTCCTGCAGCACGTCCTTGGGGATGTCCACCAGCACCGGGCCTGGTCGGCCTGTGAGCGCCAGGTGGAACGCCTCGGCGATGGTCCGCGGGATCTCCGCCGGATCGGTGACGAGGAAGTTGTGCTTGGTGATCGGCATGGTGATGCCGCAGATGTCGGCTTCCTGGAACGCGTCGGTGCCGATCAGCGCACGCGACTGCTGCCCCGTGATGGCGACGACCGGCACGGAGTCCATGTTGGCGTCGGCGAGCGGCGTGACGAGGTTCGTGGCGCCCGGGCCCGACGTCGCCATGCAGACGCCGACCTTGCCGGTCGCCTGGGCGTAACCGGTGGCGGCGTGCCCGGCGCCCTGCTCGTGGCGGACGAGGACGTGGCGGACCTTCGTGGAGTCGAGCAGCGGGTCGTACGCCGGGAGGATGGTGCCACCGGGGATGCCGAAGACGACTTCGGCGCCGACGGCCTCGAGCGAGCGGACGAGCGACTGCGCGCCCGTGACCCTTACCGGGGTTCCCGCCGGCGGCGCCGGCTTCGGACGTGCTCCGGGGACACCGGGCGCGGTCGGCCCGGGCTTCGCGTCGCTGCGCGACGTGGCACTGGTCATCGGTTCTGCCTCGTGGGTTCTCGGTGTCACTCGTTCGGGTTGTCTGTGGCCGTACTGCCGGTCGGAAACCGGTTCTACGCAACAAAAAACCCCCGCCGACCGTAAGGTCGCACGAGGGTCGCGCGTCGACGCAGCGGACTCTTCCTAAGCGTCGACGCGCTGAGGAAGTACGAGGCCGGTCTGCGTTGTCACGGCGCTGACGTTAGACCGGCGTCCGCGCGAGTGTCAACTCTGCGGGACGGCGGTTCCGCATGCTGGACCGCCAGTACTGCTCTGCGGGCGGCCCCGCGACCCCGGCGCAAGCACGCCGGAGACGCGGTGCACCATTCATTGGTGGCCGAAAAAGAGCAGGACCAGCGCGCGGACGAAGGCCGGAAGGCCGTGTTCAAGATCCCCAGCACGGCGTACATGGCGATCGCGCTCCTGACCGTGTGTGTGACACCGATCGCACTCGGGGAGATCAACGGGCTGCAATGGCTGTACATCTTCCCGATCGCGCTGTTCGTCTTCGTCGTGCGCACGCGCACCGTCGCGACGCGCGAGGGCCTGGCGGTGCGGACGGTGTTCGGCAAGCGCGACCTCCCGTGGTCGGCGCTGAAGGGGCTCGCCATCACCGGCAAGGCTCGCGTGCGTGCCGTGCTGGGCGACGACACGCAGGTCACGTTGCCCACGGTGCGGACGCGCCACCTTCCGGTGCTCGCCCTCGTGAGCGAGGGGAAGATCAAAGACCCCTCGGGTGTGCTGAGTGACGAAGAACTGAAGCCGGCCGGCGAAAAAGCCGCCGCGAAGCCGGCCGAGAAGGCCCCGGAGCAGACCTCCGAGGCCGCGCCCGCCGAGACCGGCGGTTCAGCGGCCGAACCCAGCGAGTAGAATTGGTAGGACCAGTTTGCGGAGCGGTCTCGTGACTCCGCCTGGACCAGCCTTCTGACCTGGGAGAATGCCGTGCCGCACCTCCGTTCCCGGACCACCACCCACGGCCGCAATGCGGCGGGCGCGCGCTCGCTGTGGCGTGCGACCGGTATGACCGACAGCGACTTCGGCAAGCCGATCGTCGCGATCGCCAACTCCTACACGCAGTTCGTGCCGGGCCACGTGCACCTCAAGGACCTCGGGGAGATCGTCGCCGAGGCGGTGAAGGAGGCCGGGGGCATCGCGCGGGAGTTCCACACGATCGCCGTGGACGACGGCATCGCGATGGGCCACTCGGGCATGCTCTACTCGCTGCCCTCGCGCGAGATCATCGCGGACTCCGTGGAATACATGGTCAACGCGCACCAGGCCGACGCGCTCGTCTGCATCTCCAACTGCGACAAGATCACGCCGGGCATGCTCAACGCCGCCATGCGCCTGAACATCCCCACCGTGTTCGTCTCCGGCGGGCCGATGGAAGCCGGCAAGGCCGTGGTCGTCGGCGGCGTCGCCCAGGCGCCCACCGACCTGATCACCGCCATCGCCGCGTCGGCGAGCAGCGAGGTCGACGAGGACGGACTGACCGAGGTCGAGCGTTCGGCCTGCCCGACCTGCGGATCCTGCTCCGGCATGTTCACCGCGAACTCCATGAACTGCCTCACCGAGGCGCTGGGTCTGTCGCTGCCGGGCAACGGCTCCACTCTGGCCACGCACGCCGCGCGCCGCGAGCTGTTCTCCAACGCCGGCCGCACGGTCATCGACCTGTGCAAGCGCTGGTACGGCGAGGACGACGCCTCGGCGCTGCCGCGGTCGATCGCCACTCGCGAGGCGTTCGAGAATGCGATGGCGCTCGACATGGCCATGGGCGGGTCGACCAACACCGTGCTGCACATCCTCGCCGCCGCCCAGGAGGGCGAGGTCGACTTCACCATCAGCGACATCGACGACATCGGCCGCCGCGTGCCGTGCCTGTCCAAGGTCGCGCCGAACTCCGACTACCACATGGAAGACGTCCACCGGGCCGGCGGCATCCCCGCCATCCTCGGCGAGCTCTACCGCGGCGGGAAGCTGAACACCGGCGTCCACTCGGTCCACTCCCCCGACCTCGACTCGTGGCTGAAGGAGTGGGACATCCGCGCGGAGTCGCCGGCGGAGAAGGCGCTGGAGCTGTTCCACGCGGCGCCCGGCGGGGTGCGCACCACCAAGGCGTTCTCGACGGAGAACCGCTGGTCGTCGCTCGACACCGACGCCGCCGGAGGCTGCATCCGCGACGTCGAGCACGCGTACACGAAGGACGGCGGCCTCGCGATCCTGCGCGGCAACCTCGCCGAGAACGGCGCCGTGATCAAGGCCGCCGGCATCGACGAGGACCTGTGGCACTTCGAGGGCCCCGCGCGGGTGCTCGAGAGCCAGGAAGAGGCCGTGTCGGCGATCCTCAACAAGGAGATCCAGCCGGGTGACGTGCTGGTCATCCGCTACGAAGGCCCCGCCGGCGGGCCGGGCATGCAGGAGATGCTGCACCCCACCGCGTTCCTCAAGGGCTCGGGCCTGGGCAAGAAGTGCGCGCTGATCACGGACGGGCGCTTCTCCGGCGGCTCGTCGGGCATCTCCGTCGGTCACATCTCTCCGGAGGCGGCGGCGGGCGGCCTGATCGGCCTGGTCGAAAACGGCGACCGCATCCTGCTGGACGTCCACGAACGCCGCCTCGAGCTGCTGGTCGACGCCGAGATCCTGGCGGAGCGCCGGTCGAAGATGGAGGCGGCGGAGCGGCCATGGCAGCCGAAGGAGCGCCAGCGCCCGATCACGGCGGCGCTGCGCGCGTACGCCCGGATGGCGACCTCGGCCGACACGGGCGCGGTGCGGGACCCGAACAAGTGAGTCTTCGCTCGCGAGTCTGAAGTGCGGGAGGGCCGTCCACCTGGGGTGGGCGGCCCTTTCGTTTGTCGCCGCGTCGTTTGTCGCCGCGTCGTTTGTCGCCGCGTCGTTTGTCGCCGCGTCGTTGTCGCCGCGTCGTTTGTCGCCGCGTCGTTTGTCGCCGCTCAGTGGCGACGCCGTATTCGCGCAGGTCAGCAGTGGTCTAGGCAGCGTTTTCATCGGCGAGGGCCGTCCACCCGGGTGCGGGTGAACGGCCCTGTCCTCTGTTGCCGCTGAACGGCGATCCGCAGGTCAGCGCGTCAACACGATGACCACGACCGACGCCGCCGCGGCCAGCAGCAGCGAGACGATGCCCAGCGGCAGCGGCCGCTTGCGCCACGGCGTGTTCTTCTCCAGGGAGATGCGGCCGGCGCCGGTGAAAATCAGGGCGAGGGCGACGATGCCGATGAGGAGCTCGAACTCCCAGCCGCGGCCGTCGCCCTCGAAGAAGCCACCGTGGAACTTCGCGTAGACGACGTTCGCGGCGACCCCCAGGATGCCGGCGGCCGCGAGCGGCGTGAAGAGGCCTACGAGCAGCAGGGCGCTGCCGCCGACCTCGACGATGCCGGTGATCCAGGACAGCAGCGTGGTCTGCTTGTGGTAGCCGAACGTCTCGAGCAGGTGGGCGAAACCCGTGATGCCGGGTCCGCCGAACGCTCCGAACAGGTGCTGCAGGCCGTGGGCCCCCACGATCACGGCCAGCCCCACGCGCAGGATCAGCAGACCGAGGCCGAGGCCGCCCTGGCGCACTTCGTCGTCGTTGTTGCTCGTCGAGTCCTCGACCCCGGACAGCAGGCCGGTCTGGTAGTCGTCCCCTTGACTGGTCACGCGCGAAGGGTAGGGGATCCCGACCCCGGCCGCGAGCGAGCGCGCCGAGGTCAGGGGCCCCTTCGCGTCAGTATTCGCCGTGCACGATGTTGTCCGGCAGCTCGCCGCCCGCGTAACGCGCGATCTCGGCCGCGGCGACGGCGTACGAGCGTCGCCGCACACCGGCGACAGCCCCGCCGACGTGCGGCGTGAGCAGCAGACCCGGCGCGTGCCACAGCGGGTGGTCGGCCGGCAGCGGCTCGGGGTCCGTCACATCGAGCGCGGCGCGCAGGCGGCCCGCGGTGAGCTCGGCGAGGAGCGCGTCGGTGCGCACGACCGGTCCCCTCGCGGCGTTGACGAGCACGGCGCCGTCCGGCATCGCGGCGAGGAACTCGGCGTCGACCATGCCCCGCGTGCGTGACGTGAGGGGGACCATCAGCACCACGATGTCGTGGTGCGGCAACAGCTCGGGCAGCTCGGCGACGCCGTGGACCCCGTCGCGCGCCGACATGCCGACCATCGTGCAGCGGACGTCGAACGGTTCGAGCCGGCGCCGCAGCTGCCGGCCGAGGTCCCCGGCGCCGACGATCAGCGCGTGCCGGCCCTGCAGCGTTTCGGCGGAGCGGCGTTCCCAGTGACGTTCGCGGTGGGCGTCGGCGAAGACGTCCAGCTTCCGGTACATCGACAGCAAGACGGCGACGACCCATTCGGCCGTGCTGCCGCCGTGGGCGCCGCGGCAGGTGGAGAGCAGGACGCCGTCGGGGAGCTTGCCGACCCAGTCCTCGGCGCCGGCGGAGAGCAGCTGCACGAGCTTGAGGTTCGGCAGCTCGCGCCACAGCTCGTCGCCCGCCGGGTGCCGGCCGGGGATGAGAACCTCCGCCTTCGCGGCTTCCGGCGGCACGGGGTCGCCCCACTGGTAGCGCACGGCCTGCACCATCGGGAGCTCCGAGAGCGCCTCGACACCCTCGTCGTCGGGGACCAGCACAGTCAGCGTCATGATCGCCACGTTAGCCACTTACTCCGCGCTCACGCGTGGGCACCTAGGCTGGAGCATCATGCGTACCCGGTACCGGTGGTCGGCGCCGCTGGCCCTCCTCGCCGCTGGCGGACTCCTGCTGTCGGGCTGCGCGCGGTTCGACGACACCGCGGCCGGCCAGACGTTCAGCGCCGCCCCGGTGCCCAGTCCCGAGTCGCCGCCGCAGGTGCAGGACCCGAACGACCCTTCCGGCGACGGTCAAGGCGGCGTCGGTCAGGGCGGTCAGCAGCAGTCGCCCACGCCGATCCCGCCGCCGCAGGGGTGCAAGGACTTCGACAAGGCCGTCATCGCCACGTGCCTCGACACGGTCGCGGCCGTCGCCGGCCTCCCGGGCGACGGCTCGACGCCCGCGGCTCTCGCCGGTGAACGGAAATCGGGCCGCGTGGTTCTCGCCACAGCCGGCCGCGACGCGGCGCCGTTCGAGCAGCTCGACGTCGTCGCCACCGGTGACGGCGGCCTGACCTCGCTGGCGCTGTCGCCGAGCTACGTCGAGGACCAGCTGGTGTTCGCGTACATCACCACGGCGACCGACAACCGCGTCGTGCGCTTCGCGAAGGGCCAGCCGCCGAAGCCGGTGCTCACGGGCATCCCGAAGGGCGCGACCGGCAACCGCGGCGCCCTCGTCGGCGACGGCCGCGGCTCCCTGCTCGTCGCAACGGGCGACGCGGGCAACCCCGCGGCCGCGGCCGACCCGAAGTCGCTGGCGGGCAAGGTGCTGCGCATCGACACGTCGGGCAGCCCGGCCGCTGGCAACCCGACCGCGGGCTCCGCCGTGTACGCCTCGGGCCTGCACGCCCCCGGCGGCCTCTGCACCTCCCCCGGCGGCAAGCGCGTGTGGGTCACCGACCAGACCGCCGGCCCCGACGCGCTGTACCGCGTCCAGGCGGGCCAGCCCTTGTCGACGCCCGCGTGGACCTGGCCGGACAAGCCGGGTGTCCGAGGCTGCGCCGACTTCTCCGACCTGGACGGCCTCCTGAGCATCGCGTCGTCCGTCGGCCTGCAGAACCTGCCGGTCAACCCGGACGGCGCCGTCACCGGCCAACCCAACGTCAGCCTCGACGGCAAGGGCAAACCCCCCACGACGTACGGCCGCCTCGCCGCCATGAGCATGATCAGCCCCCAGCTGGCGGTCGCCGGCACCACCAACAAGGACGGCGGCAAACCCGTCTCCAGCGACGACCGCGTCGTCCTCATCACGATCGTCCAAACCGACGGCGGTCCGGGGAAAGACTGAGCCCCGGCTCCGGTCTGACCTGGGGGTTTGTGGTTGTCGCCGTTGAGTGGCGACGGCTTGATTCCGGGCTGATCTTCGCCCGGCTCGCTGCCTCAGCCGACGGCCCGAGCGCGTCGCCATCCTGCGACCAACGTCCGGACTCCACGTCACCTCCCGACCCCGCGAGTCCTTTCGCCGCCCGGCGGTGATTGGGCCCCCGAACCTCGGCACCACAGTGGTTGCCACTTCGCGGCGAATTGTGGTCGCCGTTCCCAGGCGAGCGGGCAGTCGCCGTTGGGAGGCCAATCCCGGTTGCGGTTCCCAGACGAAGCAGCAGTCGCCACCCGGTGGCGAATCGCTTTGCCTTTCCCTGGCGAAGTGGCAGTCGCCTGCACTGGCGAATTGCATTGCCGATCACCAGCGAAGCAGCAGCACTCGCTGCCCAGCGGCGAATCGCGGTTGCCGCACTCAGACGAGCAACTGACAATCGCCGCTCAGTGGCGAATCGCGTTGCTGATCACAGGCCAAGCACCAGCAGTCGCCACCTAGCGGCCAACCCCAGTGCCGCACCCAGACGCGCCGGCTATCGCCGTTCAGAGGCGAATCGCGGCGCCGTTCAGCGGCGAGGTGTCCGTCGCCGTTCAGAGGCGACGGCGGTTTCGCCCCTCAACGGCGAGAGCGCGGAGCCCGGCTTTCGGCGCGGGCCGCCCGGATGTCAAGGATCGACGCGGCGATCGACACCAGCACGGCGAGCAGCGCGATGTACCGGCCAACCCCCGGGTTGATCATCACGCCGGCCGTTTCCAGGAACGCCCGCTGGTCGCTGTCGAAGACCCAGTCCAGGGTCGTCCAGCCGATGACCATGAGCAGCAGCGAGGCGAGGCCCGCGACGAGCCACAGGTGCGGCAGGCCGCTGACCCGGGCCTTCCTGACCTGCCCGAAGAACACCACCACGAGCCCGACCAGAACCAGCACCAGCGGCGGGAACCACGAGAAGAAGTCCGAGTGCCAGGCCGAGCGCACGACGTCGTCGTGGGGCAGGGTGTTGAAGGCGTCGCGGACGTCGGCCGTGGCCGTGTCGGCGGTGAGGACCGTCCAGGGAAGAAACACCGCCACGAGCGCGAGCAGCCCGGCCCCCAGGCCGAGCCACTCGCGCCACGTGACGCGTTTGACGGAGAACGCCACTCAGGAACCGACGCGCTCGATGATGAGCTCGCGCACGCGCTTGGCGTCGGCCTGGCCCTTGGTGGCCTTCATGACCGCGCCGACGATCGCGCCCGCCGCGGCGACCTTGCCGCCGCGGATCTTGTCCGCGACGTCCGGCTGCGCGGCCAGAGCCTCGTCCACGGCGGCGATCAGCGCGGAGTCGTCGGAAACGACCTTCAGCCCGCGCTTGTCCACCACCTCACGCGGCGATCCCTCGCCGGCGAGCACGCCCTGCACGACCTCCTTGGCGAGCTTGTTCGTCAGCTCACCCGAGGACACGAGCGCGATCACCTCGGCCACCTGCACCGGCGTGATCGCCAGCTCCGCGAGTTCGACCTCGCGCGTGTTGGCCTCCTGTACCAGCGTGTTGACCCACCAGCCGCGGGCCTCGTCCGGCGTCGCGCCAGCCTCGACTGTCGCCGCGACGAGGTCGACGGCCCCGACGTTCAGCAGGTCGCGCAACGCTTCGTCCGACAGGTTCCACTCGGTCTGGATCCGCTTGCGCCGCTCGGCGGGCATCTCCGGCAGCGTCTTGCGCAGCTCCTCGACCCACTCGCGCGACGGCGCGATCGGCACCAGGTCGGGCTCCGGGAAGTACCGGTAGTCCTCTGCGGTCTCCTTGGTGCGCCCGCCGGAAGTGGTTCCGTCGGCCTCCTGGAAGTGCCGCGTCTCCTGCTTGATCGAGCCGCCGCCCGCGAGAATCGCCGCCTGGCGCGTCATCTCGTACCGCACGGCGCGCTCGACGCTGCGCAGCGAGTTGACGTTCTTCGTCTCGGTGCGCGTGCCGAACTCGGTGGCGTCCTTGTCCATCAGCGACACGTTGGCGTCACAGCGAAGGGACCCCTGGTCCATGCGGACGTCGGACACCTCGAGCGCCCGCAGCAGATCGCGCAGCGCCGAAACGTACGCGCGCGCCACCTCCGGCGCCCGCGCGCCCGTGCCCTCGATCGGCTTCGTGACGATCTCGATCAGCGGCACGCCCGCGCGATTGTAGTCGAGCAGCGAATAGTCCGCGCCGTGGATCCGGCCGGTCGCGCCGCCCATGTGCAGCGACTTGCCGGTGTCCTCCTCCATGTGCGCGCGCTCGATCTCCACGCGCACGACCTCGCCGTCGTCGAGCGTGACGTCGAGGTAGCCGTTGAAGGCGATCGGCTCGTCGTACTGCGAGGTCTGGAAGTTCTTCGGCTGGTCCGGGTAGAAGTAGTTCTTCCGCGCGAAGCGGCACCACTCGGCGATCTCGCAGTTGAGCGCCAGCCCGATGCGGATCGCGCCCTCCACGGCCTTGCCGTTCACCACGGGCAGCGCGCCGGGCAGCCCAAGGCACGTGGGGCACGTCTTCGTGTTCGGCTCGCCGCCGAACTCGTTGGCGCAGCCGCAGAACATCTTCGTCTTCGTGTTGAGCTCGACGTGGACCTCGAGCCCGAGCACCGGGTCGAAGCGCTCGACGACGTCGGCGTAGTCCATCAACTCGGCCACGGCAGTCACTTCGTTCCTCCCAGCTCCGGGACCTTGTGCACGAGCGACCCGCCGGCGGCGGCGTCGCGTGCGGCCTCGTAGGCGGCGCCGACGCGGTAGAGCCGGTCGTCGGCGAGCGCCGGGGCCATGATCTGCAGGCCGACCGGCAGGCCGTCCTCGTCGGACAGTCCACTCGGGACGCTCATGGCGGCGTTGCCCGCGAGGTTCGACGGGATGGTGCAGAGGTCGGCGAGGTACATCGCCATCGGGTCGTCCACGCGTTCGCCGATCTTGAACGCCGTGGTCGGCGTTGTCGGCGACACGAGCACGTCCACCTGCTCGAACGCGGAGGTGAAGTCCTGCGTGATGAGCGTGCGCACCTTCTGGGCCGAGCCGTAGTAGGCGTCGTAGTAGCCCGACGAAAGCGCGTACGTGCCCAGCATGATCCGGCGCTTCACCTCGGCGCCGAAGCCCTTTTCGCGCGTCAGCGACATGACCTCTTCGGCGCTGTGCGTGCCGTCGTCGGCCACGCGCAGGCCGTAGCGCATCGCGTCGAACCGCGCGAGGTTCGACGACGCCTCACTCGGCGCGATCAGGTAGTACGCGGGCAGCGCGTAGACGAAGTGCGGGCACGAGACCTCGACCACTTCGGCGCCCAGCGCGCGAAGCTGCTCGACGGCGGCCTGGAACGACCGCAGCACACCGGCCTGGTAGCCGTCGCCGGCGAACTCCTTCACCACGCCGACGCGCACGCCCTTGAGGTCGCCACTGGCCCCTTCACGCGCCGCGGCGACGACCGGCGGGACCGGTGCGTCGATCGACGTCGAGTCCATCGGGTCGTAGCCGGCGATGACCTCGTGCAGCAGCGCGGCGTCGAGCACCGTCCGCGCGCACGGGCCGGCCTGGTCGAGCGACGACGAGAAGGCGACGAGGCCGTAGCGCGAAACCCCGCCGTAGGTCGGCTTCACGCCGACCGTGCCCGTGACCGCGCCCGGCTGGCGGATCGAGCCGCCGGTGTCCGTACCGATGGCCAGCGCGGCCTCGAACGCCGCGATCGACGCCGACGAGCCACCACCCGAACCACCGGGGATGCGAGCGTGGTCCCACGGGTTGTGCGTGGGGCCGAAGGCGGAGTTCTCCGTGGACGAGCCCATGGCGAACTCGTCCATGTTCGTCTTGCCGAGGATGACGATGCCGGCCTCGCGCAGCCTGCGCGTGACGGTCGCGTCATACGGCGGGATCCACCCCTCCAGCGTGCGCGAACCGCACGTTGTGGGGACGCCCTCGGTGGTCAGCACGTCCTTCAGCGCCAGCGGCACGCCCGCCAGCGACGACGCGGGCTGCTCCCCCGCTGCCAGCTTCTCGTCGACGGACTTGGCCGCGCCCAGCGCGCCTTCCGTGTCGACGTGCAGGAACGCGTGCACATGGTCGTCAACCTCGGCGATCCGGTCCAGGTGCGCCTGGGTGACCTCGACCGCGGAGACCTCACGCGCGTGGATCTTCGCCGCCAGCTCGGCGGCGGTCAGCTTGACGAGTTCACTCACTGTTCTTCTCCCAGAATCCGCGGCACCCGGAACCGGCCCTCCTCGGCGGCCGGCGCGCCGGCCAGTGCCTGCTGCTGCGTCAGGCAGGGGCGGAGCTCGTCCTCGCGGAAGACGTTCGTCAGCGGCACGGAGTGCGAGGTCGGCGGAACGTCAGCCGCGGCGACCTGGCTCACCTTCGCCACCGAGTCCAGGATCTGGTCGAGCTGGCCCGCGAAGACGTCCAGCTCGTCATCGGTGACGGCCAGCCTGGCCAGCTTGGCGAGGTGCGCGACCTCGTCTCGGGAAATGTTGGGCACGCGGGTGACTCCCGGGGTGTGCTGTGCGGGTGCGGTCGGAAGCTGCAAGTCTATGGTGGCGGCGCCGGACGGCTCGACCGGGTTATGGCCGGACCTGCTGCGACCCGGGGTGTCCCGTTCGCCGGACAGCGGTCCCCAAGAAGTACCCGGTCTGTCACAATCGGCGCCCGGTTACCGCGTTCCGCGACAAGGCGGAACGCCTGAGGCGAGAGGGGCGTGTGGTGTCGTTCCTGCTGCGGGTCCAGCTTCCGGACTCCCCCGGCACCCTCGGCGCCGTCGCGACGGCGCTCGGCACCGTCGGCGCCGACATCCTCAGCGTCGACGTCGTGGAGCGCGGCGGCGGAGTCGCCATCGACGACCTCGTGGTCGAGCTCCCGTCCGGCCGGCTGCCGGACGCCCTCATCACCGCGGCCGAAAGCATCGAAGGCGTCGAGGTCGACGCGGTGCGCCCGTACGCGGGGGTGCTCGACACCCACCGCGAGCTGGAGCTCGTCGAGGAGATCGCGGCCCAGCCGAAGTCCGGGCTCGACCTGCTGGCCGAGGGCGTGCCGAAGATCATCCGCGCCGGCTGGGCCGTGGTTGTGGAGCACCGGGAAACGGGCACGCGCCGACTGGCTTCGTCGAGCGCGGCGCCGGAGAACCCCTTCACGGACCTGCCCTGGCTGCCGCTCGAGCGCGCCACCGTTCTCGACGGTGAAGAGGACTGGATCCCGGAGACGTGGAAGGAGCTGGGCACGGAGCTCGCGGCGACGCCGCTGGGCAAGCCGGGCAAGGCTCTTCTCGTGGCGCGCCCCGGTGGCCCCAACTTCCGTGCCGCGGAGGTCGCCCGCCTGGCCCACTTCGCCGGCATCGTCGCCGTCGTCCTGGACGGGTGACGGGTCCCGGAATCCGCCGCTGAGCTGGGATTCGCCGCGCAACGGCGACGGCTTCCTGCGGCGATTGACGGTTCTCGTCGGGTCGAGGTTCAGACCGTTCGGCGGGGTCGCCGCTGAGGGGCAACGACGCTTCAGCCGAGAAGCTCCGATCGAGCACGTGCGAGCACGGCCGCCCGTCGGTGGCACCTACTTCGGGGTGTCGCCGACGCGCGGCAACGCCCCTAGCCGCCGGCGCACCTCGGCCTCACCGTGCCCAGGCCGCTCGCCCGGACCTTCGCCGTCGCGGGTGCGTTGTCGAGAACCTCAGCACCCCGCCGCTAGGCGAGAGGCGTCGCCACAATCACACCGGCGATCAGGCCCGGCCGATGTCCTTCCAATGCCCAGAGTCGAACCGTCGCCACTCAGCGACTAAAGACCCTGACCAGCAGAAACACCCTACAAATCGTACTCATACGCGATCAAGGTGATGTTCGGAAACGGGTTCCAATCCCGCTCCGGCAACCGGCGAAACCCGATGCGCTCGTACAGCCGATGAGCCGTCCGCATCCGATCGAGGCTGCTCAACACGACTTTCCGCAACCCCAGGTCCCGTGCCCGCTCCAGCACCGCCCGCGTGAGCGCCTCGCCGATCCCCCGCCCACGCGCGGAACCGGCGACAGCCAGCATCCGGAACTCCAGCTCACCCTCACGCGAGATCTCCGCGTACGACGTGCCCGGCCGCACCACCGCGACCGTCCCGACCACCGCGTCGCCATCGACAGCCACCAGCAGCTCGGCGTGCTCGGCCCGGTGCGCGACGTCGCGCAGCTCGTTCTCGTACCCGACCTCGTCGGAAAGCAGACCGTCCAGGCGGTACGCCTCGACCGTCAGCTCCCCCACCGTCGCGAGCTCCTCGGCTCGCGGCGGCCTGATCTCGACGTCACCCATCGGAAGGTTCCTCGGTGGTACCGGTGTCCAACGCCACCTCGGCAGCCGCGTCCGGACCCCGCTCCAGCAGCACGCGGAAGCCGTCCTCGTCGAGCACCGGCACCTTGAGCTGCACGGCCTTCTCGTACTTCGACCCCGGCGCCTCACCCGCCACGACGAACGCCGTCTTCTTCGACACCGACCCCGCCGCCTTGCCGCCGCGGGCCATGATGGCTTCCTTGGCCTCGTCGCGGGAAAACCCGTCGAGCGAGCCGGTGACCACGATCGACAGCCCTTCGAGGTGACGCGGGATCGAGTCGTCGCGTTCCTCTTCCATCCGCACGCCGGCGCGTCGCCATTTTTCGACGATCTCCCGGTGCCAGTCGACCTCGAACCACTCCTGCACGGCGTGGGCGATGGTCGGCCCGACGCCGTCGACGTCGGCGAGCTCCTCCTCACTCGCCTCCTCGACCCGCTGGATCGACCCGAACTCGCGCGCCAGCGCCTGCGCCGCCGTCGGCCCGACGTGGCGGATCGACAGCGCGACGATCACCTTCCACAACGGACGATCCTTCGCCACGTCGAGGTTCGCCAGGAGCTTCCGTGCGTTGGCCGAGAGGTCGCCGGCCTTGGTGCGGAAGAGTTCCACCTCGGACAGCGCGTCCTCGCTGAGGTCGAAGACATCGCCCTCGTCGGCGACCACGCGCGCGTCGAGCAGCGCGACCGCCGCCTCGTACCCGAGCACCTCGATGTCGAACGCGCCGCGCCCCGCCAGGTGGAACAGCCGTTCCCGCAGCTGCGCGGGGCAGAAACGGGTGTTCGGGCAGCGGATGTCCTTGTCGCCTTCCTTCTGGTAGGCGAGTTCCGTGCCGCATTCCGGGCAGTGCGTGGGCATGACGAACTCGCGCTCGTCGCCCGTGCGCGCGTCGACGACCGGTCCCATCACCTCGGGGATGACGTCGCCCGCCTTGCGGATCACGATGCGGTCGCCGATCAGCACGCCCTTGCGCTTGACCTCTTCCGCGTTGTGCAGCGTCGCGCGCGCCACCGTCGACCCCGCGACCTTCACCGGCTCCGTGACGGCGAACGGCGTGACGCGCCCCGTGCGCCCGACGCCCACCTGGATGTCGAGCAACGTCGTGATCGCCTCTTCGGGCGCGTACTTGTAGGCGATCGCCCAACGTGGCGCGCGCGAAGTGGTCCCCAGCCGGCGTTGCAACGCGACCTGGTCGACCTTGATCACCACGCCGTCGATCTCGTGCTCGGCGTCGTGGCGGTGCTCGCCCCAGTACGCGATGTGGTCGGTGAGCTCCTTCGACGTGTGCAGCACGCGCGTGTGCGGCGAAACCGGCAGGCCCCACGCCACCAGCGCGTCATACGCGTGCGACTGCGTGACCGGCTCGAAGCCCTCGCGCTTGCCCAGGCCGTGGCAGATCAGCCGCAGCCGGCGTTCCTTCGTGATGCGCGGGTCCTTCTGCCGCAACGACCCCGCGGCCGTGTTGCGCGGGTTCGCGTACGGCGGCTTCCCCGCTTCGACCATCTTCGCGTTGAGCTCCAGGAAGTCCTCGACGCGGAAGAAGACCTCCCCGCGCACCTCGATGAGCTTCGGCACGGGGAACTCGTCGGTGCCGGTGAGCTGGTCGGGGACCTGCTCCAGCGTGCGGATGTTGAGCGTGACGTCCTCGCCCGTTCGGCCGTCGCCGCGGGTCAGGCCGCGCGTGAGCTTGCCGTCCTCGTAGAGGAGGTTGATGGCCAGGCCGTCGATCTTCAGCTCGGCCAGGTACTCCGTGGAGCCGATCTCCTTCTCGACGCGCTCCACCCAGGTGAGGAACTCGTCGGTGTCGAAGACGTTGTCCAGGCTCAGCATGCGTTCGAGGTGGTCGTACGCGGTGAACTCGGTGGAGAACGTGCCGCCCACGTTCTGCGTCGGCGAATCCGGCGTGACCAGCGCCGGGTACTCGTCCTCGAGCGTCTGCAGCTCGCCGAGGAGCGCGTCGAACTGCCCGTCGGAGACGATGGGCGAGTCCAGCACGTAGTAGCGGAACTGGTGCCCGCGGACGTCCTCGGCGAGGACGCCGTGGCGTTCGCGCACGTCGGCGGGAACGTCGGTGACGTCCTGGGCCGCTACTGCCGGTTCGGCGGGGGCGGCCAACTGGTCGTGGGGAAGGTCACTGCTCACGGGTGGTAACCCTAGCCGGAGGTGCCGACAGTTTCGTCCTCTTGCCCGGTCAGACCCCGGACCAGGTCACGGAGCTCCAGGAGGCCGATCGTGCCCTCCGGTTCGGTCTCCGCGGTCTCGACGCGGCGTAGCCGTTCGGCGGCGACGCGCTCACCGAGCGTGGCGTCCAGCGGGAGGAAGGTCATCGCGGTGCGCGCCGCCGGATCGAGGTCGGCCAGCGCGGGGTGGTAGACGGCCACGTCGACCACCCCCTCGTCCACCTGCGCGACGACACGCACGTCGGCCAGCGAGATGTGGTGGTCGCCGAGGTTCACCGTGACCTCGGTCGGGTCCGGGACCGGCGGCACGGAGTCGTGGTGCTCCCAGATGGCGTCGTCCGGCGGGGCGGCGGCCTTCCAGGCGTCGGTGAACGGCCGCAGCTCCGGGTCTTCCTGACCGGTGACGACGAGGGCGTAGATGGCCTGGCGGCCGCGTTCGAGGGAGAAGTGCAGTCGCGGGTGCAGGGCCTCGACCAGCACGCAGAGATCGTGCTCGACGCGGTGCGGTTCGCGGTCGCCCAAGGCCGCGTTGACCATGGGGAGCAGCTCGAACCAGCCGGCCCAGAACCTCGCCGCGGCCGCCTCGACGTCGGACGGCACGGGCTGGGCCGGCCACGGCGTGCGCGGGTCGGGCGGCGCGGCTTTGGCGTAGGTGTCGGCGCGGGCAGCGCGGCGGCGGAACAGGCCCATGGAACATCCCCCGTTGTCGATCGTTGCCCGACACGCTACCGCGCGCTCACCACGTCTCGGGCGGCTCCACGAAGGCCTTGCCGAGGTCGCGGGTGAGGGCGAGTGCGCGGCGCATCCATTCGTTCGTGGCGCCGGCCATCCCGCAGGTCGGCGTCGGGACGGCACGTTCGGCCAGGATCGACCGGTTGAAGCCGAGGCGGTCCACGAGCCTGAACGCGGGGTCGGCGACGTCCTTCAGCGTCGGGCGCGTGCCGGGATCCGTCGCCGGGACGAGGCCGAGGAACAGCGATGTGCCGCTGTCCCACGTTTCGCCGATCGCGTCCAGCGTCTCGGCCGACGCCTTGCCGAGCAGCGTGACGTCGAACGCGATGGCGTCCGCGCCGGCCGCCCTGAGCAGCGCGAGCGGCGGCTTCGGCGCGCAACAATGCACGACGACGGGCTGATCCGTGATCGCCCGCATGCCCTCGATCATGGTCGCCAGGAGTTCGCGCGCCTCCGGCTCCGGCACGGCCGAGACGTTCCCGTAGCCCGACGGAGTCGACAGGCCCCCGGCAAGCACCGCCGGCAACGACGGCTCGTCGATCTGCACGACGATCGGCGCCCCGATGCGCGCCTTCAGCTCGGCTACGTGCAGGGCGAGGCCGTCCAGCAGCGAAGACGTGAAGTCCCGGAGCGCGCCGCGGTCGGTGAGCACGCGGTGCCCGCGCGGCAGCTCGATGCCGGCGCCGAGCGTCCACGGCCCAGCCACCTGCGTCTTGAACACCGGCGGCACGACGCCGGCTTTTTCACGCGCTTCCTGCACGGCGTCGAGGTCCCACTGCAGGAGGTCTCGCCCTCGCCGGTGATCGTGCCCGGGCCGCCCCGCGACGCGGTACCCGCTCGGCACCACCTCCACGGCCAGGTCCACGAGCAGCGCCGCGGTGCGACCGAGAATGTCTGCCCCCACCCCACGCTCCGGCAACTCCGGCAGGTGCGGGAAGTCGGGCAGCTCGCCGAACACGACGGCGGCCGCCTCCGCCGGGTCCGCCCCGGGCATCGAGCCGATCGCGGTGGCCGCGCCGTCGGGCCAAGCTCGTTCAGTCACGTGCGAATTCTCGCCGAACGCACCCGGATGCCTCCCACCGCCCTCGTCGGGGTCACCCGAGTGAGCCGGACATTCGCCGCATATCCCTTTGCCTGCACCGATTTCGCGGAGACAGCGATACTCTGGATTGCCATGACGAGCTCCTCGCCACCACCGCCGGGCCGGCACCCCGACGAGGTGAGTCCCACCCGGCTCCGCAGGTGGGACGACGAGCCGCGCATCCCTGAGCGCCGCTACCCGGGCCGCTCCTTCGGCGGGACCCTGTTCACCGAAACTGTCCTCATCGTCAGCCGGCGCGCCGAGGTCGTCGAGACCACCGAGGAGTTCAGCGTCTTCGATCGCGACGGCACCCGTGTCGGCGGCGTGGCCGACGTCAGCCAAGGCTTCCTGCACAAGGCCGCGCGCCTGTTGCCGAAATACGACCAGTACGTCACCCACAAGTTCGAAGTCCGCGACGCCAACCACAGCACGGTGCTGAAAGTGGCGAGGCCGGCCAAGGAACTGCGCACGCGCTTCGTCGTCACCCGCGCCGACGAGACCCCGATCGGCGAGATCGTCCCCACCCGCACCCCGGGCGAGACGCGCTTCACCTTCGTCGTCGACGGCCGCACAGTCGGCCGCGTCGCCGCCTCCGGCCAGCAGGCGTGGGACGTGACCATCACCAACCACGCCGACACCGAGGTCGCCCGCGTCAGCAGCCCGCCGTCCGGGCCTTCGCCGATCGCCGGCGACACCTATGTCGTCGAAATCCCGCACCAGCTTCCCGAACCCCTGGCCAGCATGGTCGTCGCCACAACGCTCACGATCGAAACGGCCCTCACCCGCCAGACCGCCTGAGCACGTGACCGTTGTCTCAGGCCGCCCAGGTGGACACCGCGCCGGTGACGGCCCAATGTGAGGCGAAAGGCCGGGACGTCGGAGTCCTGCCTGGACGGAGGTCGCCGTGGAGCCGTTGCCCGAAGACAGCAACCGGAACTGGACAGAACCCGGGGTCTACGAAGTGGCCGCCGGCGTCTACCGGATCCCGTTGCCGTTGCCGAACGACGCCCTCCGCGCAGTGAACGTCTACGCCGTCACCGACGGCACCACCCTCGCCCTCGTCGACTCGGGCTGGGCCCTCACCGAAGCGCGCCAACTTCTAGCCGAGGCGCTCAAGGGCATCGGCGCCGAACTCGGTGACGTGCGTGAGTTCCTCGTCACCCACGTGCACCGCGACCACTACACCCAGGCCGTCGCCCTTCGGCGCGAATTCGGCAACAAGATCTCCTTGGGCCAATTGGAGGAACCTTCGCTGAAGGTCACCGCCGACCCGGACCAGCTGCCGATGCACGCACAGATCGAGCTCCTCCGGCACTCCGGCGCCGACGAAGTCATCGCCGCTCTGGGGCGAATGTTCACCGACGTCCCCCGCCGCACCGACCTCGACCTGTGGGAGGACCCGGACGAGTGGCTCACCCCCGGCCGCCGCCAGGTCCTGCCGAATCGCGAGCTCGAAGTGGTCCACACCCCCGGCCACACCACCGGCCACGTCGTTTTCCTCGACGACGCCGCGGGCCTGTTGTTCTCGGGCGACCACGTCCTCCCCCACATCACGCCGTCGATCGGCTTCCAGCCGGTGCCGGCCGAGTTGCCGCTCAACGACTACCTCGACTCACTTCGTCTCGTCCGCGGCTTGCCCGACCAGCGCATGCTGCCGGCCCACGGCCCGGTCGCGGACAGCGTGCACAAACGCATCGACGAACTACTCGAACACCACCGTCAGCGCCTCGAGACGATGGCCGCCCAGGTCGACGCCGGAGCCAGCACCGCGTTCGAGACCGCCAGCCGGCTCGGCTGGACCCGCCGTGGCCGTAAACTGTCCGAAATGGACGCGTTCAACCAGATGCTCGCCGTCCTCGAAACGGGCGCCCACCTCGACCTCCTCGTGTCGCAGAACAAACTGACGATCCAGCAGATCGACGGAGTTCGCCACTACCGGACGAACTGATCGGCCCCAGCGGCGAGAACTCCAACCGGCCACGCTGGAATACTGATCACCATGCCTGGTATCACCGTGAGGAAAGCCCGCCGCGACGACGTCGGAGCCATCGTGCAAATGCTCGTCGACGACCAACTCGGCGCGACCAGGGATTCAACCGACGACCTCGAGCCTTACCTTCGGGCCTTCGAAGCCATCGACGCCGACCCGCAACAGCTTCTGGTCGTGGCCACGTCGAACGACGAACCCGTGGCGACGCTGCAACTCACGATCATCCCCGGCCTCGCTCGTCGGGGCGCCCTCCGCGGGCAGATCGAAGCGGTGAGGGTCCGCAGCGACCATCGAAGCGCGGGGCTCGGCGGAGACCTCGTCCAATGGGCCATCGACGAGTGCCGCCGGCGCGGATGCGCCCTGGTGCAACTCACCTCCGACACCTCCCGGACCGCAGCGCACCGGTTCTACGAACGACTCGGTTTCGTAGCCAGCCACACCGGTTTCAAACTTCGCCTCTGACCCTTCCTCCGACTGTCCATTCAGCACGGATCGCCCTTGCCCGCCGCACCACCGGACGACTCCACGTTGCCACGAATCCCGGGTGACGCCAAGAAAAAGTGCGCGAACGGCCCGTTCGTGCCGTTTTGATGACCACGCACCGACTGATGCGTATCGTCGCCGCCATGACCAAATCGAAGCCGGCGACGGCAGCCGCCGACGATTCCCATAACGCCCCCGAAACCGCCGATCTCGACTTCCTTCTCCGTGCCATGCAAGCGAACCTCGAGATTTTCGAGCGCTTGCAGACAAAGCAGCTCATGCAGGTGACCAAGGACGCGGGTCACCAGATCGCCCGACTTCAAGCACTTCAACTCCACTGCCTCGCCGGGCTGCGCAGGCGAAGAACGGACGCCCGGGAACTGGCCTCCGAAGTGGCATTGACCTTGCATCTCACGGACAACCGAGCCGGCGCGATGATTTCCGCGGCCGAGGCCCTGGCGAACCGACTCCCTCGGACGTTTCGCCTTATGGACAGCGGGTTTGTCGACCTGTATCGCGCCATGAAGGTCACCGAGGGCACCGGGTGGCTGTCCGATCACCACGCCCGGATCGTCGACACCCTGCTCGAAGACCGCCTGTCCGACAAGAACCCGACGCAGATCCGCAAAGCCACCGCGTACGCCGCGATGAAGACCGACCCCGAAGGAGCAGCGAACCGCGTCACGCAACGGCACGCTGAACGCCGGACCGTCCTGCACCACCAGTCCGAGGGCATCTCACAACTCTCCATCGACAATGCACCCACAGAGAAGGCCACTGCCGCTTATCTCCGTATCGACAAAATCGCCCGAACACTCAAGACAAGCGACGAGAAGCGGACGCTCGACCAGCTACGCGCAGACGTCGCGCTCGACCTCCTGCTGACGGGCAAGGGTGGCGCCGCCGAGCAGGCCGAGGTCTATCTCTACGTCGACCTCCAGACCTATCTGGGGCTCAACGACGACCCAGCTGAGCTGGCCGGGCACGGGCACGTTCCGGCCGAGGTCGCCCGGCACATCGCGACCGGTCCCGACACGACGCTGCGGCGGATCATCACCGACCCGCTCACCGGGCAGGTGATCGAAGTCGGCAAGTTCCGTTACCGGCCGAGCATCGACGTCGAGGAGTTCGTGCGGGTCCGGGACCGCGAGTGCCGTCAGCCCGGTTGCCCGCGGCCCGCGCACAATTGCTTGACCGAGCCGACGCCGACGAAGGCCGGGTCGGCAACCGATACTGACGGAACGCTGAGCTACTGCATCCGCCACCGGCGCCTGAAGAATCGCGCCGATTGGAAGTATCAGGTCCGCGACGACGGAAAGCTCGTCATCACGACACCGACCGGCCACAAGGTCGAGAGCATTCCACCGCCGCTCCACGAGCCCGGCCCGCAGGTCGAGCACCCCGTGGAGACGCGCAAGGGAGCCTGAGCGGCGAGGTCAGCGCGTGCTGGAAATCTTCGCGCTGCCGAGGACGAGATCGCCGGCGCCGGCATCCGGCCGGTACAAGACCACGACCTGACCAGGCGCAACGCCCCGGAGCGGCTCGCGCAGCTGGACGCTGACATGCGCGCCGTCTGCCTCGACGACCGCTTCGGCGATGCCGCCGTGCGCTCGAACCTGCACGACGCATTCGGTCGGACCTTCGAGCGCGCGCCCGCTGGGCCAGATCGCCCGGTCGGCCTCGATCACGTCAACGCCAAGGCCGGTCGACGAGCCGACCTTCACCGTGCCCGAAACAGGCTCGAGCGAAAGCACGTACCTGGGTCGCCCGTCGGTGGCCGGCGCGTCGATACCAAGACCCTTGCGCTGGCCGACGGTGAAGCCGTGCACACCCGTGTGCTGTCCGAGGACAGCTCCGGTCTCGGCGTCGACCAGCTGCCCCGGTCGCTGCCCCAGCCGGTTCTCGAGGAACTGCTTGGTGTCACCGTCGGGGATGAAGCAGATGTCGTGGCTGTCCGGCTTGTTGGCCACCGAAAGGCCACGCTGCTCCGCCTCGGCGCGGACATCCGACTTCCACGAATCGCCCAGCGGGAACATCGCGTGGCTGAGCTGTTCGGGTGTAAGGGACGCCAGCACGTATGACTGGTCCTTGCCCTCATCGGCGCTCCGGCGAAGCTCGAGCTCGCCATCAACCGTGGCTAGGCGCGCGTAGTGGCCGGTGGCCACGGCATCGAAGCCGAGCGCCATTGCCTTCTCCAGCAACGCTTCGAACTTGATCTTCTCGTTGCATGTCACGCACGGGTTCGGCGTCCGACCGGCCGCGTACTCGCCGACGAACGTCTCGACGACCTCTTCGGTGAAGCGTTCGGCGAAATCCCAGATGTAGAAGGGAATCCCGAGGATGTCGGCTGCGCGACGGGCGTCGTGCGAGTCCTCAATGGTGCAGCAGCCGCGCGAACCCGTCCGCAGCGTGCCTGGTTTCGCGGACAGCGCCAGGTGCACGCCGACGACATCGTGGCCGGCGTCAACCGCTCGCGCCGCGGCGACGGCCGAGTCGACTCCTCCACTCATTGCAGCCAGTACCCGCATCGCTTACACCTCTTGCTTCTGGGTCTGCTTGCGCATGCCGGCAAGTCCCGCCTGCCGCGCCCGGGCGACGACCCCGCCGATCTCCCGCGCGAGCGCGCTCACGTCATCCAGTGTCGATGTGTGGCCGAGAGAGAAGCGCAGGGAGCCGCGGGCGGCCGCAGCGTCAGCGCCCATCGCCAGCAACACGTGGCTCGGCTGGGCGACGCCTGCGGTGCAGGCCGAGCCGGTGGAGCATTCGATTCCCTTGGCGTCCAGCAGCATCAGCAGGCTGTCACCGGCACAGCCGGGGAAGGTGAAGTGGGCGTGGCCGGGCAGGCGCTCACCGCGTCCGCCGTTGAGGATCGCGTCGGGGACCTCGCGCTGGACGGCCTCGATGAGCTCGTCGCGGAGCTTCTCCACGCGCGCCGCGTATTCGGCGCGGCTCTCGACCGCCACGCGGACGGCGGTGGCGAAGCTGACGATGGCCGGGACGTCGAGGGTGCCGGAGCGGACACTGCGTTCTTGTCCGCCGCCGTGGAGAACCGGGGTGCACTCGGTGTCGCGGCCGAGGAGGAGGGCGCCGACGCCGTACGGGCCGCCGAGCTTGTGGCCCGTCAGGGTCAGGGCGGCGGCGCCGCTGGCGGCGAAGTCGACCGGGACGGCGCCGACGGCCTGGACGGCGTCGGTGTGCAGCGGGATGTCGTGCTGCGCACAAATGGCGGCGAGCTCGGCGATCGGGTTGATGCTGCCGACCTCGTTGTTGGCCCACATGACCGTTGCGACGGCGACTGTCTCGGGCGAGGACTCGATTGCTGCGCGCAGGGTTGCCGGCGGGACGCGGCCTTGGTCGTCGACCTCGAGCCAAGTGACTTCGGCACCGCACTGGGACTCGAGCCATTCGACGGTGTCGAGGATCGCGTGGTGTTCCACGACGCTGCACAGGATGCGGCGGCGACCGGCGTCAGCGCTCTGGCGGGCCCAGTAGATGCCCTTGACGGCGAGGTTGTCACTCTCCGTGCCACCGCCGGTGAAGATCACCTCGGAGGGCCGGGCGCCCAGGGCTTCGGCGATGATCTCGCGGGATTCCTCCACGACGCGGCGTGCACGACGTCCCGAAGAGTGCAGCGCGGAGGCGTTGCCCACGGTGGACAAAGCCTCGGTCATCGCCGCTACGGCTTCGGGCAGCATCGGGGTGGTCGCCGCATGGTCGAGATAGGTCATCGCCACATCAGGGTAGTCCGCTCCAGCCCGTGACGAAGTGCACCCTGGGCCCTGAAGTGGCCTGTCACACCTTCTGCGGCCACCGGCTGGTCACTCGAACTCCCAGCAAAGCGAGCAGAACGAGGGCGACGGCGAGGATCGCCATCGCCGGCGACGGGTGAAGGGCCGAGGCGACGACGGCCAGCAGGACGCCACCGAGGCCGATGAGCAGGGCCGAGCCGACCCAGTCCGCGAGCTGCATGGCGGAGGTGTTGAAGCCGCGTTCGCCTTCCGGGGAGTAGCGGAGCAGGAGGACGGAGATCGAGGGCATGGCGATACCCATGCCGGCGCCGCCGATGGCGCAGATCACGAAGGCCGGCCATGCGGGGCACCAGGGCTGCGCGACGAAGCCGAAGCCCACCAAGGCCACGGCGACCAGGGCGAAGCCGATGCGGAGCGTTGCCTCGCGGGACCAGTCGAGGAACCTGCCCTGAAGTCCGGAGGCGGCCGACCAGCCGAGGGCGGTGATCGTCAGCGGCAGGCCGGCCAGGGCGGGACCGTAGCCGTGGACGGCACTCATCGTGAGGGGCAGGTAGGCCTCCATCCCGGCGTAGGCGCCCGAAAGCAGGGCGCGCGAGGCGACGACGGTGGGCAGGCCTGGGCGGAACGTCAGAGTGCCTGTCGGGAGGAGCCTCCGCAGTGCCAGACCGAGGGCAACGAGGCCGACGGAGCCGTAGATGAGGGCGAGAGGCGACGGGTGTTGAGCGGCCCACGTCAAGGCGGCGACACCGAGCGCAGCGACGACGGCCGGGACGACGCCGGCGCGGCGCGCCTCCGCGGCCGGGACGTGGTCGGGCAAGCCGCGGACGACGACGACCAGCAGCGCGACACCGATGGCGACCAGCGGAACCAGGCCGAGGAACACCCAGCGCCACCCGATGCTGACGGTGATCAGGCCCGCGACCGAAGGGCCGATCACCGCCGGCAGCACCCAGGCGGCGGCGTTCGCGGCGTAGATGACGGGGCGTTCGCGGTCGGTGAATGTCAGGGCGATGAGCAGGGACACCGCGACCAGCAGGAATCCCGAGCCGAGACCCTGCAGGGCGCGGCCGGCCAGGAGCATCGGCATGGTCGTCGCGGTGCCGGCCACCATCAGGCCCGCGGCGAACAGCGCCGGTCCGGCCAGGAGCGCGGGCGCTGGGCCGCGGCGGTCGCCCATGCGGCCGGACAGCACGGTGGCGACGACGCTGGCGATCAGGAACGTCGTGAACGGCCACGAGTACAGCGCGAGGCCGTGCAGCTCCGCGACGAGCGTGGGCATGGCCGTGGCGACGCCCATGCTTTCGAAGGCCACCAGCGTGACCACGAGCAGCAAACCGATCGTCGTGAGCCGGTGCTCGCGGCTCCACAGCACGCTTCTTCGGGGCTGGGGCTGGGCGTCGAGGATCCGGCTCATGATCGTCAGCCTGCAACCTCCAGCCCTGTGGAGGTCAAGCCGATTTCACGCGGTCCGGTGCACCGCGACCGGATCGAGCCTCAAGTCGCGGGCGAGCGCGGCGGCCTCGCCGCGCGAGCTGACCTCGAGCTTCTCGAGCAGGTTGCGCACGTGGAACTTCACCGTGTGCTCGCTGAGCTGCAGCTGCGCGGCGATCTGCCGATTGCGCAGCCCTTGCGAAATGCCCGACAGCACTTCGAGCTCCCGCGCGTTGAGCCGGTCGAGTGGACGCAGCTCAGGTGGTTCGACGGTGTCCAGCGGCAGTGCGGCGGTGATCGTCGCGCCCCAGCCCGGGACGGCGTCGACTTCCCAGCTGCCGCCCAGGGGCGTGATGCGTTCGGTGAGGCCGGGGTCGAGGACGACGTCGGGGATGTCCGGTGCGTCGTCGCGGACGGTGATGCGGAGGACGGCGCGGTCGAGGCGCCAGGAGGCGCGGATGCGGGTCGTGCCCGGGCGGTCGAGGGCGGCGATGACGAGGCCGCGTGTCACCGTGCGCGCCGTGTGGGCGATGTCCTGCCGCAGCTGGCGGTCGTCGGTGGGGGCGACGAGGTCGACGGCGACGTCGGCGTGGCCGACCACTGGCGAAAGCTGGTCGGCGAGCACGCCGAACGCGCCGCGAGCGGACTCCGCGGAGAGCGCCTGGTCACGGTCCGCCACCGCACGCAGGTCGAGGAGCGCGCGAGCGGCCAGGTCGGTCGCGGTCTGGCGCGCGGCCGCGTCGCCGAGGCGACCCGAGCGCAGGACGGCCAGGAGCGCGACGAGCGTGGCCGCGTGCGTCTGGCCGAGGTCGGTGACGGTCTGGGCGCGCGCGGCCGCGGCGGCGAGGTTGCTCGCGAGGACGTCGGGGCCGGGGTCGACGGCTCGCTGGCCGGCGTCGGTGCTGGTCAGGTGCCAGAGCCGGGCCGCGATTCCCAATGCCTCGACCGTCGGCTCGGCGTCGGACGGCACCAGGGCGATCACCGCGCCGTTGCCGATGGCGGGGCGAGAGGTGAGCAGGACCAGACGACGTTCGGAGCCGGCGAGCACACCGTCGAGGACCACGGCCTCGCCCGGGATGGCGCGCTCGGCGAGATGGTCCAGCTCCGCGCTGGTCACGGCGCCGGTGATGGTCGTGTCGCCGGTGACCTTGAACGGGCTGCGCGGACAGTCGCCCGTCTGCATGGCGGCCGCGCGGTGCGGCAGCACGGCGGAGAGCTCCTGCGAGAAGCGCGGCAGCATCTCGGGCCGCGGCGCGGAGATGACGCGCACGGCGACGTCGAGCACGTGGGCCGGATTCGACCAGGAAGCGTCCATGAGTCCACGGTAGGCGTGTACGACGGGACCGGTCGTGCTCTTCCGGATAGTGAACGCTGCTCGTCCGAGCGGTTCGGATCGCGGCGCGGGAAAGTTGACTCGAGGCAGGACGAACGACCGTCCCGAATCGAAGGAGAGTACGAGGAATCATGCGAGCCATCACCTTCGCCGCGTACGGCGGCCCGGACGTCCTCCAGCTGAGCGACGTCCCGCTGCCCGAACCCGGCCCCGGGCAGGTCCGCGTCGCCGTGCGGCGTGCGGGCGTGAACCCCATCGACTGGAAGGTCCGCAGCGGCGCCATGGCCCAGGGCTCCGCGCCGAAGAGCCCGCAGATCCCGGGCGCCGAGTTCTCCGGCGTCGTGGACGCGGTGGGCGACGGCGCGACGTTGGCCGTCGGCGACGAGGTCTTCGGATGGTCGACCACCGGCGCGTATGCGGAGTACGCGCTGGCCAAGGCCCTCGCCCGCAAGCCGGCGAGCCTGTCGTGGGACGACGCCGCGGCGTTGCCCGTGGCCGGCGAAACGGCGTTGCGCGTCCTGCGGCTGCTGGACGTCAAGGCCGGCGACCTGCTGCTGATCCACGGCGCGAGCGGCACCGTCGGGCGCTTCGCCACGCAGGCGGCCGTTGCGCTCGGGGCGACTGTCATCGGCACGGCGGGGCAACGCAGCCTCGACGACGTGAAGTCGCTCGGCGCCATCCCCGTCCTCTACGGCGACGGCTGGCCGGAGCGTGTCCGCGCGGCGGCGGACCGGCCTGTGGACGCGGTGTTCGACGCGTCGGGTCACGGCGTGCTGCCGGAGTCCGTGGAGTTGCGCGGGTCGAAGGAGCGCGTGGTGACCATCGCGGACGGGGCTGCGTTCGAACTCGGGCTACCGTTCTCCGCCGGTGGTGCCGACGACCAGAAGCCCGAGGTGCTGGAGGAGATCCTCGAGTACGCGGGACGCGGGCTGCACATCGCGCAGGGCAAGAGCTACCCGTTGGAGGAGGCCGCGGCCGCGCAGGAGGAGAGCCAGGCGGGGCATCCGGGAGGGAAGATCACGATCGTCGTTTCCTGACGATCCGCAGGGCCAGCCGTCTCAACCGGAGAGTGGTTCGGTTGAGACGAGCTCCACCTGATCGTGTGGAGGTCTTCGATCATCAGGCCGGTTTCTTGGCATAATTACCTGGTCAGAGAGTTTTGCCGTTGAAAGACGACGGCGCCTGGTTTGTTGGTGAGGTCTTCTCCGGAGGCTGACTGGAGGGGTGCTCGCCGGCGTTGCCGCTGAGTGGCGACGCACGGGAAAGGCCGTCCCGCGAGGATCTGAAGCCCGCGCCGGGATTCGCCGCTCAGTGGCAACGACGCGCATACGGCGACCAGTCGGCATCAGCGAGGTAGGTCAGTGGCGGCCGGAGTTTCGACGTCCAGCGGCCGGTACTTGAGGTCGATCGAACGTCCTTGCCGGGTTTCGCCACTCAGCGGCGACACCCGGTGGCGGCAGCAACGCGAATGACGCATCGGAACAGAAAGGGGTTCGCGGGTGTCGCCGCTCAGTGGCGAAACCCGCGAACCCGCAGGTCAAGCGACAGAACCGGCGCGGTGGACCTGGTGTGCCTCGACCGTCTCGACGGAAGCCTTGGCAGCAGGAGCCGGAGACACCCGCCGGCGCCCTTGGGCTGGGATCCGGACCGTCCCGAGAGCCGAGTGCACCGATGCCTCCGCCAGGGCCGCCAGCGAGCGGCGGTCCTCCGCGCGACCCGGGGCGATCTCCGGGCAGACGTGCGCCTCGAGGACCAGGCCGCGCAAGGAAGCCACTCGCCGCAGGGAAGCGATGAGGGACTCCGGTCCGATGAAGGCAGGCATGCTCGTCTCGCGCCCGTCGGCGAGGCGGTAGCGGAGGGCGATCGGCCGGACGGGCACGCCGCCGTCGATGGCGGCCTGGAACGTGGCCGAGGTGAAGCGGCCCGAGGCGAGGCCGCACCACGTGGTGCCTTCGGGGGTGACGTTGACGAGTGAGCCCGAACGCAGGGCGTCGGCGAGCTCGGTCATGGTGGCGGGCAGCGTCCGGAGGCGTTCGCGGTCTAGGAAGATGCTGCCGCCGCGGCGGACGAGGGTGCCGAGGACCGGCCAGGAGCCGATCTCGACCTTGGCGAGGGCGCGCATGGGGCGAAGGGCGTTGATGGCGACGATGTCCAGCCACGAGATGTGGTTGTTCACCACCAGCGCGCCGCGGCCGGCGGGCGCGGCGAGGAAGTCGGCACCGCCGACGACGACCAGCTTCACGCCGAACGCGCGGAGCACCGAGCGGAAAATGGTCCGGACCAGGCGTCCCCGGCCCCGGCCGCGCAGCACGAACAACAGCGGCGCCGTCAGCAAGGCCGCCAGGACCACGCCGATCGCCGACGCGAAGCGCAGCACGCGACGCAGGAACGAGACCGTGGCGGCGCCTTCGGTGAGGCAGTCGTCGCCGCAGGGAGACGTCGGCATCCAGGCGTGGCTCATACCTGCACTCCGAGGAAGAACTTGAGGTAACGCTCGTCGATCTTGTGCAGGTCGAGCAGCACGAAGAAGTCGGCGACGCCGAAGTCGTCGTCGAGCGCCGGTGGGCCGCAGACCTCGGCACCGAGCCGCACGTAGCCCTTGATCAACGGCGGCAGCATGGCGCGGTCGGGACGGACGACGGCGCCGAAATCCCACGGGTGCAGCGGCGAAACGCGGCGCGACTCGTCGGCGTAGTGCTTGGCGCGCAACACATCCCAGACGCCCGCGGCGTAGCTGCCGCCGTCGCTGAGGGGCACGGACGCGCAGCCGGCGAGGTAGCGGTGGCCGGAAAGCAGCATGTACCGCGCTATCCCCGCCCACACCAGGCTGACGACCGCGCCGCTGCGGTGGTCCGGGTGCACGCAGGAGCGGCCGGTCTCGACGAGCGTCGAGCGCAGATCGGAAAGGGCCGTCAGGTCGAATTCGCTGTCGGAGTAAAGGCTGCCGGCCTGCGAGGCGCGCTCCGGCGGCAACATGCGGTAGCAGCCGACGATGTCGCCGGTCTTGTCGTCGCGAACCACGAGGTGGTCGCAGAACTCGTCGAAGTAGTCGACGTCGAGGCCGGGTTTCAGGGAATTGAGGTGGGCCCCCATCTCCTCGGCGAAAACCTGGTGCCGCAGCTTCTGCGCGGCGAGCACTTCTTCGTTCGCGTGGGCCACGAGCAGGGAGTACCTCGGCGCATCGGCCGGGAGCTCGACACCCGCCTGATCAGTGCTGACGAGGAGCTGAGACGACGTCATGAACACTGTGTACCTGCGACCTGGAAACCGCGGAGAGTGCCAATCGATGACCGATTAGTGCACGTTGAGTTAATTGCAGGTTCTCAGGCTTTTCTCAGGGTCCGACACACACCGAAGGCCGCTGAGCGGTACCTCGCCCAGCGGCCTTCGGTGCGGGAAAACGTCAGCCCTTGCGCTTGTCCACGGCCTCCGTCAGCTGCGGCGCGACGTTGAACAGGTCGCCCACGATGCCGAAGTCGGCGATCTCGAAGATGGGAGCCTCGGCGTCCTTGTTGACGGCGATGATCGTCTTCGACGTCTGCATGCCGGCGCGGTGCTGGATCGCGCCGGAGATGCCGAGCGCGATGTACAGCTGCGGCGACACCGTCTTGCCGGTCTGGCCCACCTGGAACTGCGCCGGGTAGTAGCCGGAGTCGACGGCCGCACGCGAAGCGCCGACAGCCGCGCCGAGCGAGTCGGCCAGCTTCTCGACGACGTCGAACTTCTCGGCCGAACCGACACCACGGCCGCCCGAGACGACGATCGACGCCTCGGTGAGCTCCGGACGGTCGCCACCGACGATCGGCTCGATACCGGTCACCTTGGCGGACTTCGCGGCGTCCTGCGCCGGGATCTCGACGGTCTCCTCGGCGGCAGCACCGTCGGCGGCCTCGGCCTCGACAGCGCCCGGACGCACCGAGATCACCGGCGTGCCCTTGGCAGCCTTGGACTTCACGGAGAACGCGCCACCGAAGATGGACTGGTCCACCGAACCGTCGGCGTTCACGCCCACCGCGTCGTAGAGCAGACCGGAGCCCAGCCGCACGGCGACGCGCGCGGCCACCTCCTTACCCTCGGCGCTGGCGGCGACGAGCACGGCAGCCGGCGAAGCCTGCTCCGCGAGCTTCGTCAGCACGTCGACCTTCGGGGTCACCAGGTAGCTCGTGGCGTCGTCGCCCTCGGCGACGTAGACCTTCGCGGCGCCGTGGCCGGCGAGCGCTTCCTTGGCCTTGGCCGCGGTGCCCGTGGGGCCCACGACGACGGCCGAGGGCTCACCCAGCGCGCGGGCGGCGGTCAGCAGCTCGAGCGTGACCTTCTTGACATCACCGTCGACGTGGTCGACGAGGACGAGTACTTCAGCCATTTTTCGTGATCCTCCTCGAAACCGTGTCTCAGATGAGCTTCTGCGCGACCAGGTACTCGGCGACCTTGGTGCCGCCGTCGCCCTCGTCCTCCACCTTCTCGCCGGCGGTGCGCGGCGGCTTCGGGGACGACTCGAGCACGGTGGACCACGCGTTGGCGAGACCGACCTCGCCCGCGTCGATGCCGAGGTCGGCGACGGTGAACGTCTCGACCGGCTTCTTCTTCGCGGCCATGATGCCCTTGAACGACGGGTAACGCGGCTCGTTGATCTTCTCGCCGACGCTCACGAGCGCGGGCAGGTTCGCCTCGAGGTGGGTGATGCCGTCCTCGGTCTCGCGGTCGGCCTTCACGCTGGTGCCCTCGACGGTCAGCTGGCGCACGTAGGTCAGCTGCGGCAGGCCGAGCAGCTCGGCGACGATCGCCGGCACGGCGGCGCCGCGGCCGTCGGACGCCTCGTTGCCGGCGATGATCAGGTCGTACCCCTCGACCTTGCCGATCGCGGCGGCCAGCACCTTGGCGGTTGCGATGGCGTCGGAGCCGTGCAACGCCTCGTCGGAGACGTGGATGGCCTTGTCGGCGCCCATGGACAGCGCTTTGCGGATGGCGTCGGTGGCGCGGTCGGGGCCGACGGAGATCACGGTGACCTCGCCCTCGCCCGCCTCCTTGATCTTCAGCGCCTCTTCGACGGCCTTCTCGTTGATCTCGTCGAGCACGGCGTCTGCGGATTCGCGGTCAAGCGTGTTGTCGGCACCGGAGAGCTTCCGCTCCGAGTAGGTGTCCGGTACCTGCTTGACCAGGACAACGATGTTCGTCATGGGTCTTCTTCGACCTCCCGGTTGGGGCCGGCTCTCGGCCGCGGGACAGTGCTCTACTGGCCGGTAGATTAGGGCCATTCAGGCGAGGAGACCCGCCGAGGTGACGGCATTCACCTGGATGAGCAATCTTTTGAGACCATCGTCCCGGTAGTCCGCCGGTTAACCCGTCCAGCACACCGCTCGCCCGATCGGACCAACGGTGGGCTACTGGCAGTAGGCCGACAGGCGTTAACCTCCCGCACCATGCCCGCGCACATCGCCGTAGTCACGGACTCGACCTCGTGCCTGCCCGACAAACTCGCCGCCCGTTGGGGCATCGGCGTGGTGCAGGTCCAGCTGCACGTCGGGGATCAAATGGACGACGAACTCCGGTTCGACCGCAACGAGCTCATCGCCGCCATGAAGTCCGGCCACGGCGTCACCACTTCGCCGCCCGACCCGGGTGCGTTCTTCTGGACGTACCAGGACGCCGCCGCACGCGGCGCGTCCGCCATCGTCAGCCTGCACATCTCCGGTCGCCTCTCGGAGACCGTGCAGGCGGCGCGCGAGGCGGCGCAGCAGGTCCGGATCCCCGTGCACATCATCGACAGCGGAACAGCCAGCATGAGCCTCGGATACGCAGCGGTGTCGGCCGCGCGCGTCGCCGGCGCCGGGGGTCAGCTCGCGCGCGTGCTCGAAGCCGCCGAGCGCCGCGTGCGCGCCGCCACCGAGCTGATCTACGTGGACACGCTCGAGTACCTCCGGCGCACGGGACGCGTCGGAGCCGCCCAGTCGTTGGTGGGCACGGCGTTCTCGATCAAGCCGCTGCTCACTGTCCGTAACGGTGAAGTCTCGCCACTGGCGCGCGTTCCCGGCACGAAACGCGCCATGAACCGGCTCGTGGACCTCGCGGTGAAGGCCGCGGGCGACCAGCGCGTGGACATCGCCGTGACGCGCTTCGGCTCCGACGAGACCGAGGTCGTGCGGCGGCTGCGAGACCGGATCCCCGGGATCACGGACGTCGTGGTCGGCGATGCGAGCACGGTGATCGGCGCGCATGTCGGCCCGGGCGCGCTGAGCATCACGGTGTCGCCGACCTGACCGGCCGCCGTTCCGGGACGAACAGCACGACGAGCGGCACCAGCACGCCCAGCGCGAGCGTTGAGAGGATCATTGCTTGGTCGACCGCCGCGAAGTGGCCGACGTGCCCGAGGTGGTAGACGAAGTGCGGCACGGCGAACAGCAGGGCCGCCACGGCCGCCAGGCGCGCGACGGCTGTGGTGCCGATCACGGCGGCGCCGATCAGCGTCGCCGCCAGCGCCAGGTTGAGGGCGCCGAAGTCTCGGATGAGGTGTTCGTCGAACGCTCCGTCCATGCTGACCCAGCCGTGGCGGAAACCGGGAAAGTCCTGGTAGAAGCCCAGGGGCGACAGGAGCGGCCACAGTCCCGTCGCCGCTGTGACGACGCCGAGCAGCACCAGCAGTACGCGTGTGAGGGTCCGTTGCATGGGGCTGGAACGAGACGGCGGTCAGGAACGTGACACGCGCTAGGGTCGCGCAGGTGACCAACGCAGCCACCCGGGCCGAGGCACTGCACCTCACCGGCGAACGGACCATCCCCGGCATCCCCGAGGAGAACTACTGGTTCCGTCGCCACGAAGCCGCCTACGTCGCCCTGCTCCCCCACTGCGCCGGCGCGACGGTGCTGGAGGCAGGCTGCGGCGAGGGATACGGCGCGGGGCTGATCGCGAAGACGGCGCGGCGAGTACTGGCGCTGGACTACGACGTGCCGACCACGGAACACGTCGCGCGCCGGTACCCCGACGTCGCGGTGGCGCGCGCGAATCTCGCGTATTTGCCGTTGAGCGGCGAATCCGTGGACGTGGTCGCGAACTTCCAGGTGATCGAGCACCTGTGGGACCAGGACGGGTTCCTCGCCGAATGCTTCCGCGTGCTGCGGCCAGGCGGGAAGCTGCTGGTCACGACCCCGAACCGGCTCACGTTCACGCCGGATTCCGACACGCCGCTCAACCCGTACCACACGCGGGAGCTGGCACCGTCCGAATTGGACGGTCTACTGCGTGCGGCCGGGTTCGCCGTCCAATCGCTACACGGGTTGCATCACGGGGCACGCCTGCGGGAGCTGGAACGCGCGTACAGCGGCTCGATCATCAACGCGCAGCTCGAGGTGGTGATGGGCTCGCTGCCCGGGCAGGCCGTATGGCCGGCGGGGTTGCTCGCCGACGTCGCGGCGATCGGGGCGGAGGACTTCTCCGTCCGCGGTAACGACCTGGACGCGAGCCTCGATCTGGTCGCGGTGGCGGTGCGCCCGTGACTCCGCCCGCCTCGGAAGGCACCTTTTGCCTCGTCCTGCACAGCCACCTGCCCTGGCTGCCGCACCACGGCAGCTGGCCCGTCGGCGAGGAGTGGCTCTACCAGGCGTGGGCGCACTCGTACCTGCCGGTCGTCGACCTGCTGCAGCGTTTCGCCGCTGAGGGGCGACGTGACGTCCTGACGCTCGGCATGACACCCGTGCTCGCGGCGCAGCTCGACGACCCGTACGCGATACGCGCCTGCCACGACTGGCTCGGGCACTGGCAGCTGCGCGCGCAGCACGCGTCGACGCTGTGGGGCGGCGACCCGCTCCTGCGCGACCTGGCCGCCGCCGAGCACCAGACCGCCGTGCGCGCGACGGAGGAGCTGGAGACACGCTGGCGCCACGGGTTCTCGCCGATCCTGCGGTCACTTGTGGACAGTGACACGGTCGAGCTGCTGGGGGGACCGCTCGCGCACCCGTTCCAGCCGTTGCTGGACGAGGACGTCCGCGCGTTCGCCCTGCGCGAAGGCCTAGCCGACACGCAGCTGCGCCTCGGGCGGCGACCGGAGGGCATCTGGGCGCCGGAATGCGGCTACGAGCCCGGGATGGAGCGGGGTTACGCGGCCGCGGGCGTGCAGCGTTTTCTGGTCGACGGGCCGTCGCTGCACGGCGACACGTCGGCGGCGCGCACGGTCAGCTCGTCGGACGTGGTCTGTTTCGGGCGAGACCTCGAGGTGACGTACCGCGTCTGGTCGCCGAAAGCCGGCTACCCCGGCCACGCCGCATACCGCGATTTCCACACGTGGGCGCACGAAGTGGGGCTCAAGGCTTCGCGCGTCACCGGCAAGCAGGTGCCGCCGCACGAGAAGGCGCCGTACGACCCTGCGCTCGCGGCCGACGTGCTCGGTACGCACGTGAAGGACTTCGTCGACACCGTCGTCGCGCGGCTGCGTTCGCTGCGGGCGCAGCACGGGCGCGAGTCGCTCGTGGTCGCGGCGTACGACACGGAGCTGTTCGGGCACTGGTGGCACGAGGGTCCCGCATGGCTTGAGGGGGTTCTGCGCGCGTTGCCCGAGGCGGGCGTTCGCGTGACGACGCTGAAGGGCGCGCTGGAGGCCGGCCACGTGGGGGCGCCGATCGACCTGCCGGCGTCTTCGTGGGGCTCGGGCAAGGACTGGCGCGTGTGGGACGGCGAGCAGGTGGCCGACATGGTGCAGGACAACACGGCGTTGCAGAAACGCTTGCTGGACCTCGTTTCCGGGCACTTCGGGGAGCGCGGAGGGACCGCTCGCGACACCGTGGCCGACCAAGCCGTCGCGGAGGCGATGCTGGCGTTGTCGAGTGACTGGGCGTTCATGGTCACCAAGGACTCCGCCGCGGATTACGCGCGCCGGCGCGCCCGCGTGCACACCTCGCGTTTCGACGAGCTCGCCGGGCTGCTGCGCGCCGGCGACCGCACCCGAGCGCACGAGCTCGCGGCGGAGTACCGCCGCGCCGACGGACCGTTCGGACAGCTGGACGCACGACAGCTGCTGCCACACAAGTGAAAGGGACACCGAGGAATGAGCATTCGCGACATCCCGCTGAAGACGCTCTCGGGTGAGGACACCACCCTGGGCGCGCTCGGCGACAAGGCGCTGCTGGTGGTCAACGTCGCCTCGAAGTGCGGCCTGACCCCGCAGTACACCGGCCTGGAGCGGCTGCAGGAACGCTACGGCGACAAGGGCTTCTCCGTCGTCGGGTTCCCGTGCAACCAGTTCGCCGGCCAGGAGCCCGGGACGGCCGACGAGATCCAGACGTTCTGCTCCACCACCTACGGCGTCACCTTCCCGCTGTTCGAGAAGGTCGAGGTGAACGGCGACGACCGTCACCCGCTGTACACCACGCTCACCCAGACCGCCGACGCCGAGGGTGAAGCCGGCGACGTGCAGTGGAACTTCGAGAAGTTCCTGATCAACTCCGAAGGTGAGGTCGTGGGCCGGTTCCGGCCGCGGACCGAGCCCGAGGACGACACCGTGGTGAAGGCGATCGAGGCCGTGCTGCCGGCCTGATTTTCACAACCGGCGATGGGCGGGGACTCCGTGGGGTGCCCGCCCTTTTCGTGTCGCCGTTCAGTGGCGAAACGGCTTTAGCTGGGGTTTTGTGGTTCGTGCGCGGCTTCGACGACCGGGGACGAGCCGCGGGCGATGACCGCGCGATTGTGGGCCGCCGCGACGTCCGCGTCCAGTTTGGTCACGCGGCGGTCGTAGGTGAGGAGGCCGTTGACCTCGTTTTCGACGTCGGTGGTCTGGGTGTAGATCGCCCCCGAGAGGCCCAATTCGTCCACGAGGGACTCCAATCGGGTGCTGATCTCCGCGTAACGGCGCGTGAGGTGATCGGCGTCAGCGGTCATCTCGTACGCGTTGGGCGGGCCGGGCCAGCGGTGGTCGTCGAGGACGAGCCCGAGGCCGCCGTACTCGCCGTTCACGAGCGCACGGTGGTCCTGCACGCGCGGCTCACCGGGGCCGACGTAGGTGTGGTCGTCGTAGACGTCGCCGGCGCCGGTGTCCGTGCGGGAGAAGCAGCAGTTGACGCCGCTGTTCGCCACGACGAGGCGAGTCGGATCGAGCTCCTTCACGAGTTCGGCGATCCGCGCCGTGTCGAACTCGCCCCAGCCCTCGTTGAACGGCACCCACGCGATGATCGACGGCACGTTCCGCAGCTGCCGCACCATTTCCCGCAGCTCGGTCTCGAAACGTTCCTTGCCTTCGGGCACCGGGTCCGGCGCCGGCCCGGGCGGCCCGTCGAATGACACCACCAACGACGGCATGTCCTGCCAGACGAGCAGGCCCAACCGGTCGGCCCACTGGTACCAGCGCGCGGGCTCGACCTTCACGTGCTTGCGGACGAAGTTGAAGCCGAGCTCTTTCGTCTGTTCGAGGTCGAAACGGAGGGCGTCGTCGGTCGGCGCGGTGTAGCCGCCGTCGGGCCAATAACCCTGGTCGAGCGGGCCGTGGAGGAAGGTGATCCGGCCGTTGAGGGCGATGCGGGGGCGTCCGGCGGAATCCGGGACGAGCTCCACGGTGCGCAGTCCCCCGTAGCTCGTGACCTCGTCGAGCACGTCGCCGTGGCGGTCGAGCAGGCGCACGGTGAGGTCGTAGAGATACGGATCGTCGGGAGTCCACCAGTGGGGCTCCGGGACGTCCGCCCGCAGCCTCGCGCCGGCGGCCCCTCGGACGCTGACGATCTCGTCGCCGCTGGGTGGCGAAACGCTCAGCTCGACTTGAGCACCTCCCTTGACCTGGGGAAACACGGTGAAACCGGCGAGGTCCGGAGTGACCTCGAGGTCCTCGACGCGGTTCACCGGCACCGACTCGAGCCACACCGTCTGCCAAATCCCGGACGTCGGCGTGTAGCAGATCCCGCCCGGCGCGTTGCGCTGCTTGCCGAGCGGGAACGGCGAAATGTCGGTGCGGTCCTCGGCGCGAACGGTCAGCTCCTGCGGCCCGGACGCACGCAGCGCATCGGTGACGTCCGCCTCGAACGCCGTGTAGCCACCCTCGTGGGTGAGCACGAGCTGGTTGTTCACCCAGACCTTCGCCGTCTGCTCGACCGCGCCGAAATGCAGCAGCACGCGTTCGCCACGCCAGTCGCCGGGAATCTCGAACAGCCGCCGGTACCAGAGGACCTCGTCGCGCCGGTTGATTCCGGAGAGTGCCGACTCCGGTGCGAAGGGGACCAAGATGCGCTCGCCGTAGCCACCAGGCCGCGGTTCTTCGGGCGAAGACGGCCACCCCGCGTAGTCCCAGACGCCGTTGAGGTTCAGCCATCGCGGCCGACTCATCTGCGGTCTGGGGTACTCGGGGAGCACGTCGGAGAGGCTGACGAGGTCGGTCCACGGCGTCGTCAGGGGCGGGTCCGCACGTTGCCACTCGGGCTGGCTGGAAGTCATCACCTCCGATGGTGACAGAGATCGAGGGCCGCGACAGCCGGGCCGCCCGACGGAAGCGACTGGCGAGTAACCTCTGCCCATGCGCGTGCTGATGCTGTCGTGGGAGTACCCGCCCGTGGTCATCGGAGGGCTCGCCCGGCACGTGCACGCGCTGGCCCGGCACCTCGCCAAGCAGGGTCATGACGTGGTGGTTCTCTGCCGCCACCAGGCCGGCACCGACGCGTCGACGCACCCGCGCAGCGACCGCGATGTCGAGGGCGTGCGGCTGATCCGTGTGGCCGAGGACCCGATGCACCTGACGTTCGAGCGTGACCTCGTCGCGTGGACGCTCGCCATGGGGCACGCCATGATCCGCGCCGCGCAGGACCTGCTGCGCACGTGGCAGCCCGACGTCGTCCACGCGCACGACTGGCTCGTGACGCACCCCGCGATCGCCATCGCCGAGGCCGCGCGTGTGCCGCTGGTCGGCACCGTCCACGCGACCGAAGCCGGCCGGCACTCCGGGTGGCTTTCGCACCCGCTCAACCAGCAGGTGCACTCGGTCGAATGGTGGCTGGCCAACCGCGCCGACGCCGTGATCACGTGCTCGCAGGCCATGCGCAGGGAAGTGGCGCACCTGTTCGAGATCGAGGCCGCCGACGTCACCGTGATCCACAACGGCATCGAAGAACGCAGCTGGCGCGTCTCGGCCGCCGAGGTGGCGAAGATGCGTGAACGGCACAGCCCCGACGGGGCGCCGTTCCTGCTGTTCTTCGGCCGGCTGGAGTGGGAGAAGGGCGTGCAGGACCTGCTGGCGGCGCTCCCCCGCATCCGTCGCCAGTTCCCGGGCACGCGGGTTGTCGTCGCCGGTAAGGGGCGACACCACGACGAGCTGGTCGCGCAGGCGCGCAAGCTGCGGATTCGCCGCGCGGTGGACTTCGTCGGGCACCTGCCCGACCGCGACCTGCGGGCGCTGCTGGCCGCGGCCGACGCCGTGGTGCTGCCGAGCCGGTACGAACCGTTCGGGATCGTCGCTCTGGAGGCCGCGGCCGCGAAGGCACCGCTCGTCGCGTCCACGGCGGGCGGCCTCGGCGAGGTGGTCGTCGACGGGGAGACGGGCCTGGCGTTCGAACCGGGCGACGTCGCGGGTCTGGCCGCGGCGGTCACGACCGTCCTCGGCGACGCCGCCGCAGCGACCCGGCGCGCACGAGCGGCCCAGTCGCGCCTCGCGGCGGACTTCGACTGGGGACGCATCGCCGAAGCGACCGCGGACGTCTACCGGCGCGCGCGCATGGGTGAACCGATCGAGCTGGGACGCCCGAAGATCGCGACGGGCAACGCGTTCGAGCTCTGAGCGGGCCCGCCGTCAGAAGTGGCAGGGCCGGAGGCAGGCGGCGGGCGCCTGCGCGGGCGCCGAAACCGTCGGCGCAGCGGTGAGAGTAAGCGCGAAAACGGCGAGCAAAACAGCGACGGCGGCCCTGGATCTGCTGGTCATGACGGCTCCCTGGATATTCGGTGGGTGTTCGAAGCATCCGTCGGTCGCCGCGCGCGAAACAATAGGGGAAGCAGTAGGTAGGCCTACCTGAACGCGGCGGGTGACCGGTTCACCCGGCTTCGTCGCGGGAATCGGGAACGCATGGTGTTGCCGTTCGTCGACCACGAGGCCGGGCTCGTTCCGGCTGTCGTCGGGATGCGCTGTGCGGCAGGGTTTCGCCGTTTTCCGACCCATGGATTGTTCAACGATCCGCGGGCCACGGGCGTCGCGTCTTGGCGGGTGGTGCGGCCGTGATGAGGACGTTGTTCTTCGATCGAATCGACGCCGGGCGGCAGCTCGGGCGGATCCTGGCCAGGCAGCCGTGGGTCGAGCCCGTCGTGCTCGGGTTGCCGCGCGGCGGCGTGCCGGTGGCGGCCGAGGTCGCCCAGGCGCTCGGGGCTCCGCTGGACGTCGTGGTCGCGCGGAAGATCGGGGCGCCCGGGCGGCGCGAGTTCGGCGTCGGCGCGGTGACGGCGGAGGGGCCGCCTTACTACTCGACGCCGGCGTTGCGCGCGTTCGGGCTCACGCCGAAGGCGATGGAGCCCGCGTGTGCGCGCGAGCGGGCCGAGGCTCGTCGCCGTCTGGCCGCCTATCGCGACGGGCGCCCGGAGGTCGCGGTGGCCGGCCACGACGTGCTCGTGATCGACGACGGACTGGCGACCGGCGTGACCGCGATGGCCGCCGTCCGCGACCTCCACGACGCGCGGCGCGTGGTGCTGGCGGTGCCGGTGTGCGCGCCCGATGCCATCGCCGAGTTCGAAGGCGAGGTGGACCAGTTCATCGCCGTCGCCGCGCCGAGGCGATTCAGCGCCGTGGGTCGCTGGTACGCCGACTTCACCCAGGTGTCGGACGCGACCGTGATGCGGCTCCTCAGGAAGGGATGAAGGGGACCTTCATCCCACTATCCACAACGGACAGTGACGAGCGCCGCCGAATGGTGAATTCCCTGGCGCGAGGGGAGGCCCGGGGCGCAAGGTATGCCTGCGTCGCCACCCCGGCGATGGGCCGATGTCGACGACGAGGAGAAGCCCGATCATGGACGTCTGGTTCACCGCCGACACCCACTTCGACCACCAGCTCGTGGCCGGCCTGCGCGGGTTCGAGACGCCGCCAGAGCACGACGCGTTCGTGGTCGAGCAGTGGAACGCCACCGTCCGGCCGGGCGACCAGGTGTGGCACCTGGGTGACGTCGGCATGGGCCGGCTGGCACGGTTCGCCGACACGCTTCGGCAGCTGAACGGCGAGATCCACCTCATCACCGGCAACCACGACGAGCCGTGGCCGGGGCTGCGCCAGGCGCACCGGCACCAACGCGCGTGGCTGGAGCACTTCGCGACGGTGCAAGCGTTTGCGCGCCGCCGGATCGCCGGGCAGAACGTGTTGCTCAGCCATTTTCCGTACGAAGGCGACCACGTCGGCGAAGACCGCGGGTCGCAGTACCGCCTGCCCGACGAGGGGCTGTGGCTGCTGCACGGTCACGTCCACAGCGCGTGGCGCAAGCGGGGCCGACAGCTGAACGTCGGGATGGACGTCAACGACCTTCGCCCCCTCCACCTCGACGCCGTCACCACCGAGCTGACCGAGCTCGGAAGTCCGGTCGAAACCAGCCGCTGAACAGCCAAAACCCGCCGCTGGCCTGGTGTTGCCACTCAGTGGCGACGAGACTCAGGGCACGCGACCGGCCAGGATCGTCACGCGCACCGGTTCGCGGAACGGCGCGTGTGGCTCGATCGCCGAACGGATGCGGTTTTCGAAAGCCGGCCGTTCGCCGCTGGGTGGCAATGCGTCCTCGCCCATGGCGGAGTAGACGCCGCCGATGATCTCGCCCGCGGTGAGGTCGCCGGTGTAGTCGATGGTGCGGAGGCCGACTTCGTAGCCGGCGCCGGCCAGCGCGGCGCGGTAGCGGTCCTGGCTGGCGCCGTCCGTTCCGCAGGCCGCGGTGAGGGGATGCCCGAACCAGTCGGACAGCACGTCGAGCAGCGCGCGTGACCAGTCGCTGTCCTGGAGCCACAGCGGCATGCCGTTGGTGACCACCGCGATGCCGCCGCCCGGCCGGAGCATCGGCTTCACGGCGGAGAACAGCGTCACGTGGTCCATCCAGTGCAATGCCTGCCCGATGGTGACGGCGCCGAGCCCGTCGAGCAGGGAATTCAGCGCGGTGATGTCGGTGTCGCCACCCAGGAGCCACGACGCGTTGGTCACGCCGGCTTCGGCCGCGGCGCGGCGGGCGCGCGAAAGCATGTCGGGCGAGGGGTCCATGCCCGCGACCGCCCCGACCCGCGCGGCCATCGGCACGGCGAGCTGTCCCGTGCCGCACCCGAGGTCGAGGACCACGTCGTCCCCGGCCAGGGCGAACTCGGCGGCGATCGCGTCGAACACCGCCGTCGGATAACCGCGGCGATAGCGGTGGTAGAACTCCGTGACTTCTCCGCTGAATCCCAGGCTCATCTCTGGATCCTGGCGGGCCGTCAGGGGGAAATCACGCGCGTTCGCTCACGGCCGAGACTCAGAAGATGGGGAACTCCTTGCCGTACTCGGATTCCGGGCGCTTGCCGAAGATCCACCGTTCGCTTTCCGCGATCGGGCGGTCGTTGATGCTCGCCTCGCGGCGGCGCATGAGGCCTTCGTCACTGAACTCCCACAGCTCGTTGCCGTAGCTGCGGAACCACTGGCCCTCGGCGTTGTGGGACTCGTACTGGAACCGCACGCCGATGCGGTTGCCGCGGAAGCCCCACAGTTCCTTGCGCAGCGCGTAGTCGAGCTCGCGCTCCCACTTCTGTGTCAGGAACTTGACGATCTCCGCGCGGCCCACGACGTGCTGGTCGCGGTTTCGCCACACGGAGTCCTCGGTGTAGGCGAGGGAGACCTTCTCGGGGTCGCGCGTGTTCCAGGCATCCTCGGCAGCCTGGACCTTCTGGCGGGCGGTGTCCTCGTCGAACGGCGGGAACGGCGGACGCGGTGTCATGGCGGGCTCCTGCGCAGATCACGGGAGAACGTTCGTTCTCTCTGGTTCGGCTAGCATAGAGAACGTTGATTCTCCACACCAGAGGGGCACGACGTGAACACCGCGGAAGCCACCGAACGGCTACTTGAGGCCGCCGAAGACCTGTTCTACGCCCAGGGCGTGCAGTCCGTGGGCATGGACGCCGTGCGCAGCCGCTCCGGCGTCTCGCTCAAGCGGCTCTACCAAGTGTTCCCGTCCAAGGACGACCTCGTGGCCGCTTACCTGAACACGCGCGACGAACGCTGGCGCCGGTCGTTGCGCGAGTTCGTCGCCGCGCGGGCCGACGACCCGCTGGCCGTTTTCGACTGGCTGCACGAGTGGTTCAGCGAGCCCGACTTCCGGGGCTGCGCGTTCGTGAACTCGTTCGGCGAGTTCGGGACGCTCGCGCCCGGCGTGGCCGCGGCCATCCACAACCACAAGGACGAAGTGCGCGCGTACCTGCGCCGGCTCGTCGCCGACGACGACCTCGCCGACCAGCTCTTCTCCCTGATGGAGGGCGCCACGGTGCTCGCCGCGATCAAGGGCGACCCCGGCGAGGCCGGCACGGCCCGCGCGGCCGCGGCAACGCTGATGGCCGCGAGGGGCTGATCCGGCGGCCCCGGATTCGCCGTTGAACGGTCAGTCGAGCCGTCGTGAATTCGCCGGTGAAGCCGCCGGCCGGGCCGTCGCCGTTGAAACGGCAACTGGCCCGTCCATCGACGAATCGCCCCTTAACGGCGAGCCGCACGTGTACCGGCGGGGCCGAAGAACGATCACCGGCGATCTCCGCCGGGACGGCCCCATGGCGACGCCGAAAGTGTGTCGCCGTTCAGAGGCGACAGACGCGTCGTGACCCACGGCCGACAAGCAAAAAACGCCAACCACCAGCACCTAGCCACTGGACGGCGACAGCCGAAAACCCGGGTCCGGTGGCGGGGAGCCTCCGCCACCGGACCCGTCTCGCCGCACCGTCCCAAAAGCGGTGCGGGTAAACCGGCCGCCCCCGGTCAGGTCAGGGGCGGCCGGAGCGTGGTCACCGCGCGTCGCACAGGTGACGGGCGTAGGCGCTCGTCGTGAGGAAGCTCGGGAGCTTCTCGCCCAGGGCGGTCTCGGTGAAGATGGCGCGGGCGTCGTCGAGGCGGTGGCCGGCGGGCAGGTCGCCGCGGACCGACTCGAACTCCTCGTCCAGGAACTCCACGGCGAGCTCGCGCGTCAACGCGGTGCCGTCGGCGAACTTCGTTCCGTTGCGGATCCACTGCCACACCTGGCACCGCGCGATCTCGGCCGTCGCGGCGTCTTCCATGAGGTTGTGGATCGCAGCGGCGCCCGTGCCGCGCAGCCAGGAGTCGATGTAGCGCAGGGCGACGTTGATGTTGGCGCGAACGCCGGCCTCAGTCACCTCGCCGCCGGCCGACGCGACGTCGAGCAGGTCCGCGGCGGTGACGTCGACGTCGTCACGCAGCCGGCCCAGCTGGTTGGGCCAGCCACCCAGCACGCTGTCGAAGACCTCACGGCAGACGGGGACCAGGCCGGGGTGGGCGACCCACGAGCCGTCGAACCCGTCGCCCGCCTCGCGTTCCTTGTCCTGGCGGACCTTCTCGAACGCCGTCGCGTTGGCGTCAGGATCCTTGCTCGGGATGAACGCCGCCATCCCGCCGATCGCGTGCGCACCGCGGCGGTGGCACGTGCGGACCAGCAGTTCGGTGTAGGCGCGCATGAAGGGGACCGTCATCGTCACCTGCGCGCGGTCCGGCAGCACGAAGTCGGCGCCGTGCTCGGAGAAGTTCTTGATGACGCTGAAGATGTAGTCCCAGCGGCCCGCGTTGAGGCCGGCGGCGTGCTCGCGCAGCTCGAAGAGGATCTCGTCCATTTCGAACGCCGCGGTGATCGTCTCGATCAGGACGGTCGCCCGGACCGTGCCGCGCGGGATGCCGAGTTCGTTCTGCGCGAACAGGAAAACGTCGTTCCACAGGCGGGCCTCGATGTGGTTCTCGAGCTTCGGCAGGTAGAAGTACGGGCCGCTGCCGCGGGCGATCAGCTGGCGCGCGTTATGGAAGAAGTACAGGCCGAAGTCGACCAGGCTCGCCGACAGGGGACGACCGTCGATGCGGATGTGCTTCTCCACCAGGTGCCAGCCGCGCGGGCGGGCGACGATCGTCGCCGGGTCCTCGCCGATCGTGTAGCGCTTGCCCGACTCGGTGGTGAAGTCGATGTTGCGGCGGATGGCGTCGAACAGGTTCAGCTGGCCGTCGACGATGTTGTGCCACGTCGGCGAAGTCGCGTCCTCGAAGTCCGCGAGCCAGACCTTCGCGCCGGAGTTCAGGGCGTTGACGGTCATCTTGCGGTCGGTCGGGCCGGTGATCTCCACGCGACGGTCCTCGAGACCGGGCGCCGGCGGCGCGATGTGCCAGCTGTCGTCGGCGCGGATGCGGCGCGTCTCGGGCAGGAAGTCCAGCTGCTCCTCCCCCGACTGCACGCGCTCGCGACGGCGACGGCGCTCGTCGAGCAACTCGCGGCGGCGTCCGGCGAAGGCGTTGTCGAGCTTGGCCACGAACTCCAGCGCGGCCGGGGTCAGGATCTCGGCGAACCGGTCACCGGCGGGACCGGTGATTTCGATGCGGTAGTTCAGCTTCTCGGCCATCTCGTACCTCCGCGAGGGAAAGAAAGGGGTGCGGGCCGGCGACCGGAGCCGCCGGCCCGCGGGGGTGGGTCAGTGGAACTGGTCTTCTTCGGTCGAGCCCTTGAGCGCGGTGGTCGAGCTCTCCGGGTTCAGGGCCGTGGACACCAGGTCGAAGAAGCCGGTGCCGACCTCGCGCTGGTGCTTGGTTGCGGTGTAGCCGCGCTCCTCGGAGGCGAACTCGCGCTCCTGCAGGCCGACATACGCGGTCATGCCTTCACGGGCATAGCCGTGGGCCAGGTCGAACATCGAGTAGTTGAGCGCGTGGAAGCCGGCGAGGGTGATGAACTGGAACTTGTAGCCCATGGCGCCGAGCTCGCGCTGGAACCGCGCGATGGTGTCGTCGTCGAGGTGCTTCTTCCAGTTGAACGACGGAGAGCAGTTGTAGGCCAGCATCTGGTCCGGGTACTCGGCCTTGATCGCCTCGGCGTACTTGCGGGCGATCTCGAGGTCCGGAGTGGACGTTTCCATCCACAGCAGGTCGGCGTACTGCGCGTAGGCGAGGCCGCGGTCGATGCACGGCTCGATGCCGTTGTTGACCTCGTAGAAACCCTCGGCCGTGCGACCGCCGGTCAGGTACTTCTGGTCACGCTCGTCGACGTCGCTGGTCAGCAGCGTCGCGGCCTGCGCGTCGGTGCGGGCGACGACGAGGGTCGGCACGTTCAGCACGTCCGCGGCGAGGCGAGCGGCGTTGAGCGTGCGCTCGTGCTGCTTGGTCGGGATCAGCACCTTGCCGCCGAGGTGGCCGCACTTCTTCTCGGACGCGAGCTGGTCCTCCCAGTGCACGCCCGCGGCGCCGGCGGCGATCATGCCCTTCATCAGCTCGAACGCGTTCAGCGGGCCGCCGAAGCCGGCCTCGGCGTCGGCGACGATCGGCGCGAACCAGTCGATGTCGGTGTTGCCCTCGGCCCAGTTGATCTGGTCGGCGCGGCCCAGCGCGTTGTTGATGCGGCGGACGACGGCCGGGACCGAGTTGGCCGGGTAGAGGCTCTGGTCCGGGTAGGTCTGGCCGGCCAGGTTGGCGTCGGCCGCGACCTGCCAGCCGGACAGGTAGATCGCCTTGAGGCCCGCGCGGACCTGCTGCACGGCCTGGTTACCGGTGAGCGCGCCCAGCGAGTGGACGTAGTCCTCGGTGTGCAGCAGCTCCCACAGCCGCTCCGCACCGCGACGGGCGAGCGTGTGCTCTTCGACGACGGAGCCACGCAGCTTCACCACGTCGGCGGCCGAGTAGGTCCGCTGGACGCCCGCCCAGCGGGGGTCGGTCTTCCACTGCTCGGCCAGCTCGGCCGCCGCCTGGTCGAGCTGCTTGGCCTGCTCGGTCATCGGACTCTCCCGTGTTGCGAAGTTTGCGATTGCTCGCCTTGCCTGGTTACGACCCTGACACGAGCACGAAAAGGCGGTCCATAGCTCCAATTTGCCAATTTATGTGAAGGATGCGTAGCATCTTGCAAAGCTTGCGAATCATCGGTTGGCAAGCTGGGTGAAAATCCACGGCCTTGATCGTTCACGTAATCGTTCAGGGCCGGAAACCTTCCGGCCGATCGGAGGAGCGATGGACAAAACTTTCGCCGGGGCGCGGCTACGGCATCTCCGCGAGAGCCGTTCGATGAGTCAGGCCGACCTCGCTCGTGTGCTCGAGATCTCACCCAGCTACCTGAATCAGATCGAGCACAACTCGCGGCCGTTGACGGTGCCGGTGCTGCTGCGGATCACGCAGGCGTTCGGCGTCGACACGGAGTTCTTCGCGAACAACGACACGTCTCGCCTGGTCGCGGACGTGAAAGAGGCGCTGCTCGACGAGGTCGTCGGCGTCGAAGTGACCACGAGCGAGCTCAACGAGCTGGCCTCCAACCTGCCGTCGATCGCCCAGGCGCTGGTGAAGCTGCACCGCAGCTACCGCAACGCCGTGGAGAGCACGGTCGCGCTGACCACGGAAAACGGCCTCGGCCTGCACGGCAGCGCGGCCGCGCCGTTGCCGCACGAAGAGGTGCGCGACTTCTTCTACGAACGGGAGAACTACGTCGCGGAGCTCGACGAGCGGGCGGAACGCATGGCCGCGGAGATCCCGTTGCGTCGAGGTTCGGCGCTGACCTCGCTGAAGGATCGCCTCTGGCAGCGCTACGGCGTGGAGGTCACAAGCGAAGGATTGAACGAAGCCGCAGGTCAGCAGCACCGCTACGAGCCGGCGACGCGCGTGTTGCGGCTCGCGCCGAGCTTGCGCGTGGGGCAACAGGCGTTCCGGATGGCTTCGCAGATCGCGTTGCTGGAGTACGACGACCTGATCACCGAGCTGGCCGACTCCTGGGCGTTCTCGGGGTCGGCCGCGCGGACGCTCGCGCGCGTGGGCCTGGCGAACTACTTCGCCGGCGCGCTGGTCCTGCCGTATGGCCCGTTTCTGGCCACGGCGGAGAAGTTCCGCTACGACATCGAGCGGCTGTGCGACCACTTCGGCGTCGGCTTCGAGACCGTGTGCCACCGGCTGTCGACGCTCCAGCGGCCGAAGCAGCGGGGCATCCCGTTCTCCTTCGTGCGCGTGGACCGGGCGGGGAACATGTCCAAACGCCAGTCGGCCGCGGGGTTCCACTTCTCGCGCGTGGGCGGCGCGTGTCCGTTGTGGAACATCTACGAGGCGTTCGCTTCGCCTGGCAAAATCCTGACACAGATCGCGGCCCTGCCCGACGGCAAACGCTACTTCTGGGTCGCGCGCACGGTCTCGCGCAACATCGGCGGTTTCGGCAGCCCGGGCAAGACGTTCACCGTCGGCCTCGGCTGCGAGCTCCGGCACGCGGGCCGGCTCGTCTACTCCACCGGCCTCGACCTGGACGAGCCCGCCGCGGCGACGCCGATCGGGATGGGCTGCAAAGTCTGTGAACGCCCGGCCTGCTCGCAGCGCGCGTTCCCGGCGATCGGCAAGCCGCTGACGGTCGACGAGAACACCAGCACGTTCGTCCCGTACCCGGCGGTGCCGAAGAGTCCATGAGCGGCGGAGGCGGACGTAGGTGTTGGAGGCCGGCAGGTAGGTGAGCACGAGGCCGGTGAGCGACAACGCGCCGAGCATGAGGCCGAGGACACCGATGGTCGGCAGGGCGTGGCCGTCCACCGGGGCGCTCACCGCCGCGTAGCCGGGCACCGGCGAGACGACAGTGAGCAGGGTGAGCGTGATCCGGCCCCAACGCCCGCCCCCCAGCCCAGAGCCGCAGCACCGAATGCGCCCGTACCAGGCACCAGCGGGACCGCCAGCAAACCGACGCCACCGGACGACGGCGGTTGTGCGTCCCTGGCCAGCGCCACCGCGGTCTGGCCGATGAAGAAGGCGCGCGCGACCGAGACGGCCGGCCCGGCTCGTCCGAAACGTTTATGACCGCGCAAATTAAGCCGTTCGCACAACACTCGGTGACGGCTGACCGCAAGCTGCCGCCCGCACCGCCTCGGACGTCACGATGAGCGGGAAGTACATTCAACGATCGTGCAACGGATCGATACCGTCAGTGCCCAGATGGTGGAACAGGCCGCCGAGCGGCTCACGGGTGTGGTCACCCGGACGCCGCTCGAGCCGAACGCTCGGCTGTCGTCCCGCGTGGACGCGCGGGTGTGGCTCAAGCGGGAGGACCAGCAGACGGTCCGCTCGTACAAGATCCGCGGCGCCTACAACTTCATCGTGCAGCTCGACGAGGCGACGCGCTCGCGTGGCGTCGTGTGCGCGAGCGCCGGCAACCACGCGCAGGGCGTGGCGTACGCGTGTCGCCGTTTGGGGGCGAATGGCCGCGTGTACGTGCCGGGCACCACGCCGCGGCAGAAGCGCGAGCGCATCGCGACGCTGGGCGGCGCGCACATCGAAGTGATCGTGGTCGGCGAGACGTACGAAGACGCGTTCGCCGCTGCCCACGACGACGCCCAGCGCACGGGCGCGACACTCGTGCCCGCGTTCGACGACCCCCGCACCGTCGCCGGCCAGGGCACGGTGGCGCTGGAGGTCGTGGAGCAGCTCGGCTTCGTGCCGGACGTGCTCGTGGTCCCCGTCGGCGGCGGCGGCCTGCTGGCCGGCATCGCGACGTGGGTGCGCGAGCGGCACCCGGAGATCCGCGTCGTGGGCGTGGAGCCGGCCGGCGCGATGTGCATGGCCGCGGCGCTGGAGGCCGGCGAGCCGGTGCGGATCGACGCGGTGGACTCGTTCGTGGACGGCGCCGCGGTCCGTGAAGCCGGCGGCGTGACCTACCCGCTCGTGCGCGACAGCGGCGCCGAGCTCACGTCCGTGCCCGAAGGCGCCGTGTGCACGGAGATGCTGGCGATGTACCAGGCCGACGGCGTGATCGCCGAGCCCGCGGGCGCGCTGGCCTCGGCCGCACTCGGGACCACGGTGCTGGTCGAACCCGAGCAGACGGTGGTCTGCATCGTCTCGGGTGGCAACAACGACGTCAGCCGCTACAGCGAGATCCTCGAGCGCTCGCTGATGCACGAAGGGCTGAAGCACTACTTCCTCGTCAGCTTCCCCCAGGAGCCGGGCGCGCTGCGGCGCTTCCTCGACGAGATCCTCGGGCCGGAGGACGACGTCACGCGCTTCGAGTACGTGAAACGCAACAACCGCGAGCTCGGGCCGGCGCTGATCGGCATCGAGATCCCGCGGCCGGGCGAGCTGCCCGGCCTGCTCAAGCGGCTGGAGGCGAGCCCGCTGCAGGTCGAGCAGGTGGAGCCGGGAAGCCCGCTGTTCCACTTCCTGCTCTGACGTTTCCGCTGGTCAGAGGCATTCGCCACTGAACGGCAACGGCGTTCAGCCGAGTTCGGCGCTGCCCTCGCGATAGATCTTGGCGGAGGCGATGCGGCCGTCGCGAAGGTGGTAGAAGCCGGCGATCGGGAACGTGTGCTCCTCGCCGCCGTGGGTGAGCCGCTCGGTCAGCCGGGCGGCCACGCGGTCGCCGTCGATCAGGATCTCTTCGATGGTCAGCGTCGGCAGGAGCCGGGTCATGGCGTTCTCCAAAAGGTCGGCCAGCTCGGCGCGGCCACGGGCAACCGTCGTGCCCGTGATCCAGACGGCGTCGTCGGTGAAGCCCGCGAGCAGAGCGGTGAGGTCGCGGTTGTTGAACGCGGCCACGTGACGCCGCAGGATCTCGCTCACGAGGTGAGGCTATCCGCGGCGTCACGTGAGTTTCGCCGTTCAGTGGCTACGCCTTCGGTGCCGGGATCGGCTCGCCGGGGCAGGACTGCGTGGTCGGCTGGCCGGTGTCGAAGAACGTCACGGCCGCGGCGGCGCACGGCAGGCTCGAGAGCGAGCCGTGTGCGTCGTCCTCGACGGTCATGAGGGAGCCACCGATTCGCCGCTGCATGGCGAGGGCCCAGCCGATGGGTGTGACCGGCTCGAAGGCGTGGCCGACGAGCTGCAGCGGGCTCTTGCCGGCACTGAACTGCCACTGCGTCGCGGGCACGGGCCAGCCGACGCACATTTGCTCGTAGCTGCCGAACGACCCCGCGACCGGGTTGGCCTTGATGCGGTCGACGCGGTGCTGCCAGACGGTGTCGAAATCGCGGGGGCTGGGTGATTCGTTGCAGAGCAGGGCGTTCTGCTGGAAGAAGTTGCCCCCGGTCCGTTCGGTGTCCCAGCCGAAGCCGGTTTTCGAGGCGGCGGCGGGCTGTCCAGCCGGAGCGCCGCCGTCGCGGATGGCGGCGAGCCGGCCGGCGGCCTCCACCCACTGTCGCCGCGGGTAGGCGAAGAACTGGTTGACGGTTTCGCCGTTGAGCGGCGAACCGTCGGCGCCGGTGCGCGGGTGCGCGGCGAGCTCGGCGCGCAGGTCGAGCAAAGCCTTCTCGACCTGGGGTTCGATGCCGCCGAAGTGGTACACCGAGTCGTAGCGCGCGACCCACGCGGCGAACTCCCGGAACGTGTTCTCCCCCGCGGCGGCCTGGTCGTCGTCCATCGTCGTGACGCTCAGCTCGGGCGGCATGACGGAGTCGAGCAGCATCTTGTCGACGTGGCTGTCGAAGAGCGTGCGGTACTCGGCGCCGAGGGCCGTGCCCCAGGAGACGCCGTAGTAACCGATCTTCTGCTCCCCCAGCGCCTCGCGGATGCGGTCGACGTCGCGGGCGATGTTGGGCGTGGTGAACGACTTCACGAGCGCGGGGTCCTTCGCGAAGCACGCCGCGTTGGCCGCGGCCTTGTGGTCGGCGAGGAACCGTGCCTGGTCCTTTTCGGACCACGACGGGTCGGGCTGGGCGTCGTCCTCGTCGCAGGGGAGGCTCGCGCTGTAGTCGACTCCGCGCGGGTCGAAGCCGATGAGGTCGTGGTGCTCCAGCAGTCCGGACGCCTTGCTCGCCGACATGGTGAGCGGCATCTTCATGCCCGACTGACCGGGGCCGCCGGGGTTGAAGACGATCGCGCCGGTGCGCGTGCCCGTCGCGCGGATTCGGCTGACGGCGATGTCGATCGTGCGGCCACCGGAGTCGGAGTAGTCGAGCGGCACGGTCACCAGCGTGCACTCGGTGCGCTGGTCGTCGGCGTCCCAGCCCTTCGCGATGGACACGCAGGGTTTCCAGTCCAGCCCTTGCGCGGCCGCGAGCGCCGGCACGAGGGGGACCATCGCGACGGCTGCGACAACCGGGACGAGTAAACGGAACTTCGGCATGCTCATGATCATCAGGCCCGTGCGTGATGACCCGGATCAGCCGATCGGCTGATGTGCGTCACCGATGAGCCGAGATCAGTCCGTAGTGGACTGTCGCGCGTCAGGAACCTGACACGTCCGGCAGGCCGACGAACATCGTCCGGTGCAGATCCCCGACGTGGGCGCGGGTCATGATCGCCGCCTCGTCGGGATTGCGCGTGGCGATGGCGCGGACGAGCACCTCGTGCTCCCGGTTCGAGGCTCGCAGCGCCGACATCCGGTACGGCAGGTAGAACCGGTACAGCTCCCGCAGCACGAGCTCGTACTGTCGCACCGCCGCAGCCGGCGCACCCGAGGCGGCCACGGCGAGGTGGAACTCGGCGTCGAGCTCGTGGAACTCGGCCCACCCGGCGGCGTCGTCCATGCGGCGGACGAGGTCCTGCAGCCGTTCGACGTCCTCGTCGGTTCGCCGCGTGGCGACGAGCTGGACCAGCCCCGCCTCGATCACCAGCCGGTGGTCGATCAGGTCGTGGACCTCGTCCGACGACTCGCGGTACGCGGTCACCGCACCCACCCGGCCCGCCGGTGCGTCGGGGGCCACGTGCGTGCCGCCGTTGCGTCCGCGGCGCCGTACCAGGACGCCGTCTTCGCACAGCGAGACCAGCGCCCGGCGCACGGTGATGTCACCGACGCCCAGCGCGCGGGCGATTTCGCCGTTGGGCGGCAACCGCTCCCCCGGGCCCAGCAAGCCGAGCTCGATCGCGAGGGCGATGCGGGCCCGCACGGTGTCGAGCGCGGACAGGCGCCGGATGCCCGTCAGCGCCGGCGAACCCAGGTCGGCAGTCATGCGGAGACGATACCCAACAAAACATCTCAAAGTGAACACTATTGTTTAAGTGAGCAAGATGGACTATTTTTCGGCGCATGCCCCGCCCCCTGCCGATCGCGCTGGCGCAGCTGCCACCGCGGCCGTACACCGACTCCGTCGCGGCGTTCGCGGACCAGGTCAGGACTGTGCTGGCCCAGCACCCCGGAACCCGTCTCGTCGCCTTTCCCGAGCTACACCTCTGCGGGGTCGAAGGGACCCCTGACGAACGCACTGAGCAGCTCAACGCCGCCGCGCAGCCCCTCGACGGCCCGCGAACCCGTGAACTGGCCGAGCTGGCCGGCGACCTCGGCGTGTGGCTTTCGCCGGGCAGCGTCTGCGAGCGCGGCGACAACGGCGAGCTGTTCAACACCGCCCTCGTCTTCTCCCCCGAAGGCGAGCTGGCCGGCAGCTACCGCAAGGTGTTCCCGTGGCGGCCGTATGAGCCTTATGACCCGGGTGACCGTTTCGTCGTCGCCGATCTCGCCGATGAGGGGCGAATCGGCTTCTCGATCTGCTACGACGCCTGGTTCCCCGAGGCCACGCGCCACCTCGCGTGGCTCGGCGCGGAGCTCGTGCTCAACCCGGTGCAGACCACGACGCCCGACCGCGCGCAGGAGCTCGTGCTCGCACGCGCCAACGCGATCACCAACCAGGTTTTCGTGGCAAGCGTGAATACGGCCGGGCCCGTCGGGGTAGGAGACAGCATCCTGGTCGACCCCGAGGGCACCGTGCTCGGCGAGCTGCCGGGCGCCGTGTCCGGCGTGCTCGCGAGCACGGTCGACCTGGACGAGGTGGCCCGCGTCCGTCGCGAAGGGACCACCGGCGTCAACCGGATGTGGGATCAGTTCACGCCGGGTGACAAACCGCTGGAACTCCCCCTGTACGGGGGCCGGATCGAGCCGGACCGGTGGCGTCCGCGAGGAGAAGGAGCCTGATGAGCACCACGAAGGTGACCGCCGGAGCCAAGCTCGAACGACGGCTCGGGCTGCCCGGCGTCGTCCTTTTCGGACTCGCGTACATGGCGCCGCTGATCGTGCTGGGCACGTTCGGCGTCGTGGCGACGACGACCGAGGGCACGGTGCCGTCGGCGTACGTCGTCGCGCTGGTCGCGATGCTTTTCACCGCCGCGAGCTACGGCAAGATGGCCGCGACTCACCCCGTCGCCGGCTCCGCGTACACGTATGTGCGCAAGGCCATCGACTCCCGGCTCGGCTTCCTCGTCGGCTGGGCGGTGCTGCTCGACTACTTCTTCCTGCCGATGGTGATCTGGCTGATCGGCGGCGCGTACCTGTCGGCGCAGTTCCCGGACGTGCCGAGCTGGCTGTGGCTGATCGCGTTCATCGTGCTGACGACACTGCTCAACGTGCTGGGCATCAAGATCGCCGAGAAGGCCAACTTCGTCCTCATGGCCTTCCAGGTGCTGGTGATCGTGTTCTTCGTCGTCCTGTCGCTCAAGCAAGTGCTCGCCGATGGCCACTCAGTGGCGAGCAGTGACCCGTTCTTCCACCTGGGCAGCACGTTCGGCACGATCTCGGGCGGCGCCGCGGTGGCGACGTACTCGTTCCTCGGCTTCGACGCCGTGACGACGCTGACCGAGGAAGCCGTGGAGCCGAAGCGGACGATCCCGCGCGCGATCCTGCTGACGGCCCTCATCGGCGGCGGCGTATTCATCGTGCTCGCGTACGTCACGCAGCTCGTGCACCCCGGTTTCCAGTTCGACGACGAGTCGTCGGCCGCGTTCGAGATCGCGCGCCACATCGGGGGCTCATTGTTCGGGGCGTTCTTCCTGTCGGGGCTGGTGGTGGCGCAGTTCGCGTCGGGCATCGCCGCGCAGGCCAGCGCGTCACGGCTGATGTTCGCGATGGGCCGAGACGGAGTGCTGCCGCGGGTCTTCGGCCGGTTGCAGCCGAAGCTGAACACGCCGGCGTTCGCGATCGGGCTGACGGGCGTCGTCGGGCTGATCGCGCTGGCGCTGGACGTGACCACGTCGACGTCGTTCATCAACTTCGGTGCGTTCACGGCCTTCACGATGGTCAACGTGAGCGTGATCGCGACCTGGATCCGCACGCGACACACGACTTCGCGCAACGTCCTGACGTGGCTGGTCGCTCCGGTGATCGGCGCGCTGATCGACCTGTGGCTGCTGGTGAACCTCGACGGGCTCGCCCTGACCTTCGGCCTGGTGTGGCTGGGGATCGGGATCGTGTACCTCGTCGTGCTGACGCGCGGGTTCCGCCGGCCGCCGCCGGAGATGTCGTTCGAGGAGTGACGGGTTTCGCCGCTGGATGGCTACGAGTTGCCGTTCAGCGGCGACAGGCCGTTGCTGGGTCTGCGGCGACGGCTGGGGCGTTGCCGTTCAGCGGCGAGGGCCAGGTCGTCGCCGCTGAACGGCGAAAGCTTCAGCCTTCGCCGAGCGTCTTCTGCAGGGCCTTGTTCGCCTTGCGCGCCATGTCGGCGACGGCTTCGCGACGAGCGGCGTCGGCGGCGTAGTCGTCCTGGCGGTTGCGCACCACGCGCGCGGGCGAGCCCACCGCGATGGAGTACTCCGGGATGTCGCCGCGCACCACGGCGTGCGCGCCGAGCACGCAGCCGCGGCCGACGCGCGTTCCCTTGAGGACACTGACCTTCGTGCCGAGCCAGGTGTCCGGACCGATGCGCACCGGCGACTTCACGATGCCCTGGTCCTTGATGGGCACGTGGATGTCGGCCGTCACGTGGTCGAAGTCGCAGATGTACACCCAGTCGGCGACGAGGGTGGCGGCGCCGAGCTCGATGTCGAGGTAGCAGTTGATCACGTTCTGCCGCCCGAACACGGACTTGTCGCCGATGCGAAGGGACCCCTCGTGGCAGCGGATCGCGTTTCCGTCACCGATGTGGACCCAGCGGCCGATCTCGAGCCGGCCGTAGCCGGGACGGCAGTGAATCTCCACGTTCTTCCCGAGGAACACCATGCCGCGCAGGATGATGTGCGGGTTGGCGAGCCGGAACTTGAGGAGGCGGAAGTACCGCACGAGGTACCACGGCGTGTACGCCCGATTGCGCAAAACCCAACGCAGCGAGTCGCGGGTCAGGAACTTCGCCTGGTGCGGGTCGCGCCGGGCCCGCCGCCAAGCACGCACGCGGGACAACGCGGGCGCACCCCACATCGACGTCATGCCGTTGACCGTAACCTGTGCGGGGACGCCCGCCACAGGCAAGGGGAGCACGGATGGGGAGCAAGCTGATCATCGACACCGACCCCGGTGTCGACGACGCTTTCGCGATCGCGCTGGCGGCGGTTTCCGCCGACGTCGAGCTGCTGGGGGTGACCACGGTCTTCGGCAACGTGCCGCTGACCAGCACCACCGCCAACGCCCGGCGCCTGCTCCAGCTGTGCGACCGCCCCGACGTGCCGGTCGCCGCCGGGGCTTCCCGGCCGTTGGTGCACCTGAACAAACGCGGTTCGAGCCACGTCCATGGCAACGACGGGCTCTCGGGCCACGCGGGGACGCTGCCGGAGGCGACGCGGCCGTTGGAGTCGCTGGACGCCGTGGGGCTGATGGTCTCGCTGCTGGAAGCGTCCGACGAACCGGTGACGATCGCGCCGATCGGTCCGCTCACCAACATCGCCGCGCTGCTCGCCGCGCACCCCGGCATCAAGTCGAAGATCTCGCGCATCGTGCTGATGGGCGGCGGCGTCGCGCGCGGCAACAGCACGGCCGTCGCCGAGTTCAACATCTGGGCCGACCCGGAGGCCGCGCATCGTGTGATCGCCGAGGACGACGTGCCGTGTGTGATGGTCCCCCTCGACCTCACGCACCGCTGCGCCGTGGACAGCGCGTGGCTGGCGAAGCTCGCCGCGTCGGGGCCGCTGGGCCGGACACTCGAAGGGCTCACGCCCGACTACCTCGCCCACTACCGGCGGGTCCTGGGCTTCGACGGCATCGTGATGCACGACGCGGTGGCCGTGGCGGAGGCGATCAGCCCCGGGATTCTCCAGACGGAGACCTACCCGGTGGACATCGACGTGACCGCGGGGCCGGCGCGCGGCATGACGCTCGTCGATCGCCGCGCGGTGCCGATCGACCCGACGGGGCGGCCGATCGAGGTCGCGGTCGACACCGAGCTCGACGGGCTGCGGGAGTTCGTGCTTTCGAGACTTGCCGGAGGTCGGTGATGGCTGGGTCGCCGGAGGGTTCGCCGTCGTCGCCGGTCGGTGGCGACCGCGAGGGCGCGATGTCGCCGCCGAGTGGCGACGGCCAGGTCAGCGGGCCTTCGCCGGCTGAAGGCGACAACGCGGCCGACGCCAAGTCGCCGGTCAGTGGCGACGACCAGACCACCGCGACGTCGCCACCCATGGGCGACGGTTCGACGGCCGGTGAGCCGTCGGCGGGCAGGGGCGATCGCTCGGCGGCCGGTGAACTGTCGCCGATCAACGGCGAGGGCTCGACGAGTGCGGAAGCGTCGCCGTTGGATGGCGGTCGGGCCGCCGAGGTTTCGCCGGTCGATGGCGGCGCTCAGCCAGCCGATGGCGGCGCTCAGGCTGACCGCGGGGCCGCGCCGTTGGATGGCGACGAGACCATGGCGGCGTCGGACGGTCAGAGCGGACAGCTCACACGGACGTCGCCGATGGGGGGCGACGAGAGCGCCGACGTCTCGCCGTTCGCGGGCGAGAAGGCCGTCTTGGGGACGTCGCCAGTCAGTGGCGATGGCCAGGCCGGGCGGGAGTTTTCGGGTCCGGTCGAGCCGCTGCCGCCGTTCTCCGCGGCGATGACGGAGCGCGTGTCGCCGCTGAGTGGCGACGGTGAGAAGCCCCAGGTCGGGAAGCGGAAGTCGCGGCGGGGGCGGGCGGCTGTGGTGGTCGCGGCGGTCGTCGTGGCTGTCGCGGCGCTGGTGGTGGCCGTGCAGTTCGCGCCGGGGTCGCAGCAGCCGGCGACGACGGCCGCGCAGCAGTCGTCATCGGCGAAGGCGCCGGTGCCGTCGGCGGCCGCGTCGAGTGCGGCGGTGCCGACGACGCAGCCGAACGTGCCGCAGCCCAGTGAGTTCGACGCGTGGGCGTCGAAGACGAGCCAGTGGCTGGACATCCCGCTTCGGGCGATGACGGGGTACGCGGAGGCGACCGTCACGCTCACCAAGGAACAACCCGCGTGCCACCTGTCGTGGGTGACGCTCGCGGCCATCGGCAAGGTCGCGAGCGACCACGGGCGGGCGCAGGGTGACCACGTCGGTACCAACGGCGTGCTGGTCAAGCCGCTGGGCACCGTCGAGGTCCGCGACTTCTACGGCCGCGTCGTGTCGACGGCCAACGCGTCCGGGCCGATGCAGCTGGCGCCCGCGGTGTGGTCGAAGTGGCAGCGCAGCGCATCCGGCGGCAAGCCCGATCCGCAGAACATCGACGACGCCGCCCTCACCGCGGGACGCGCGCTGTGCGCCGGTGGCCGCGATTTGGCGACGGACTGGTGGAACGCCGTTTCGTCGCTGCAAGGCGCGCCCGTTTCGCTGCACCGGATCCTGGCGACGGTGAACGTCTACGGCACCGTGGGGCAGAGCAGCCAGGCGCCGAACCCCGCCGTGCTGAGCGCGGTCGACTTCGCGATCGACCAGATCGGCCTCCCGTACGTCTGGGGCGGCAACGGCAGCGGCGACCCCGATCCGGGCTTCGACTGCTCCGGCCTGACGACGGCCGCGTACGGCAGCGCGGGCGTGAAGCTCATGCGCACGGCGGATACGCAGTTCCACAGCGTCCCCCACGTGAGTGAACCCCAGCTGGGCGACCTGATCTTCTACGGTGAGCCCGCCACGAAGATCCACCACGTCGGTCTGTACATCGGCAATCAGCAGATGATCGACGCTCCGCAGACGGGCCAGGCCGTGCAGGTGCACCCGTACCGCAAGCCTGGCGACGACTACGCGGGCGCGGGACGGCCCACGGCCTGACCGGGCCCTGCTGCTTCTACTCGACCACGTCGCCGCCACACGACCCCGGCCGACGTTGCCGGAACGGCTCGTCCTTGTCGCGGGCGTGCCGGGAGAGGGCGATCGCGGAACAGCCGAACTCGCGGGCGGCCCGGCGCATGGTCGAGGCGCTCGGTCGTGGCGATCCGGCCGGTGCCTCGACGATGTCGTCACGCGACCAGCGCGTGCGACGGCCCGGTGCTGGCTCAGCCATGTGCGCAGTCTCGGACCGTTCGGTCATCCGCTTCGACTACACAAGCGTATAGTCTGCTGTACGTCCGTGTAGTGAGGAGGATGCCGTGGCCGAACCCGAGGACCTGACGGCGCGCGCCCGGATCCGCGACGCGGCGATGCAGCTCTTCGGCGAGCACGGCTTCGAGGGCGCGACGATCCGTGGCATCGCCGAGGCGGCGGGCGTCTCGTCGGGCCTGGTGCGGCACCACTTCGGGTCCAAACAGGCGCTCCTCGAAGCGTGCGACGCGCACCTGGTGAAGCTGATCCGCCGCCTCAACGACGAGGCGCTCGCGGGCGCGGGCGGCAACCACGTGGCGGCCGCGCGGATCGCCGTCGGGCCGTACCAGGCGTACCTGTCGAGGGCGTTGGTGGACGGCGGCGCCGCGCCGTTGTTCGACGAGATGGTGCGGCTGGGGGCGCAGTGGCTCGCCGCCGTCGATCGGACGCGGCCGGACGCGCCGGACGTCGCGCCCGAGGTGCGGGCGGCGGTGAGCACCGCGATGGCGCTGTCGATCACGGTGCTGCACGAGCACGTGTCGCGCGCGATGGGCGTCGACGTGTTCAGCCCCGAGGGCGATGTGCTGCTCGCGCGTGCCCTGATCGACCTCTATTCGCACCCGATGCTCAGCGCCGAGGACGCCCGGAAAGCGCTCGACGGGATCGAGCGGCATCGATGACTTTGGGAGGAACCTGTCATGTCTCATGCGACCCATCCCCGGATCTCGCCGCTTCCGTGGGAGGAGATGGCGCCGGAGGAGCAGAAGCTCGCGAAACTCGGTGCCGACGAGGTGATCCGGGTGCTCGCGCGGAACCCGTCGTTGCTGAAGGCTTCGTCGGGTCTCGGCGAACACCTGCTGGCTCAAGGCAAGCTGCACCCACGCGTCCGGGAGCTGGCGATCTTGCGGGTCGCGCTGCGGTGTGAAGCTCCGTACGAGTGGGCCAACCACGTGCCCGCCGCGCTCGGCGCCGGCGCGACGGCGGACGAGATCAACGCACTGTCGGACCCGGCCGCGGTGTGGTCACCCGAGGACGACGCCGTGCTGCGGGCGGCCGACGAGTTGTCCGCCGCAGCGTTCGTCTCGGACGAAACGTGGACGGCGCTCGCGGCGGCGTTCGATCAGGCGACGATCCTCGAGGTGCTGTTCCTCGTCGGCTACTACCGGATGATGGCGGGTTTTCTGAACTCCACGGGCGTCGCGGTGAGGGCCGACCAGCCAGTGCTGGGCGAGCGCGTGGTGCCGGCCGGCGTCGCGGGACCGGTCGTGGCCGACGCGTTGCCGCTCAGTGGCGAAGCCCGTATCGATGGCACGTGGCACATCACCTTCACCCACCCGGCGGGGAGCAAGGAGCTGGTGCTGAGTCTCGAAACCGTGGCCGGCGGCGTGACTGGGTCCATCGTGGACACCCAGCTGGGCGTAACGGTCCCCATCGTGTCGGGCAGTGTCGACGGTCATCACCTGGAGTTCACCGCCGTGGTGACCGATCCGGCGCGGTTCGACATCGGTGTGGTGGGCACGGTGGGCGGTAACGTGTTCACCGGATCGGTGACGATTTCGGGTGGCGGCACGTTCCCGTTTTCGGGCGTGCGCGCGGGGTGAAGGCGCGGAAATGGCGCGCTTGAGGTCGTGGTCGGCTGCTAGCGTCGGGTCCTTCGTTCCTGCTCCCGAATGGAATTCGACTCATGCGCGCCAGCCTTCGTGCCGGCCTGAAGACGGCACTCAAGAACCGCGACCGCGTCGCCACCACCGCCCTGCGCTCGGCACTGGCGGCGATCGACAACGCCGAGGCCGTGCCGGTCGATCAGCCGTCCACGGCGACCGGGACCGAACACGTCGTGGGTGCGGCCCTGGGTGTCGGCGCCGCGGAGGCCGAGCGTCGTGTGCTGACGGAAGCCGATGTGCGCGCGATCGTCGAGAACGAAGTACTGGAGCGCACGACCGCCGCGGACGAGTACGAGCGGCTCGGCCGGGCCGAGGCGGCGCAGCGGCTGCGCGCGGAGGCCGACGTGCTGAGGCAGCACCTGGAGCCGGCCTCCTGAGGTCGGATCCGGCGACGGCCGCCAGCCGGAAATCGGCACTGACCTCGGTGTCGCCGATTTCCGGCAACGGCATCGGCGAGGCATCGGCCACTTGCCGTGACGTCGGTTTCCCGTTCGCCGTGGGGTTGTTCGCGAGGTCCGAAGGCCTGGTCTGCCTGCGGTGATACCGGGTGGACGGCACCTTCGGGAGGCCGGAGCGCCCGGTACCGTGGTGACGTGAGCGGCAACGAGCTGGGAGAGTTCCTGCGCGCGCAGCGGGCCCGGCTGGCCCCCGAGGACGCGGGCGTGACCAGTCATCGCCCGAGGAGGGTGAGCGGGCTGCGGCGCGAGGAGGTCGCGGTGCTGGCGGGCGTCAGCGCGGACTACTACGCGCGCCTCGAGCAGGGGCGCGAGCGCAACCCGTCCGGGCCCGTGCTGGACGCGATCGGGCGGGCGTTGCGCCTGAGCGCCGATGGCCTCTGGCACGCCTACCGCCTCGCCGGCCTGGTGCCGCGGGTGCCGGAGCACCGGCGTGACGACGTCTCCCCCGAGCTCCTGCGGCTCATGGACACCTTCCCCAACGCGGTCGCGTACGTCACCAACCGGCGCCTCGACCTGCTGGCGACGAACGCGCTCGCCGACGCGCTCCTGTCCCCCCTCGGCAAGCCGGCGAACATGGTGCGCACGCTGTTCCACGACCCAGCGGCGCGTGAGCTGTTCGTGGAGTGGGACGACATCGTGGCCAGCGCCGTCGACGCGTTGCGGCTCGCGAGCGGCTACGACCGCGAAGAAGTCGGCGAGCTCGTGGACGAGCTGCTGGCCACGAGCGACGAATTCGCCGTTCTGTGGGGAAACCACGGCGTGAAGGGGCTCGCCGGGACGCGCAAGACGTTCCACCACCCCGCCGTCGGCCAGATCGTGCTGGACTACCAGACGTTCGACGTCCGCGACGCGTCCGGCCAGTACCTGCTGGTGGGCATCGCGGAGCCGAACAGCGCGAGTGCCGATGCGCTGGCATTGCTGGGGTCGTTGCACGCGGTGGCCGACCAGCCGCGGTGAGCCCGGCCAGGGTGTGCCACTCCTAGGCAACGGCGTCCTTCCCGAGGCGTTTCGCCGCGGGCAGCCTCGAGGTCACGACGGTCCCCACGACCGCGCAGACCTCACGAGGAGTACGCATGAACGGCAAGATCGCGCTGATCACGGGCGCGAGCAGCGGCATCGGAGAGGCCACCGCGCTGCGCCTGGCCGCCGACGGTCACCACGTCGTCCTGGGCGCCCGCCGCACCGACCGGCTCGCGGCGCTCACGGAGAAGATCCGCGCGAACGGCGGCGAGGCCGACTTCCGGCAACTCGACGTGACCAACCTGGAGAGCGTGCGCGCGTTCGTGACGGCCGCGCACGAGCGCCACGGCCGGGTGGACGTACTCGTGAACAACGCCGGCGTGATGCCGCTGTCCACTCTGGACAAGCTCCGCGTCGACGACTGGAACCGGATGATCGACGTAAACCTGCGCGGCACGCTGCACGGGATCGCCGCGGTGTTGCCGTTGATGGGCGAAACCGGGGGTCACATCGTGAACGTCGCGTCGACGTCCGGCCTGCGCGTGGACCCGACGGCGGCCGTGTACTGCGCGACGAAGTTCGGGGTGCGGGCCCTTTCCGAGGGGCTGCGACAGGAGAACACGAACCTTCGCGTCACCATCGTCAGCCCGGGCTTCACGCACTCGGAGCTCGCCGATCAGGGCGGGGATCCCGAGACGCAGGCGGCGGTGCGCGCGGCGAGCGAGCAGCTGGGCATCCCGGCTTCGGCCGTCGCGGACGCCATCGCCTACGCCGTGAGCCAGCCGGCGGCGGTGGACGTGAACGAGATCGTGGTGCGGCCGACGGCCCAGACCTGAGCCGCCACGAACGCGGTCGCCGCGGCGAGACCCGTCGGGCCAATCCGGCGCGAAGGGACCCGTCGCGCCGGCCTTCGGCACGACGGGTCCTTTCGCGACACGAGGATCGGCGGAATCCGGTGCCGCAGAACGGATCCGCGAGTCAGGCCAGCGAGGCGGCCAGCTCCTCCAGCAGGTCCATCTGCTCCTGCATGCCACCCTCCATACCGGACTCGATGATGGCGTCGCGGACTTCGCGGCTGCCCGTCTCCATGAGGATCGACAGGCTGGTGCGGTCGCCGGAGCCGGCGAAGGTCGTGGTGGTGATGGCGGCGTCGTCGTCGGACGCGCCGGGGGTTTCGTAGACCTCGCTGCTGACGATGCGTTCGTTCGGGACGATCTCGCGGTACTCGCCGTGGAACGCGACCTCGAAGCCGCCGTTGGCGTCGAGGACGTAGCGCCACCGGCCGCCGACGCGCAGGTCGATCTCGACGGACCGCATCGTGCCGCGGTGGCCCGCCCAGAAGCGTTTCACCAGCTCAGGCGTGGTCCACGCGCGATAGACGAGGTGCCGCGGGGCGGCGAACTCGCGGGTGATCAGGATCTGGTCATCGGCCGGCAGCGTCACCTTCGCCGTGCCCGTTGTCGTCTCGGTCATGGTCGCTCTCCTCGCCCGTGGATCGGTCGTGGGTACGTTCGAGTTCCTCCAGCACGGAATCCAGCAGCTCGAACCGCTCCTCCCAGGAGCGCTCGAACCGCCGCACCCAGTCGTGGATCGGTTTCAGGGCACGGCCGTTGAGCCGGTACAAGCGCTGACGTCCTTCGTCCCGGACGTCGACCGCGCCCACTTCGCGCAGCACGCGCAGGTGCTTCGACACCTGCGGCTGCCCCATGCCGAGCAGCCGGACGAGGTCGTTGACGGGGTACTCGCCACCGGCGAGCACATCAAGGATCTCCCGTCGCCGCGGTTCGGCCACGGCGTTGAACACGTCGGTCGTCGTCGCTGCTCGTGCCATGCCGCCTATAATATTCCCATATGGGTATGCGTCAAGAGGACGCCGGGCGGGCGCGGACGTGGAACCGCTCCCCCTGTGGCCCGAAAAGGGCGAGAACCTCGCAGGGCACGTCGCCGGGGTTGCCGAACCAATGCGGAACGTGCGTGTCGAACTCCACGACTTCACCCGGTTTGAGGATCACGTCGTGCTCGCCGAGAATGAGCCGCAACTGTCCGGAAAGGACGTAGGCCCACTCGTACCCCTCGTGCACGCGCGGATCGGGGTCCGTGTCAGGCCAGTGCGGCGGGAAGATCTGCTTGTACGCGCGCAGCCCGCCGGGCCGGCGCGTGAGCGGGAAGAACGTGATGCCGTGGCGCACGAAGGAGTTCGTGTGCAGCCGCGGGTCGCTGGTCGGCGCGGTGCCGACGAGCTCGTCGAGCGGCACCTGGTGGGCGCGCGCGAGGGCGAGCAGGAGCTCCAGCGTCGGCTTGCGCTGACCGGATTCAAGGCGCGAAAGCGTGCTCACCGAGATGCCGGTGGTCTCCGACAGCTGGGCGAGCGTGGCGTTGTTCTGCTGGCGGAGCGCGCGCAGCCGCGGGCCCACCGATTCGAGGACGCCGTCGACGTCCGGGAGTTCACCGTCCATGCCTCTATTTGCCACTTCGGCAAATGCATTTGTCAAGTCGGCGAGATCTCCGGATAGTCCGAGGGGAGGGTCGAACTACAGGAGGACCAGGTGAACGAGAACTACGACGTCGTGGTGGTCGGCGGCGGTGCCGCGGGCCTCAGCGGCGCGGTGGCGCTTGCGCGCTCCCGGCGTTCCGTATTGGTGGTGGACGCCGGCGAGCCACGCAACGCGCCGGCCGGCCACGTGCACAACTACCTCGCCCGCGAGAGCACGCCGCCCGGCGAGCTGCTGGCGGCCGGGCGCGAAGAGGTTATCGGCTACGGGGGCGAGATCGTGGACGGCGCCGTGACCTCGGCCGTCGCGCTGGACGGCGGCGGGTTCGTCGTGACCCTCGCCGATGGGAGGACCACGCGAGCGCGTCGCCTCCTGGTGGCGACGGGGCTCGTCGACGAGCTGCCGGACGTCCCGGGCGTCGCCGAGCGGTGGGGCCGCGACGTGCTGCACTGCCCGTACTGCCACGGCTGGGAGGCTCGTGACCAGGCGATCGGCGTGCTGGCGACGAACCCGATGGCCGTCCACCAGGCGCTGATGTGGCGGCAGCTCTCGGACGACGTCGTCGTTTTCCGGCACACGGCCGCGTTCGACGAGGAGCAGCTGGCGCAGCTGACCGCGCGCGGGATCCGGGTCGTCGACGGCGAGGTGGCGGCGCTGCGCGTGGAGGGGGACGCACTCACCGGCGTCGTGCTGCGCTCGGGTGAGGTCGTCGCCCGGGAGGCCGTGGTGGTCGCGCCGCGGTTCACGGCGCGGGCCGACGTGCTCGTGTCTCTGGGGCTGGAGCCGGTGGAGCTCGAGGTCGACGGGCACGTGATCGGCAGTTCGGTACCGGCCGACGCGAACGGCGCCACCGCGGTGCCCGGGGTGTGGGTGGCCGGGAACGTGACCGACATGAAGTCGCAGGTCGTCGTGTCCGCGGCGGCCGGGCTGACGGCCGGCGCGGTGATCAACGGCGATCTCGTGGCCGAGGACGTACGACGCGCGCGGGAGCCTTTCGCGCACGAACTGGAACGACAGGTTGCCGCGCTGGTCGGCGGCTCGACGAAGCACGGGGTGTGACGATGGCTGAGCAGCACGAAGAGGTCCCGTTCGACCAGGATTCCTGGGACGAGCGGTACCGGTCGAAGCCCGCGATCTGGAGCGGGCGGCCCAACGCACAGCTCGTGACGGAGGCCGCCGACCTGCGCCCGGGCAGCGCGCTCGACGCCGGCTCCGGTGAAGGCGGCGACGCGGTGTGGCTCGCGCAGAACGGCTGGCGCGTGACGGCCGCGGACTTCGCGGCCACCGCCCTCGACCGGGGTGCGGCGCAGGCGGCCGAGCTGGGCGTGGGCGACCGGATCCGGTGGCTGACGACCGACCTCACGACCTGGGTGCCGGACGAGAAGTACGACCTCGTCACGTCGCACTTCCTGCACCTGCCGACCGTCCATCGGGTCCCGATCTTCGCGCGGCTGGCGGACGCGGTGGCGCCGGGCGGGACGTTGCTCATCGTCGGCCACCACCCGACCGATGTGGAGGGCGCCGCGCACCGGCCGAACGTGCCGGACATGTTCTTCCTGGCGGAGGACGTGGCTGCGACGTTGGACGAGTCGTGGGAGTCCGTGGTGACGGATGCGAGGGAGCGGGCGCACGAGATCGACGGGCACGAAGTGTCCATTCGCGACACTGTGCTGGTGGCGCGGAAGCGGTGAATCCCTTGGCCGGGCCCCTGTTGCCGTTTGGTGGCGACGGGTGTCCGGCCGGGGCTCTCACCGGTGGATGTCGGTTGTCGCCGTTCGCCGTTCACTGGCGAACGGCTGGTGGGCGGGCGAAAAGCGGCGCCGCGCGGGGGCGGCCGGGTTAGCCTGGGCGGCATGGCGACTTGGGAAGACGTTGCGCGACTGGGGGCGCAGCTGCCGGGGACGGAGCTGGTCGTCAAGAGGGATACGCGGTCGTGGGGCGTGAAGGGCAAGGCGTACGCGTGGGAGCGGCCCTTGCGCAAGACCGATCTGGCCGCGCTCGGGGACGCGGCGCCGGAGGGCGACGTGCTGGCGGTTCGGGTGCCGGATGCCGGGGCGAAGGAGGCGTTGCTGGCGGACGAGCCGGGCGTTTTCTTCACCATTCCGCACTTCGACGGCTACCCGGCCGTGCTCGTGCGGCTGGCCGAGATCGATCTGCCGACGCTTGACGAGGCGCTTGTCGAAGGGTGGCTCTGCCGGGTGCCGAAGACGGTCGGGAAGCAGTACCTGCAGGAGCGCGGCACCGGCTGACATTGTCCAGCTCTCCTTAACGATTCGTCCAAGATCTTTCACTTGTCCTGTCGATCAGGCTGGGGCAGCGTGGACAGCGAATCGACCTGGGGGAGCTCGGATGTCCGGCGGCACGGTGGTGCGGATGGCGGCGCTGGCCGTGCTGTGGGGCTCGACGTTCCTGTGGATCAAACTCGCCCTCGAAGGCTTTTCGCCGGCGGTCGTGACCGTGATCCGGTGCGCGCTCGGGTCGTTGGTGTTGCTCGGGCTCGCGGTGGCGGCGCGGCAGAAGCTGCCCTGCGACCGGACGACGTGGGGGCGGCTGACAGTCGCGGCGTTGTTGTGCAACGCGGCGCCGTTCGCGTTGTTCGCGGTGGGCGAGCGGACCGTCGACTCCGGCGTGGCCGGCGTGCTGAACGCGACCACTCCCCTGTGGTCGCTGCTCATCGGCCTCGCGCTCGGTGGCGAGCGCGGCATCCGGCCGACGCGGCTCGCGGGTCTGCTGATCGGGTTCGCGGGGACGTTGCTGATCTTCGCGCCCTGGACGCGAACCGGACTGGCGAGCTGGGGTTCGCTCGCGCTGCTGGGGGCGGCGGTCAGTTATGCGGTCGCGTACGCGTACATGGGGCGCAAGCTCGTCGGCCGCGGGACGGAGCCGTTGGCGCTGTCGGCCGCGCAGCTGTTGGCGGCGACGGGGCTCAGTGCGCTGGCGTTGCCTGCTGGTTTGTCGTCTTCGCCGCACGTCACGGTGTTGTCGGTGGTGGCCGTGGTGGTGCTCGGGGTGTTCGGGACCGGCGTGACGTTCCATCTGAACTACCGCCTGATCGCCGATGAAGGGCCGACGACGGCGGCGACGGTCGGATACCTGCTGCCCGTGGTGTCGGTGGTGCTCGGGGCCGTGGTGCTGGGCGAGGAGATCGGGCCGCGTGTGGTCGCCGGGATGGTTGTGGTGCTCATGGGTGTCGCCGTCTCGAGGCAACAGCGGCCGGTGGCGGCTGCGTGTCGAGTGAACCCCGAACTCCGAGAAAGCGGCTAAACTTCGCCCGCTCGTCCGCGAATGCGGGTGGAACTGGTCGAGGGATGCGCGGATGCGCAGACTCGTCGTTGTTCTCGCGGTGGTCGTCGCGTCGTTCGGGGCGACGGGGGTGGCGGCGGCCGCGACGTCGGTGAGCGTCGGCGGCGCGGTGGCGAATCCTCGGGCGTTCTCGGCGGCCGATCTGGCGGGCGCGGATCTGGATCAGGTGGTGACGGGGTCGTCGCCGATGGTGCCGCCGGGCAAGAACACGATGCTGCGCGTGACGGTGAAGGTGAGTGGGAAGCACCGTGCGGTGACGTTCGCGCTGGCGGAGCTGGATCCGTCGTTCGGCAACCACCCGGCGGTGTTCCGGGCGGGCCGGCATGGTGTGGACCTGACGGTGCCCGGCGACCGCAACGCCTCACGGACGGTGACGAACGTCCGGTCGGTGACGGTGCTCGTGTCCGCCGCGGCTTCGACGACCCGCGCGGTGCGCGTGACGGCGGGGCGGCGCGTCGTGACTCTGCCGCCGGAACTGCTCGCCCGCCTTCCGCGGAGGACGGTGACGGCGACGTTCGGGTCCGATGCGGGGCCGCAGACGCACACGGAGTCGGGGCCGTCGCTTTCGCTGGTTCTACTACTGGCCGGCGTGCTGCCGACGCCGGACAAGACGGTGGTCGCCGTCGGGTCGGACGGCTACGGGGCCGCGGTGACCCTGGCGGAGGCTTCGGTGGGCGGGCGGCCGTTGCTGCTGTCGACGGTGGAGGACGGGAAGGCGCTGGACCTGCCGCGGTTGGTGCCGTTGGGGGATGTGAAGGGCGGGCGGTATGTGTCGGGGGTGACGGCGCTCGCTGTTGGGTGACGTCGGTTTACTGTGGCCGATTGAGGGCGGGGCTGCGGGGCTTGCGGCGCCGAGGGGAGTTGCCGGGTTGCGACGGCGTGAGGGCACGGTTGGCTGCGGTTGCGCGGAGAATCTCGACCAGGGCTGACAGTCGAGGCTGGCAGAGAAGCTCGCGCAAGTGCGCAGAATCTCGACCGAAGCTGAGGGGATGGGTGACCGGACGCGCCCGGAGGGCTGCGACCAGGATCCGACCAAAAGCCGGCGCGGAAGCCGACTGAGTCGCGGACGACGTCAGGCAGACGGTTGGCCCGCGCTGAAAACCCAGGTCAGCGGCGGTGTTGCCGGTGACCGGGACCGCGAGGCATCCGAATGGCGTATGGTCCGAGTCACATTATTGGTCTATACCATTTGGGCAAGGTTTCCCGCTCTCCAGGTCCCCGCTGTGGAGGTTTCACCATGAGGCTCCCCTCTCCCCGGAAGTTGATTGCTGCGTTGGGTGGATTGGCGGCCGTGGCTGCCGGGTTGGCTGCGCCGGCGGGTGCGGCGCCCGCGGCGGCCGGGTCGCCGGTGCCGGTGGCGCCGTATGTGGATATGGGGGCGTGGCCGACGCCGGTGCTCTCGACGATGTCGTCGAAGGGTGGGGTGAAGGGGTTCACGCTCGGGTTCGTGACGGGCGCAGGGTGCAAGGCCAGCTGGTTCAACGCGTACGACCCGCGGTCGGCGTGGCAGGCGAGTGAGATCGCGAAGATCCGGTCGGGCGGGGGTGATGTGAAGGTGTCCTTCGGGGGTGCGTCCGGGATCGAGCTGGCGCAGGCGTGCAGCAGTGTCTCCTCGCTCGCGGCGGAGTACGACGCGGTGGTGAAGGCGTACGGGCTGAAGTACATCGACCTCGACATCGAGGGCGCGGCGGTCGCGGACACGGCGTCGATCCAGCGGCGGTCGCAGGCACTCAAAACGGTGCAGAACAACAACCCCGGCCTGAAGATCTCACTGACGCTGCCGGTGCTGCCCAACGGGCTCGACAGCAACGGCCTCGGTGTGGTCAACGCCGCCAAGGCCGCGGGCGTGAACCTGGACCTGGTCAACGTGATGGCCATGGACTACTACCAGGGTGCGGGCGACCAGGGCGCGAAGGCGATCTCGGCCGCCAAGGCGACGCAGGCGCAGCTCAAGTCCATCTTCGGGCTGTCGGACGCCGCCGCGTGGAAGAAGGTCGGGCTGACGCCGATGCTGGGCGTCAACGACTCGCAGAACGAGATCTTCTACCAGAAGGACGCCACCGCGGTGGTGAACTTCGCGAAGAGCGTGCACCTGGGCATGTTGTCGTTCTGGGAAGCCGGCCGCGACGCGAACGCGTGCAACGGCGCGCTTTACCGCTGCACCAACGTTTCCCAGCAGCCCTACGAGTTCTCGAAGATCTTCTCCGGCTACACCGGCTGACCGCAGGCCCGGCCTGGGTGTCCAGTGAGGACACCCAGGCCGGGCGACGCCGTCAGGGCAGGTAGTACATCGGGTTCGGCAGCTTCACCGGGTGGTCGGCGTAGCCGCCCTCGAGGTCGCTGAACTGGTCCCCCAGGTTGAGCACGATGCGGGCACCCGTCGCCTGGATGTGGGCACGGGTGCCGGACTTGTACTGGATCGTGGTGCAGGTCAGGCCGCACGGCAGGTAGTCCGGCGCCGTGCCGGCCGGCTTGAAGAACGCGCCCGCCGGGGCCGGGTAGCCCTCGTTGGCCAGGTTCTTCAGCGACTGCGGGCCCTGCGGGGTGCTGCGGCCGGTCAGAAAATAGATCTTCACACCGCGCTGGGCGGCCCAGTTCGCCAGCTCCAGCACGGGCTTGTTGGCCACGAACGTGCCGTTGTCGATCGCCTGCTGCTGCTTGACCGGGTCGAACCCGAAGTCGTTGTCGGCCTCCCAGCCGTAGGTGACCTCGGACGTGTCGTCGACGTCGAGCACGATCGCCGGGTTCTTCACCTTGCCGAGCTTCTGCGTGAGGTAGCGCTTCGCGTCGGCCACGACGCGTTTGGTGTCGGTGACGAACCGGCTCGAGTCGGAGTAGTGGTGCTTGCCCGACGCGTCGAGGTAGTCGCCGTAGTAGGCCTTCACGTCGTTCTTGACCTGGCCGATGTTCGCCGGCTCCCGGCCGTGGGCTGCTGTCACGGCGTCGGAGCCGGCCAGCGCGGTCGCACCACCCGCGACGGTGGCGCCGATCGCCGCGGCGGCAGCGAGCTTGAGCAGGGCGGGAAAACGGGACACGGCGACCCCTCCGATGTCTGGGTGAACTTCCGGTTAAGTGCGCCCGAAATCTACGCCAACAGACGCGTCCGGAGAACCCTCCGAAGGGATGCGTTCGGCGCGGCACACGAAGGCCACCGGCGACCGGCCGATGCGCGTGAGCACCACAGTGGACTCAGCGCTACCACGCGGTTTCAGACGGCGACGCAGGGCGTCCGGATCGATGTCCAGACCGCGGACGAGAATCTCCAAGCGGCCGACGTCGTGGCGTTTCAGCGTGGCGCGCAGGGCTTTTTCGCTGTACGGGCCGTGTTCCAGCACGCGGAAGGCGCGGACGCCCGGCGGTGGGGTGTCACCCGTGAGATAGGCGATGCGTTCGTCCAGCTGCCACAGGCCGTGGCGCGCCGCGTAGTGGCGGACGAGGCCGGCGCGGACGACGGCGCCGTCCGGGTCGATGATCCACTCCCCCGGCGGCGAACCAGGCAGGTCATCCGGTTCGGTGTCGGTGACCATCCACTGAGTACCGTCCGAACGCAACACCGTGGCACGCCGGGAGACGCCGGTCTCCAAGCCACGCCAGAGACAGGCTTCGCGGACCTGTCCGTCGAGGGAGACCAGCTCCACTTCCTCGGCCCACGGCGCGATGGCGAAGTCCAGGCCTGGCGCGCACTTCACCGACAAGGTGCGTCCGGCGTAGGCGTCGACGAGCTCGTCCAGCGGCGGCAGGAAGTCCGCCGGTTTCCACGTGCGCCGCCCGGCCGAGTCGCGCCGGGCCGGGTCGGCGACCACGACCGTGTCGCGGCTGACGGGTCGCAGCGCATCGGCCTGCACCACGCCGACCGAAACCGCAGCGGCGGACGCGTTGTGCCGCGCCATCTCCAGCCGCACGCGGTCCACATCGGACCCCAGCGCCCGCGACGCGACCCGTGCCAGCTCCACCAGGTCGGCGCCGACGGAGCACGTCACGTCGTGTACAGCGCGGCCGGCCAGCCGGGAAGCCCGGTGCCGCGCCACCGCCGTCGCGCTCGCCTGTTGCAAAGCGTCGCCAGTGAACAGCCACGAGTCCGCGTCCGCGAGCTTCGGAGCCGACTTCCGCCGCAGCACCACCGTTTCCAGCACCGCCGCGGCGAAGCGCTCCCCCACCGACCGTCGCACGGCGGCGACGTCGGCGATGCGGGAAGCGTCCGTCAGCGGCAGTGCCGCGCAGTCGGCGAGCGCCGCCCGTCCCGCGGCGGAGCGCAGGAAGGCGACGTCGTCGAGCGAGAAACCGTAGGACAACTCAGGAAGGCCGCTTGGTCCCGGTGATCATCACGTTGTAGAACAGCTCGCGCGGCAGCACCTTCGAGAGCACCTTCTTGTCCAAAGCGGACAGCCGCAGCCACAGGTGGTAGGCGAACATGCGCCAGCGCACCGTGAGCTTCTCCTGAGGCACCGCGGCCTCGAACGTCCGGATCGGCCACCCGGCCAGCGCTGCCGAGAACTCGTCGGTCACCGCGCGCACGTCCTGCGCCCCGGCGCCACGCGCCATCCCCTCGAGCTCCGACGGGTCGAAGGTGTGGATGTCCACCACGGCTTCCAGGGCCGCCGCACGCGACGATTCGTCCAGTTCGGACTGCGGGCGCCGCCAGCCGGTCAACGCGGGCAGCTTCGTGACGCGCGTGGTGAGGTACCAGGTGATCTGGCCCAGCTTGCGCGCGTAGAAGTCGCCGACCTTGGTCGGCTCACCCGCGAAGACGAACCGCCCGCCCGGCTTCAGCACGCGCAGCACCTCGCCGAACGCCTGGCGCACGTCCGGGATGTGGTGCAGCACGGCGTGCCCCACCACGAGGTCGAAAGTGTTGTCCTCGTACGGGATCCGCTCCGCGTCGGCCACGCGGCCGTCGACGTCGAGGCCCAGCTTCTCCGCGTTGCGCAGCGCCACCTGCACCATGCCCGGCGAGAGGTCCGTGACCGAACCCTTCTTCGCGACGCCGCCCTGCATGAGGTTCAGCAGGAAGAACCCGGTGCCGCTGCCCAGCTCCATCGCGTGGGTGTAGGGCTGGCCGTCCTCGCCCGCGACGGCGTTGAACACGTCGGTGGCGTAGGAGATGCAGCGCTCGTCGTACGAGATCGACCACTTCTCGTCGTACGTCCCGGCTTCCCAGTCGTGGTAGAGCACGTTGGCGAGCTTCGGGTCGTCGTAGGCCGCCTTGACCTCGTCGGCCGTGGCGTGCGGGTTCGGGGCCGGGTCGGTCACGGCCGTCACTTCCCCTCGAAAGTGGCCTTGCCGGGGCCGTTCTCGACGAAGGACTTCATGCCGTTCTTCTGGTCCTCGGTGGCCCACAGCGCCGTGAACAGCTGCGTCTCGATCTTCAGGCCGGTGGCCAGGTCGACGTCGAGGCCCGAGTCGATGGCGGTCTTCGCGGCCTTGAGCGCCACGGCGGGACCGTTCACGAACTGCGCGGCCCACTTGTGCGCGGCGGCGTAGACGTCGTCCGGCGCGACGACCTCGTCGACGATGCCGAGCTTCAGCGCTTCGTCGGCCTTCACGAACCGGCCGGTGTAGATGAGGTCCTTGGCCTTGCTCGGTCCGATCAGGCGCGAAAGCCGCTGCGTGCCGCCGGCGCCGGGGATGATGCCGAGCTGGATCTCCGGCTGGCCGACCTTCACGTTGTCGCCCGCCACGCGCCAGTCGGCGGTGAGCGCCAGCTCCAGGCCGCCGCCGAGGGCGTAGCCGGTGATGGCGGCGACGACCGGCTTCGGGATGGCCGCGACGAGCGAGCACGCCGCGGTGAGCTCGGCCCCGAACTTCGAGATCTCCGGGTAGGTGCGGTCACCCATCTCCTTGATGTCCGCGCCGCCGGCGAAGGTCTTCTCGCCCCCGTAGAGGATCACCGCACGCACGTCCGAGCGGTTCGAAGCCTCGCGCGCGGCCTCGGCCAGCTCGGTCTGCAGCTGGTTGTTGATCGCGTTGACCGGCGGCCGGTTCAGGCGGATCGTACCGACCCCGTTCTCGACCTCGAGGTTTACGAACTCTCCCACGCGACTTCCTCCTCGTTGACGAATGCCGGCAGGCTACCGGCCGGTACGCCCGAACTTACCGGCGCCGGGCGAAGAACCGCTCGCCCGAACGCTGCAGCACCAGGTCCTGGTCAAAGGTCTTCGACAGGTTCTCGCTCGTGATCACGTCGTCCATCAGGCCCGCGACCACGGCGTGCCCGTCGCGCAGCAGCAACGCGTGGGTGAAGCCCGGCGGGATCTCCTCGACGTGGTGCGTGACGAGGACCATGGCCGGCGCGTCCGGGTCCATCGCGAGGTCGGACAACCGCGCCACGAGGTCCTCGCGCCCGCCCAGGTCCAGACCCGCCGCCGGCTCGTCGAGCAGCAGCAGCTCCGGGTCGGTCATCAGCGAACGCGCGATCAGCACCCGCTTGCGCTCGCCTTCCGACAGCGTGCCGAACGTGCGCTTCGCCATGTGCGCGATGCCGAGCGTGCCCAGCAGCTCGGCGGCGCGGTTGAGGTCGAGGCTGTCGTAGGCCTCGCGCCAGCGGCCCATCACGGCGTAGCCGGCGCTCACCACCACGTCTTCCACACGCTCGTCGCCGGGAATGCGCTGGGCGATGGCGGCGGAGGTGAACCCGATGCGGGGGCGCAGGTCGAAGATGTTCACGCGGCCGATGCGGTCGCCGAGCAGGTCGACGGTGCCGGCCGTGGGGTGCAGTTCCGCGGCGGCCAGCCGCAGCAGGGTCGTCTTGCCCGCGCCGTTGGGCCCGAGCACGACCCACCGTTCGTCGAGTTCGACGCTCCAGTCGAGGTCCGCGAGAAGGTCGTTTCCGCTGCGGCGGACGCCGACACCGGACATCCGCACCACGAGGTCGTCAAGGTCGCTGGGCAGGATCGGCTCGCTCACGGGCCCATTGTGGCCGTCCACGCGCGCGCGTCCGCACCCGCCCGGGGTTGACAACGCACCCGCGCGCGTGTGAGCCCGCGACGGCGTCCAGCGGATGGGACGAAGCAGCGTACAAACCGTGGGCTGTGGCACGATCGGTGACGTGTCCAGGTCCGCGTCCGCCGCCGTCCCCGCAGCCCGGGGCTCGTTCTGGCGCCGGCGCACGATCGACCTGCTCCTCGTGGCCTCGTGCGGGTGTACGCGAGCGCGGCGCGCCTGCTGAGACGCGGGTTTCGTGCCGCGCTGTGCCGTTCTGCCAGCCGTCACCACTGCTTGAGGAGCACCCGCGTTGACCACGTCGATCACCCGTCCCGACTTCGAGATCCACCCCCGTCTGACCGATCCCCTGCTGGCGCAGCTGCTGCAGCCCGAGCGCCTGCTGTGGACGCCGCGTGAGCTGGCCGACCTCACCAAGACCGTGACCACCGAGCTGACCTCCAGCCTGCGCGAGGTGCTGCGCTTCGACGAGGAAAGCCGCTGGTGGGCGCGGCTCGCGCTCACCGACGGGCTGGAGCTGTGGCTGCTGTCGTGGCTGCCCGGCCAGCAGACGAAGCCCCATGACCACGGCGGCGCGGCCGGCTCGTTCACCGTGCTGCAGGGCGAACTGGGTGAGGAATACCGCTATCCCGGCGGCCCGATCCGGCGCCGCACGCACCAGGCGGGCGAGGGCATCGGCTTCGGCGCCGGGCGCGCGCACCAGGTCACCGGCCTCGGCGACGAGCCGGCCACGAGCGTCCACGCGTACTCGCCGCCGCTGGTGCCCACGCGCGAATACGCGACGCTGGCCGACGTGCCCGCCGAAATCCCGCCGCTGCCGGTCATACTCGGCCGATGAGCTCGATCGACGACTTCCTCGCCGGCGCCCGGTCCTCCCTGGACCGGGTCCCGCCGGCTCGCGCAGCCGCGCTGCAGGCCGAAGGCGCGCTGATCGTGGACATCCGGCCGCACGCCAACCGCGCCGCCGAGGGCGAGATTCCCGGCGCCGTGGTCGTCGAGCGGATCCACCTGGAGTGGCGGCTCGCCCCGGACAGCGACTGGCGGCTGCCCGGTGTGACCACTGACACGACGGCGATCGTGATGTGCAACGAGGGCTACTCGTCGAGCCTGGCCGCGGCGGATCTGCAGCGGTTGGGGTTGAAGAACGCTACGGATCTCGCGGGTGGGTTCCGGGCGTGGGCGGCGGAGGGGCTGCCCGTGGTGGAGGGTGGGTCGCCGGCGGTGCCGTGACGGCGGTTCCGGCGGGCCCCGGCCTGGTCTGCAACAGCAGTGGTGACCCCGCGAAGCCGTGCCGTTCGTAGGCCGGCACGGCTCGCTCCGACGAATGCACGGTGACGCGCTCCAGGCCGAGTTCCGCGGCCAGGCGCAGGGTCGCGTCGATCAGCCCGCCGCCCAACCCGCCGTCGCGGGCCTCCGGCACCACGTACACGCACTGCACGTCACCCGAGGCCCGCGAGAGCGCGACCGGCGACGGCACCCGCGCCGTGATCGCGAGGAACGCCATCCCGATCACTTCGCCGTCGCGCACGAGGACCAGGCACCGGTGCGTGGCCGCGTTGTCCCGCGCCCACGCCGCGAACTCCCGCACGAACGCGGCCCGCTCCTCGTCGGGCAGGCCGTCCCGCTCCGCCACCCACCGCCACCGCAACCCGGCGACGGCCTCGAACTCGGCGGGACGCGCCGGGCGGACCTCGATGGCCGCCACCGTCAGGCGAGGACGACGCGGGCCAGTTCCGCCGGGCTCGCCAGCAGCGGGTGTTTCGGCAGCACGCGCACCGTGTAGCCCACCGAGCCGGCACGGGGCAGGCGCAGTGAGGCGGAGAACGCGCCGATGCCGTCGCCGCGCATGGGGACCGTGACGGTGTCGGTGAGCTCGTCGCCGTCGCCGACCTGCCCGACGACGGCCTGGATGTCCACTTCGGACGGGTCGAGGCCGGCGAGGTCGATGCGGGCGCGGACGGTGACCTCGGTGCCGACGACAAGCCTTTCGGAGCGGTCGTAGAGCAGCTCCGAGTCGAAGATCCGCACGCGGGGCCACGACACCTCGAGCTTGGTGCGGTAGTCGGCGAGCGACAGCGCGCCGGCGTACCCGTCGCCGACGGCGGCGGCGACCATGCGCGAAGCGGGCAGGTAGCCGGAGTCCACGTACTCGCGGACCATGCGCGACGCCTGCACGCGCGGGCCGAGCGTCTCCAGCGTGTGCCAGACCATGGACAGCCAGCCGGAGGGGACGCCCGAGGAATCCTTGTCGTAGTAGAGCGGCGCGATCTGCTGGCCGAGCAGGTCGTAGAGCGCGGCGGCCTCCAGGTCGTCGCGGCGTAAGGGATCGGTGACGCCGTCGGCGGTGGGGATGGCCCAGCCGTTGGAGCCGTCGTAGCACTCGTCCCACCAGCCGTCGCGGATGGAGAGGTTCAGGCCGCCGTTGAGCGCCGACTTCATGCCCGACGTGCCGCACGCCTCCAGCGGCCGCACGGGGTTGTTGAGCCACACGTCGCAGCCGCGGTAGAGGTAGCGGGCCATGGACATGTCGTAGTCGGGCAGGAAGACGATCCGGTGGCGCACGGCGGGGTCGTCGACGAACCGCACGATCTGCTGGATGAGCTGCTTGCCGTTCTCGTCGGCCGGGTGCGACTTGCCGCCGATCACGATCTGGATCGGCCGCTTCTCGTCCAGCAGCAGGGCGCGCAGGCGGTCGGGATCGCGCAGCATGAGGGTGAGGCGTTTGTACGTGGGCACGCGGCGGGCGAAGCCGACCGTCAGCACGTCGGGGTCGAAGACGCGCTCGGTCCAGCCCAGCTCCAGCGCGGAAGCGCCGCGCTGCATCCACGCCGCCCGCACGCGCCGGCGGACCTCGGCCACGAGCTTCTCCCGCAGCTCGCGGCGCAGCCCCCACAGCTGCTGGTCGGTGACGCCGTCGCGCAGCGAGCTGTCCGGCGTGCGGCCCTCGTGGCCGAACTCGTCGTGGTTGCCGCCCAGCAGCGCGCTCAGCTCGCGCGCGACCCACGTGGGCCCGTGCACGCCGTTGGTGATGGACGAGACCGGCACCTCGTCGTCGTCGAAACCGGGCCACAGGCGGGAGAACATGCGGCGGGTGACGCGGCCGTGCAGCTCCGAGACGCCGTTGGCGCGCTGAGCGAGCCGCAGTCCCATGTGGGCCATGTTGAACAGGCCGGGGTTGTCCTCCGCGCCGAGCTGCAGCACGCGGCGCACGTCGATGTCGGGCACGAGCCGGCCGTCGGAGAAGTAGCGCTGCACGAGGTCGACGGGGAACCGGTCGATGCCGGCGCTCACCGGCGTGTGGGTGGTGAACACCGTGCCCGCGCGCACGGCCGGGAGCGCCTCGTCGAAGCCGAGGCGGTCGGCCTGGATGATCTCGCGGGCGCGCTCGAGGCCGAGGAAGCCGGCGTGGCCCTCGTTGGTGTGGAAGACGTTCGGCTGCGGGTGGCCGGTGAGCTCGCAGAACTTCCGCACGGCCCGGAAGCCGCCGATGCCGGCGAGGATCTCCTGGCGGATGCGGTGGTCGGCGTCGCCGCCGTACAGCCGGTCGGTGACGGGACGCAGGTCCTCGTCGTTGGCTTCGATGTCGGTGTCGAGCAGCAGCAACGGAATGCGGCCCACGCGGGCGCGCCAGATCTGCGCGCGCAGCGTGCGCCCGCCCGGCATGGCGACCTCGACGAGGACCGCGTGCCCGCCGTCGGTCACCAGCTCCAGCGGGAACGCGTTGGGGTCGATCACGGGGTAGTGCTCGACCTGCCAGCCGTCGAGCGACAGGCTCTGGCGGAAGTAGCCCGACCGGTACAGCAGCCCCACGCCGACCATCGGCACGCCGAGGTCCGAAGCCGCCTTCAGGTGGTCGCCCGCGAGCACGCCCAGGCCGCCCGAGTAGTTCGGCAGGGCCTCGGTGACGCCGAACTCCATCGAGAAGTACGCGACGGCCGCGGGCAGACCTTCGTCGGTGCGCCGCTGGTACCAGCGCGGTTCGGTGAGGTACTGCTCCAGCCCCGCCGCGGCTTCGTGGGTGCGGCGCAGGAAGTCCTCGTCCACGGCCAGCTCTTCGAGCCGCTCCGGCGGCAGCGCGGTGAGCATCCGCAACGGGTCACGGATGGCGTTGAAGAGCTCGGCGTCCATCGACGCGAACAAGTCGCGGGTCGGTGGGTGCCACGTCCAGCGCAGGTTCGTCGCGAGCGCGCCGAGGCCCGCTAGCGATTCCGGCAGGCTGGCTCGGACGGTGAACCGGCGGACAGCACGCATGGTCAGCGACCATATCGGGCCCGGGCACGGAGCGCGCATGACCCGTTCGGGGATAACGCTCACATCGGGCACAGCCGCTTAGTAGGGTCCCGGGCGTGATGAGGCGAGGGGGAGCGCTGCTGGCGCTCGCGGTGGTGGCCGCGCTGGGCGCGGCGGCGTGCGGCAACAGCTCGGCCGGGCCGGTGACGCCCGGGGCCGGCAACGTCGCGGGCCTGCCCGTGACCCACTTCGACAGCGGCCTGAAGCGCGGCGCGCCGAAGCCGGACCTGACCGTGAAGAACGCCGAGGGCGGGCAGGACGACCAGCTGGCCACGGCCGCGATCGCCGACGTCGAGGCCTACTGGGGCGAGGCGCTGCCGACCGAGTTCGGGCAGGACTTCAAGCCCGTGACGTCACTGCTGTCCTACGACTCGCGCACCGACACGGAGCAGACGGCGTGCGGCAGCGTGAAGAAGCTCGTGAACGCGTTCTACTGCTCAGCTGACGACTCGGTGGCGTGGGACCGCGGCGTGCTGCTGCCGATGCTGCGCCAGCGCTTCGGGCCGATGTCGGTGGTCACCGTGCTGGCGCACGAGTTCGGCCACGCGATCCAGTACCGGCTCGGGCCGAAGGCCGGCATCACGAAGAGCACGCCGAGCGTGGTGAAGGAGCAGCAGGCCGACTGCTTCGCGGGCAGCTACTTCCGCTGGGTCGCCGAGGGGAAGAGCAAGTACTACCAGGTGTCCACGGCCGAGGGCCTGGACCAGATCATGGCCGCGATGTTCTTCATCCGCGACCAGGCCGGCACCAGCGCCACCGACCGGCAGGCGCACGGCACGGCGTTCGACCGGACGTTCGCGTTCCAGTCCGGGTTCGAGAAGGGCCCGAAGGAGTGCGCGGGAATGAACGCGCAGAACGTGCAGGCGCGGCTCACGGAGCGGCCCTTCGACAGCAAGGACACCGGCAAGGGCGACGCGAAGATCTCCGAGCAGACCCTGACGCTGCTGAAGGCGAGCCTCGATTCGGCGTTCGGCGGTGCGGGGGTGCAGGCGCCGACGATCGTGCAGGGCAGCGGCAGCTGCTCGGGTGGGCCGTCGACCCCGCCCGCGTCCTACTGCCCCGCGGACAACACGGTGAACATCGACGTTTCGCGGCTCACGGCGCTGGCGCAGCCGGTGGACGAGGAAGCCGAGGCCTCCGGGCAGCAGAGCACGGGGCTGGGCGACTTCGCCGCATTCGCGGAGGTGGCGTCGCGGTACGCGTTGGGGATCCAGAAGGGCGTGGGAGCGTCGCTGGACAACCCGAACGCGGGGCTGCGGACATCGTGTCTGGTGGGTGCCTGGGCGGCGTTCACGAACCGGCCCGGCACGCTGCGCCTGTCCGCCGGCGACCTCGACGAGGCGATCGCGGACCTGCTGCGTCCGGAGGGCCTGGTGTCGGCGGACGTGAACGGCAAGCGGCCGGACAGCGGTTTCGACCGGGTCGAGTCGCTGCGCCGGGGATACCTCGAGGGTTCCTCGGTCTGCTCGAAGCAGTACGGCTGACCGATCCGCCGGCGCGTTTTCCACGCAGGCTGGAAAATCAGCGTGAACGGAGTTTCCCGGCATGCTGGAAACGCGCCCGGCGGGTCGGGAACACGACGAAGGCCCCCGATCGCGGATCGGGGGCCTTCGTCGTGGAACGGCTCAGAACAGGGCGCTCGCCAGGTTGCGGCGGGCCTTCATCACGCGCTCGTCGGCCGGGTCGAAGAGGTCGAACAGCGCCACCAGGTGTTCGCGGACGCGGTTGCGGTCGTCGCCGGCGGTGCGGCGGACGGCGTCGATCAGGCGGGTGAACGCGGCGTCCACGTCCTGCTCCGCGATCTCCAGGTCGGCGGCCGCGAGCTGGGCGTCGAGGTTCGACGGGTCGGCGTCGGCCTTGGTGCGGGCGTCCGGGTCGGCCGCTTCGGCGCGGGCGGTGAACTTGACCTGGGCCAGGGCGTTCTTGGCCAGCTCGTTGGCGGGCTCGGCGTCGAGGATGCGCTCGTAGGCGGCCTGCGCCGCGGCGAAGTCGCCCTGCTCGAAGGCTTCCTCTGCCTCGGTGAAGCGCGGGTCCTCGGGCTCCTCGATCGGGCCGCGGACCTCCTCGGCGGCGCGGATGCCGGGGAGCTTGTCCCGCAGGGCGTCGAGCAGCGCGTTCAGCCACTTGCGGATCTCGGGCTCCGGCAGGGCGCCGGAGAACGCGTCCACGGGCTGGCCGCCGCCGATCGCGACGACGGTCGGGATCGACTGGGCACCGAACAGCTGCGCGATGCGCGGGTTGGCGTCCACGTCGACGCGGGCGAGCACCCACGCGCCGGCCGCTTCGGTGGCGAGGCGCTCCAGCACGGGGCTGAGCTGCTTGCACGGGCCGCACCAGTCGGCCCACAGGTCCACGAGCACGAGCTGGTTGAGCGAGCGCTCGACGACGTCGGTCTGGAACGTGGCTTCCGTCACATCCATGATGACGTCCGACGGCGGCGCGCCACCCCCGGCCGGCGCCGCACCCGCGGGCGGCGCGGGGGGCTGGCTCCGGGACGCTTCGGCCCGGGCCTTGAGCGCGGACAGGTCGACCGCGCCGGACAGTGCGGCGGACATGGCCGCTGAGTTCGCTGCAGATCCGCGTGGGTGTGTCACGCCCTCCATCCTGGCACGGGGTGGCGGGACATTTCACCGCCGGTGCCCGGGTGGCGCACTCGCGTCGCGATTGGCAGGAGCGCCCGGCTCGTGCATGCTCACGGCGGAAAGATCAGGGAGGCCGTGATGCTGAGCCGGCGCAACGCCACCGTGGCGGTGGCCGTCGGGGTGGGTGTGGCGTGGGTCGTGGCGATCACGGTGCTCATCGCGAACCAGCCGGACCCGGGCGCCCCCTCGCCCGTCGCTCTGCGTGACTCGCTGCGCAGTGCCCTCGTCGCCCGCGACTCCGGCGCGCTCGAAGACCTGCTCGACTACCCGGGCTCGGGCGCCTCCGACTTCGCCGACGACTACGTGGCCGTGCTCGGCGAAGACGACGTGCGCGACATCGCCGTGCAGCTCGTCCCCGACGACCACTCCCCCACGCGCGCGGTGGTCAGCGGGGTGACGCACGGTTCGCGCTTCACCTACTCCCTGGCCGTGACCAGGGAGGAAGGCCGGTGGACCGTGGCGTTCACCCCGCCGCTGCCGTAGGCACTCAGCCCTCGCGCAGGTGCGCTTCCACGCGGTCGACCTTCGCGGTGAGCTGGCCCGTGTCGTAGCCCGGGCGGATGTCGGCCTTGAGGACGAGGCCGACGCGCGCCGAGCCCTCCCCCGCGGCTTGCACGGCCTGCTTCACGACGGCCATCACCTCGTCCCATTCGCCCTCGACGTTCGTGAACATCGCGTTGGTGGAATTCGGCAGCCCGCTGTCGCGGACGACCTTCACGGCGCGGGAGACGGCCTCGCTCACGCCGGCGTCCGGGTCACCGCCGGAGGGGCTCACGCTGAACGCGACGATCATGTCGGGATCCTTTCGTCAGGGGAAAACAAAGGCGGGGCGAGCAGGGCGATCGCCGTCTTCCGGGTACCCGCTGGTAACTTCGTTTGTCATGAACCGACCGCTGCCGTTCGACCCGATCGCCCGTGCGGCCGAGCTCTGGGAGGACCGGATCGGTCCCGCCGGAACCATGGCCGCGGTCACCGGTCTGATGCGGGTGCAACAGATCATCCAGTCGGCGGTCGACGGCTCGCTCAAGCCGCACGGCCTCACGTTCGCCCGCTACGAGGCGCTCGTGCTGCTCACCTTCGCCCGCAACTCGAGGCTGCCGATGCGGGTGATGGGTGAACGGCTGCAGCTGCACCCCACCAGTGTCACCAACATAGTCGACCGCCTCGAGCGCGACGGGCTCGTGAAGCGCGTGCCGCACCCCACCGACCGCCGCACCACGCTGGTCGAGATCACCGACGACGGCCGCGCGCGCCGCGAAGCCGCGACGGCCGCGGTGACGGGCATCGACTTCGGGCTCACGGGGCTCACCGAGCGGCAGGTCGAGCAGCTCACCGATCTGCTCACCAAGGTCCGCCGCTCATCCGGCGACTTCACCGAATAACGCCGAAACCACGCGACCCGGGCAAACGCGAAACGGGCCCGCACGACACGAGGTCGTACGGGCCCGTCGGAAGCGGGGAACTCAGGCGTTCGCGGTCTCCGGCACGCGGGACTCGAACAGGCCGACACCGCCGTGGGTGAGGCGCTGCGGGCCGTCGAGGCGGCCGTTGCGCAGGGCCCACTTCTCGAAGATCCAGGTGAACAGCGGCGGGATGCTGGACAGCAGCGCGAGCACCAGGGTCTTCGGGCGCCAGCCGAGCGGCTTGGCGACGGACAGGGAGACCACGACGTAGAGCACGAAGATCACGCCGTGGACCATGCCGATGACGGGCACGCCGCCCTCACCGGAGGAGTGCACGACGTACTTGAGAAACATCCCGATCAGCAACGCGGCCCAGGACAGGGCTTCGGCGACTGCGGCCACGCGGAACACGAGAGCGGCCTTGCTGGACACGACTTTCCTCCTGTGCGTCACACGGGTGCGTGCTGCCTGCACACACAAAAACGCGTCCGGCGCACTGTCCAAGGGGGACTACCCGCTTGACGTCAACAGCACTGTCGGACGCGTATGACACCAGTGTGAGGCGTGACGGCCCTCACCGGAACACCGGGGCCCGTGACTATCCTCACGACCCCTCCCGAATATGGTCTGGACCACTGCGGAAAACCGGCGGGGAAATGCCCGGAAAACCGTGAAGGCCCCTTCCCGGTCTCGCATTCCGGGAAAGAGCCTTCACGGACAGTCCTCAATCGGGCACTAACCGGCACAAGGTGACGGCGGCGCCGACGAAGGTGATGTTGCCCACGTGGCCTGCGTGGCGTCGGCGGTCAGCGTGAAGTCCAGCGTGGTCCCGCCCCGCAACTGCTCGACACTCACGTACGACTTGTCGGACGGCCGCGCCTGCCGCCCGTCGCCCACCTTCAGGTTGCGGACGTACTGGAGCTTCGCCCCGTCCGCGCCCGGCGCCTTGATCGTCACCGAACGCCCGTTCTGCAGGTGCAGCACCGATTTGGCGAACTGCGGCGCGTTCAGCACGAAGTTCCCGGTACCGGGCACGGCCGGGTAGAGGCCGAGCGCGCTGAAGACGTACCACGCCGACATGGTGCCGAGGTCGTCGTTGCCCGTGACGCCGTTCGGGGCGTTCGTGAACAGCGTGTGGGCCGCGCGCACCACCGCGGAGGTCTTCCACGGCTGGCCGGTGAGCGTGTACATCCACGGCGAGTGCAGGTCGGGCTCGTTGTTGGGGTTGTAGCGGAACTGGTTGTAGTAGGAGTACGGCCCCACGACCCACTCCTCCCGGACGGTCTTCGCCGGGTCCTTCACGAGGTCGTCGTAGGCGAAGAAGTCGTCGAGGCGCTGGTGGGTGTTGTCGGCGCCGCCCATCTCCTTCATCAGGCCGGGCACGTCCTGCTGCACGAGCCACTGGTACTGCCAGGCGGTGCCCTCGTGGAAGCCGTCCTGGCTCTGCGGGCTGTACGGCTGGCCCGCCGGGGTGAACCAGTCGCCACCGGTGACCTTCGGGCGGAAGAAGCCGGTGAAGCCGCGGTCGGTCACGGTCGGGTCCCACAGCGTCTGGTAGGTGCGCCCCTTCGCGGCCAGCGCGGCCGCGTCCTGCTTCTTGCCCAGCGCCGCGGCCATGACCGACAGCGAGCAGTCGCCGAGCGCGTACTCGAGCGTGGCCGAAGCGCCGTGGTTCGGGTCGGTGTCCTGGCCCTTCTTCGGGAAGTTCGGGTCGTACTGCACGAACCCGTCGGCCTGGTAGCTCGCGTTGCCGGAGCGGCCCTGGAACGGCGAGGACGCCGGTGGGATCTGCTGCGAGTTCTGCAGCAGCGCCTCGTACGCCTCGACTTCGTCGCCCTTCAGCGCGCCGAAGCGCCACAGGTCGACCAGGAACGGCGTGACCGGGTCGCCGGTCATCGTGTTCGTCTCCTGGCTCGCGTACGCCCACCGCGGCAGCCAGCCGCCCTCCTCGTGGATCGCGAGGATGCTCTTCGCGATGTCGCGCGCCCGGTCGGGCTTGAGCAGCGCGAGCAGCTGGTTCTGGCTGCGGTAGGTGTCCCACAGCGAGAAGAAGTCGTAGTAGGTCCAGCCGATCGCGCGGTGGATCTTCTTGTCGAAGCCGTAGTAGCGGCCGTCGGCGTCGTTCGCGGTGAGCGGCTGCAGGAACGCGTGGTAGAGCGACGTGTAGAACACGGTGCGCTCGTCGGGCGTGCCGCCAGTGATGTCCACACTGGACAGTTCCTGGCGCCACGTGCGCTGTGCGTCGGCCTTCACTGCGTCGAACGGGCGCACCCGCGAGGCGGCGAGGTTCACGTCGGCGCCGTGGGCGTCCACCTGGGAGATCGACGTGGTGGCCGTGATCTGGTCGCCCTTCGGGAAGGTCAGCCACGCGCCGCGCAGGCCCGCGCCGCCGTCCGAGGACTTGCTGCCGGGCGTGCCACCCGTCGGCGACCAGGTGCCGTAACTGGAGAACGGCTTGTCGAACTTGGTGGTGAAGTACGTCGTGTAGGCCTTGCCGCCGCAGAAGGCCTGCGACTCGACGGTGCCGGAGATCGTGTGGTCGTCGACGATCCGCACGCTGCTGCCGGTCACGGGCTCCTTGGCGTTGGCCTGCCCGACGTTCACGAACACGTTGGCAGGACCGGACTTGTCGAAGGTGTAGCGCTCGACGCCGCTGCGGGTCGAGGCCGTGGTCTCCACGTCGACGCCGCCGTAGCCCGTGAGGTGCACCTTGTAGTAGCCGGGTTTCCCGACCTCGCCGTCGTGGGTGTAGGGCGCGGCGTAGTTGGCGTTGTCGAACGTGGCGGGCTTGGTCGTGTCGAAGGCCGCGCCCGGGCCGACGTCGCCCGTGGTGGGCAGGGTCTGCACGAGGCCGCCCTGTTCCCAGCAGCCCGCGCCGGACAGGTAGAAGTGGCCGAAGCCGCGGATCGCGGTGTCGGTGTAGAGGTAGCCGGCGTAGTGCGTGGTGGACGGCGAGACCTGCACCATGCCGAACGGCGCCGAAGCGCCGGGGAACGTGTTGCCCTCGTCCTGCGTGCCGATGAACGTGTTCACGGACTCCAGCGCGTCGGCCGGCCTGGCCGAGGCGGTCACCGGCGTGAGGCCGGCCGCCGCGACGGCGAGCGCGACCGCGCCCGCCAGTGTTCTGCTCCTCATCGAACTCCCCTGAAGGAAACGGGTCCGTGGAGGGCTCCTCGGGTGAGGAGCCCTCCACGGATCACGGACGGGCGAAGATCAGCCGACGGCGATCGCGAAGATGTGCATCGCGCCACCGCTGACGTTCGACGGCAACGTCACGCTCGCCACCGTCTTACCGACGTCGAGGGTGATCGGCGCGGTGCCGAACACCAGCGTGCGAATCTGCTGCGGGTCGGTGCCCGAAGCGTTGCGGTACGGCGTGGACAGCACGATCCGGTTGCCGAACGACGGTTGCGCGGCCCCGCCGCCCAGCGTCCAGTCGGACACGCCGACCGTGGCGGTGGACGTGGTGCCGTCGGTGTAGGTGACAGTGAGCGTGCCCTGCGCGTTGCCGTTGGAGCCGGCGCCGAGCAGCGCGAGCCGGCCCGAGCCGGTCACGGTCACCTTCTGGCCGTTGGCCACGACGTTGTCGGGGTCGCCCGCCGGGAACGAGGGCCAGGTGAAGTTCAGCCCGTCGCTCGTCACCGTGCCGCCCGGCTTGGCGCCGGCCGCCGCCAGCGCGTCGGCCGAGTAGCTCCAGCCACCGCCGTCGAAGTTGGCCTTCGTCGAGTCGGAGTCGGGCGAGATGCCGGCGTTGTCCACTGTGGCCAGCCAGCTGCCCGGCTGCGCCACGAGCACCGTGAGCACGGCCTCGGTGCTCGCCAGCCCCGGCGCGGAGAACGTCACCGGGATGCGGCGGGCGCCGTCGGCGGTGCCCGCGGGGACGGTGACGGTGACCGTGGCCTGCGCCTTGCCGTTCGCGGGCACGGCGACCGAGCCCGACGCCGGAGACAGCGTGATGCCGTCGGCGCTGCCCGCGGTGTAGGTCCACGTCTTCGCGGTGCCGGACAGGTCCTGCACGCCGACGCTCGCCGTCGCGGTCGAGCCCGCCGGGGTCACCACGCGGGCCGGGTTGGCGAACGCGAGGCTCGGCTTCTCCTGCTCGCGGAACGACGGCGGGGCGTCGGCCGCCGCGGCGCCCCACTGGGTGGCCGTGGCGGAGCGGGTGAAGTCGAGCGTGCCGCCGGTCGAGATCAGGGCCTCGGGCAGCCACGCCTTCGCGGCCGCGCCGCCGTTGACCTTCAACGAGCCGACGTAGTCACCGGTGCCCGGCGCGTTGATCGTGATCTTCTTGCCCGCGCCGGTCGTGAGCACGGCGTGCTCGAAGCGCGGCGTGGACAGCAGCACCTCTGCGCGGCCCGGGATCTCCGGGTAGACGCCCAGCGCGGACCACACGTACCAGGCCGACATCTGGCCGAGGTCGTCGTTGCCGATCAGGCCCTCGGGACGCGGGTTGTAGAGCTCGTCCATCGACCGGTGCACGATGGCCTGGGTCTTGGCCGGGGCACCCGCGTACGAGTAGGCGTAGGGCGCGTTGGAGTTCGGCTCGTTGCCCATGAAGGCGTACGGCTCCTGCGTGCCCGCGTTCAGCTTCGTGAAGAAGGTGTCGAGCCGCGACTGGGTCGCCGTGTCGCCGCCGAACGCGGAGACGACGCCGCCGAGGTCGTAGGGCACCATCCACTCGTACTGCGCGCCGTTGCCCTCGACCCAGCCCTGCGAGCTGGCCGGGTCGTACGTGCCGGCGAACGAGCCGTCGGCGTTGCGCGGCTGCAGGTGGCCGGTCCCCGGGTTGTACAGGTTCTGCCAGTTCTGCGCGCGCTTCATGAACGTGGTGTAGGTGGCGCTGTCGCCGAGGCGCTTCGCGAACTGCGCGATGGCGAAGTCGGCGCTGGTGTACTCGAGGGTGTCCGCGCCGGCGCCGGGCACGTAGCCGAGGCGCAGGTAGTCGGCGAGGCCGGGCCGCTCGGTGTAGCCCTGGGTCGGCTGCGTGGCGCCCTTGATCATCAGCAGCAACGCCTTCTGGGCGTCGAAGTCACGCGCGCCGAAGGCGTACGCGCTGGAGACGATGATGTGGTACGGGTCGCCGTTCATCACGCCGGTGTAGTCGTTGGCCACGGTCCAGCGGTCCCACGAGCCGCCCTGCTCGGCGTAGGCCATCATCGAGCGCACGATGTCCGACGTCTGGGCCGGGTCGATCGTGGCCAGCAGCGGGATCTCCGAGCGGTAGATGTCCCAGCCGGAGAAGTTGGTGTACATGGCGTGGCCCTTGTCCGCCTTGTGGATCCGGCCGTCGAAGCCGGGGTAGGAACCGTCCACATCGGAGAACACGTTCGGCTGGATCAGCGAGTGGTACAGCGAGGTGTAGAACGTGGTCAGGTCGGCGTCGGAGCCGCCGCTGACGGCGACCTTGCCGAGCTGGTCGTTCCACGCCTTGCGCGTGCCGGCCGCGATCTGGTCGAAGGACTTCTTGCCGTTGTTCTCGGCCTTCAGGTTCGCCTTCGCGCCGTCCACGGACACGAACGACAGGCCGACCTGCACATTGACCTGCGCGCCGTTGAGGTTCGCGAAGGTCACGTAGCCGCCGCTGCCGGGGCCGCTCACGGTGGTGTCCTGCGTCTTGGCCTTGGCCGGGCGCGCGATCGCGGCGTTCACGCCGTTCGGCTGCGCCACCTTCGCGCGGGCCCCACCGGTCTCCGACGTCTTGCCGGGCGTCACCGCGCCGTTCTTCCACGTGCCGATCGAGGCAAACGGGGTGTCGAACTTGGCCGAGAAGTACACGCGGTAGGTGTTCTGCGCGCCGCAGAAGCGGCCGCTGGTCGCCCAGCCGCTGATGGTGTCCTTGCCGATGGTGATCGACGCGTCGTCGGTGCCGTTGACCGAGCCGGACGTGTTGACCAGCAGCGTCGAGGACGCGCCGGCGGGGTAGGTCAGGCGCGCGGAGCCGGTGCGCTGCGTCGCGCTCAGCTCGACCTTCGCGCCGCTGTCGAGGGTGACGTCGTACTCGCCCGCGGTGGCGTGCTCGTTGTCGTGGCTGAACTTCGACGTGTAGTGGCCCGGGTCCGTCGCGGGCGAGGTGCTGACCTCGCCGACGTACGGGATGAAGGGGATGTCCTCGTAGGTCGAGCAGCCGGCACCCGAGAGGTGCGTGAGGCTGAAGCCCGTGAGGGCGTTGTCGTCGTAGAAGTAGCCGCCCGGCTGCGACTTCACCGTGTCCGGGCTCCACTGCACCATCCCGAACGGCGCCACCGCGCCCGGGAACGTGTTGCCGGCACCACCACCGGTGCCGAGGTCCTCACCACCGGGCCGAGTTCCGACGAAGGGGTTCACCCACTTCGCGAAATCGGTGGCCGGTGCTTTCGCCGCCTCGGCTGCCGTGGCCGGCGCGACCGCCGCCACCACCGCCGTGGTCAGGAAGATCAGTCCGGCTCTCCAGCGCGCTCGCGCCATCGCCATCGCCTCTCCAGTCGTCGGCGCGACACGGCCGTCAGGGCCGCGGAGGAGTGGGATGACAACCTTGTCGCGCACACCGTCGATGCGGGCAACCTTGGGCAATCCCTCACGAAAACGTCAAGGCAGGCGTGGGAACCTGTCTGGTTCAGGACACCGTGATCAGCCATCTGCCCCACAACTTTCGCAGGCTGAATCCCATTCGGCGCGAAGCGGGCATTGACAGCGACCCGGCCTTTGGTGTGCAATCTGCGCCACTATGACAACGTTGTCTCCTCATGGCCGGGAAGCGGACGGGCTTCCCCGCCCGGCGAGCCGACGGGCCACGATGAGCGATGTGGCCCGGCTGGCCGGCGTCAGCATCAAGACCGTGTCCCGGGTGGTCAACGACGAGCCCGCGGTGCACCCCGACACCGCCGAGCGCGTGGTGGCCGCCATCGAGCAGCTCGGGTTCCGCCGCAACCTCGGCGCGCGCAACCTGCGCCGCGGCTCGACCACGGGCACGATCGGCCTCATCGTCGAAGACGTCGGCAACCCGTTCTACTCCGAGCTCAACCGCGCGGTGGAGCGCATCGCCACGTCGTTCGGCCGCCACGTGCTCACCGGCTCGTCGGAGGAGAACTCCGACCGCGAACGCGAGCTGGCGCTGGAGTTCTGCGCGCGCCGGGTCGACGGGATCCTCGTGGTCCCGGCGGGCATGCAGCACGGCTACCTCGTGCCGGAGATGCGCGCGGGCACGCCGGTGGTGTTCCTCGACCGCCCGGCCGGCGACATCGTGGCCGACACCGTGCTCGTCGACAACCTCGGCGGCACCATCGACGCGGTCACGCACCTGGTGCGGCACGGGCACCGCCGGATCGCGTTCCTCGGTGACAGCCCCGACATCTTCACCGCGGCCGAGCGGCTGCGCGGCTTCCGCGAAGGCTGCGTGCGCAACGGCGTCTCCTACGACGAGAGTCTCGTGGTGATGCGCACACCCACGCCCGAGACGATCGCGCACGCCGTGGCGACGCTGCTGTCCGGTCCGTCGGCCGCGACGGCGGTGATCGCGGGCAACAACCGCGTGGCCGTGCACCTGCTGCGCGCCCTGGCCCACGCCGAGCACCGGCCGGCCATGGTGAGCTTCGACGACTTCGAGCTGGCGGACCTGCTGGACCCGCCCGTGACGGTGGTCGCCCACGACGTCAGCGCCCTGGGGCACGCGGCGGCAGAGCTGCTGTTCGCGCGGATCCAGGGGGATCAGTCCGCACCCAGAAAGGTAGTCCTGCCCGTGCATCTTGTCGCCCGTGGTTCCGGTGAGGTCACCCCGTGAGCACGCACCTCGAACCGATCCGGCTCCCGGCCAACCAGCCGCCGCAGTTCTACCGCGGTGGCGACGCGATCGCCGCGCTGCGCGGTGCCACCGGTACGGACTCGAAGTTCGGCCCGGAAGACTGGGTCGGCTCCGTCACCACGATGTTCGGCCAGGACACCAACGGCCTGACGAAGCTCCCCAGCGGTGTCTGGCTGCGCGACGCCGTGCGCGAAAACGCCGAGGCGTGGCTGGGTGCCGCGCACGTGGCCAAGCTCGGCGACTCCACCGGCCTGCTGGTGAAGCTGCTCGACGCGGGCCAGCGGCTGCCCGTGCACTTCCACCCGAGCGACTCCTTTGCGGAGAAGCATTTCGACTCGCACTTCGGCAAGACCGAGGCGTGGATCGTGGTGGGCACCTACGGCGACGACCCGCGCGTGTACCCGGGGTTCAAGGAGACGGTGAGCAAGGCGACCGTCGCCGAGTGGACGCGGGAGCAGGACGCCCCGAGTATGCTGGGCGCGCTCAACAGCGTGCCGGTGCAGGCCGGCGACACCGTGTACATCCCGGCCGGGCTGCCGCACGCGATCGGCGAGGGCGTGTTCGTGGTGGAGCTGCAGCAGCCCACCGACTTCTCGCTCACGCTGGAGTGGCGTGACTTCCTCGCATCGCCGGAGAAGGGCCACCTCGGCATCGGCTTCGACACCGCGATCGAAACGCTCGACACGTCCGGCTGGGACGCCGAGCGGCTCACCACGATCGTCAAGCACACCGCCGAGGACAAGGCCACGTCCGTCGACCTGCTGGCCGCGGGTTCCGACGAGTTCTTCCGCGCCGACCGCGTGCAGCTCAGCGGCGGCTCCCTGGCGTTCGACCCGTCGTTCTCCGTGCTCGTGGTGCTCGACGGCACCGGCACGCTGCGCACGGAACACGGCGGCGAGTTCTCCGTCACCAAGGGCGAGACCTACGTGGTGCCGTTCGACGCCGGGCAGGTCGAGGCGTCGGGCTCGCTGACCGCGATCCGCTGCCGCCCGCCCGCACCCGAGAAGAGGTAGGCCCAGGAGCGCGATCCTGCCGGAGGCGGTGGACCTCACGAAGCACCACGGCTCGGTGGAAGTCCGGCAGGATCGCGCTCGACGGCTCCGAAGAGCAGCTCGCGTCCGAAGTGGACGGTCTGGAGAAAGGCGGGTACCGGGCCCTCGTCGCCCAGGACCCGGCCGCGATCGGCGCCCAGGCGCGCAGGAGGCCGTGGCGGCGCTGGAGGGCGAGCCCGTGACGCGGACCCTCACCGCGCGGCCGCACTCCACCACCGAGGACGACCTGGCCGCGAACCCGCAGAACTTCTCCACGCAGAGCTGCTGAGCATCCCAGATTCGGCGAAGGGGACTTTCCCGCGCGGAAAGTCCCCTTCGCCGCGTTCGGGGCTAGGATCTACTCCCCCAGACTTTTGTCGCCGAGGGGAGGCCGACGATGACCGAGGGTGTCCGGCTGCCGTGGCGTTCCGCCGCGCGCGCCGACCCGATACCGGTGCTGGCCGCGGCGCGCAAGATCACCGACGACCTCATCGACGGGCTGGCCGGCACCCACGCACGGCGCGCGGCCCACGGGCTGCGGCGGCTGTTCGGCGTGGCCGGGCTGGGGCTCACGGACCTCTCGGGCTCGCTGCTGTGGTCGGGCCGGCCGGGGCCGGACGCCACCGTGGCCCACGTGCTCGACGAGGTGCTGCACAGCGAGGAGCCCGCGTCCGTCGACGGAGTCGCGGCGGTGCCGCTGCACGTCCACGACGAGCTGGCGGGCGCGTTGCTCGTGGTGGGCGCGTCGGGTTCGGAGGTGGTCCGGCAGGCGGCCGACGTGGTGGTGCAGGCCCTGGAACGCGGCCGGCTCGAGGCGTCGGCGGACCAGGCGGCGCAGGCCGAGCTGCGGGCGTTGCGGGCGGAGATGTCGCCGCACTTCGTGTACAACGCGCTGACCGTGATCGCGTCGCTGGTGCGCTCGGAGCCCGACCGGGCGCGGGACCTCATGCTCGACTTCGCCGACTACACGCGCTACAGCCTGGCGCGCCACGGCGAGTACACCGTGGTGGCCGAGGAGTTCCGCGCGGTGGAGACCTACCTGGCGCTGCAGCGCGCGGTGCTGGGCGAACGGCTCAAGGTGCAGGTGCGCGTGGCGCCGGAGGTACTGGCGGTGGCCGTGCCGTACCTGGTGCTGGAGCCGCTCGTGGAGAACGCCATCCGCCACGGCATCGAGCCGCGCGCGACCACCGGGCTCGTGCAGGTCCACGGGCAGGCGGAAGGGAACGACTGCGTGATCAGCGTGGAGGACGACGGGGTCGGCATGGACCCGAAGCTGGCCGCCGACATCCTCGCCGGCCGGGTCGCCGAGGGCAGCGGCCTCGGACTGGCCAATGTGGACAGACGACTGCGCAACGTCTACGGCGCCTGGTACGGGCTGACCGTGGAGACGGAAGTGGGTGCCGGTACGCGTGTGGTCGTGCGGGTGCCGCGGTTCCAGCCGGGGGTGCTGCCGTGAGCGGGCTGCGGGTTCTGGCCGTCGACGACCTGGCGCCGGCGCTGGACGAGCTGTGCCGGATGCTGCGCGAGGCACCAGAGGTCGGCGAGGTCGTCGGCGCGGGTGACGCGCTGCGGGCGCTGAAGCTGTTGCAGGCGGACCACTTCGACGCGGTGTTCCTCGACATCTCCATGCCGGGCCTCGACGGGCTGGAGCTGGCGACGCTGCTGGCTCGCCTGTCGGAGCCGCCGGTGATCGTGTTCGTGACCGCGCACGACGGCCACGCGGTCGCGGCGTACGGCATCGGTGCCGTGGACTACCTGCTCAAGCCGGTGCGGACGGAACGGCTGGCGGCGGCGCTGGCGAAGGTCGTGCGCATGGCGCCTTCGGAGGCCCAGCGCGCGGCACCCGACGCGATGGCCGCCCTCCCGGTCGACGCGGGCGGCCGCACGCGGTACGTCCGCCGCGACGACGTGTTGTTCGTGGAGGCCCACGGCGACTACGTCCGCCTCCACACCCGCGGTGGGGTGCACCTCGTGCGCATGCCGATCTCGCGGCTCGAGGAGTACTGGGAAGGCACCGGTTTCACGCGCGTGCACCGCGGTTACCTGCTGTCGGTGTCGGCCGTGCTGGAGCTGCGCAGCGACACCACCGGTGGGTTGCTGGCGCACACGCCCGTCGGCGACGTGCCGGTGAGCCGTCGCCACGCGCGGGAGCTGCGAGACCGGTTGCTGGAGGCGGCGCAGCAGGGGCAGCTGGGGTCGTCTTGGTGAGCGCCGTCTGGGTGGAGACGCCGTGAGCCGGGTCCGGCGGGTCGCCGTGACGAGCCCGCAGACGCGCCTCGCCCGCTCCCGCAGGCAGGCGCGCGGGCGGTGGCGGATGCCGCGGCTGAGGGCGTCCGACGCCGAACGCGCCGCCGTCCTCTACCGGGCGCAACGCAGACGCGGCATTCCCGCGCTGGTCGCCATGTTCGTGCTCGTGCTCGGGCTGCCCGTGGTGTTCGCCGTCGCACCGGGGCTGGACGCGGTGCGGCTGTGGGGCATTCCGTTGTCCTGGCTGATGATCGCACTGCTCCCCTACCCCGTGATGGCCGTGCTGGCGCGCTGGCAGCTGCGGCGCGCGGAGAAGGCCGAGGAGCGGTAGATGGACCTCGCGCTGGCGGTGACGCCCGTCGTGCTCATCACGCTGCTCATCGGCGTGCGCGGGGTGGCCGCGATGCGCACGACGTCGGACTTCCTGGTGGCGTCGCGGCGGATCTCGCCGTTCGTGAACTCCGCTGCGGTGTCCGGGGAGTACCTGTCGGCCGCGTCGTTCCTCGGGGTGGCGGGGCTCGTGGTGAAGGACGGGGTCGGCGCGCTGTGGTACCCCGTCGGGTTCACGGCGGGGTACATCGCGATGCTCGTGCTCGTCGCCGCGCCGATGCGGCGGTCCGGGGCGCTGACGGTGCCGGACTTCGCCGAAGCGCGCCTGGCCTCGCCGGCGCTGCGCAGGATCGCGGCGGTCGTGGTGCTGGTGATCGGCACAATCTACGTCGTACCGCAGTTCCGCACGGCCGGGCTGGTGCTCACGGCCGTGGGCGGCACGCCGTACTGGGTCGGGGTGGTCATCGCGGGCACAGCCGTGAGCGTCACGCTCGCGCTGGGCGGCATGCGCGCGGCGACGTACGTGCAGGCGTTCCAGTTCTTCCTGAAGCTGCTGCTGTTCCTCGTGCCCGCGCTGTGGCTCGTGGTGCACGTGAGCGACGCCGACCGCGACGCCGCGCTCACGCCCGTCGAGTTCACCCGCTTCACGCACGAGACGCCGGTGGACTTCGAGCACGACGTGACCGTGGTCCTGCGCGAGCCCACCACCATCGTCACCGCGACCGGGCCGAGCACGCTCCCGCCGGGCCAACTGACCGTCCACAGTGGAGAGCGCCTGGTCTTCGCCACCAACGCGCCCGTGCCCGACGTCAGCGACGGCGCCGCGCTCGGCGGCCCCGACTGGCAGCGGCCGCTGCTGGACCTCGACAAGGGTTACCCGTTGCTCGGCACGTGGGCCGTGCTCATCGCGACGATGCTCGGGACCATGGGCCTGCCCCACATCCTGATGCGCTTCCACACCAGTCCCGACGGCCGCGCCGCCCGCCGGACCGCGGCGATCACCGTGGCGCTGCTCGGCGTGTTCTACCTGTTCCCCGGCGTCTACGGCGTGCTCGGCCGCGTGCTGGTGCCCGAGATCTACCTCTCCGGCGACACGGACACGGTCGTCGTCGCGCTGCCGGCTCAAGTGGACACCGGCTGGGCCGGTGAACTGTTCACGGCGCTGCTCACCGCGGGCGCGTTCGCGGCGTTCCTGGCGACGTCGCTGGGCCTGCTGCTGGTGATGTCGGGCGCCATCGCCTACGACCTCATGCCCGGTGGCCTGCGCCGGCTGCGCGTGACCGTGGTGTTCGCCGCCGCGGCGATGGTGGTGCTGGCGCTGCCGTCGGCGCAGCTCGACGCCGGGGTGCTCGTGACGTGGGGCTTCACCGTGGCCGCGTCCACGTTCTGCCCGCTGCTCGTGCTCGGCATCTGGTGGCCGCGCCTCACGGCCGCGGGCGCGATCAGCGGCGTGGTCACGGGGCTCGTCGCGTCGTCCGGCTCGATCCTGTTCGCCCTGGCCGGGCCGCGGCTCGACGGCTGGGTGGCGATCTTGGTGTCACAACCGGCACCCTGGTCGGTACCACTCGCGTTCGGCGTCATGGTGGCCGTCTCCCTGCGCGGCCGCCCGCCGTCCTGGGCCGGCGCCGCGATGCTCCGCCTGCACCTCGACGAGCGAGCGCCCGGCCCGGAGCCGCCCCATTCGTCCGCACCCGTGTACCGCTCGTCGACCGTTCGTCGTGTCGCCCGGCGTTTGAACCGCTGACACTTCCTCGCCGGCGCCGGGGCTCCCTAGTGTGGCGCGGACCACAATTCGCAGCGTCGCGAGGGAGTGACCATGAGTCCCACCGACTCCGGCGTGTCCGACAGCCCGCCGGACACCTGGGAGCAAGTCCAGGAGAGCGCTGAGTTCAGGCAGCTACGCCACCGCTTGCGCAGCTTCGTCTTCCCGATGACCGCGCTGTTCCTCATCTGGTACCTGCTGTACGTGCTGCTGGCGGACTACGCCCACGGCTTCATGAGCACGAAGATCGCCGGCAACTTCACGGTGGGCCTGCTGTTCGGCCTGCTGCAGTTCGTGTCGACGTTCCTCATCACGTGGCTGTACGTGCGCTACGCCAACCGGCGCCTCGACCCGCTGTCCGAGCGGATCCGCGAAGACATCGAGAACCCGGTCACGAAGGAGTCCGAATGAAGACCCTCGCGGCAGGCGTCGAGGGCAGCAACCCGACGCTGAACATCATCATCTTCGCGGTGTTCGTGGCGATCACGCTCGTGATCGTGTTCCGTGCGAGCCGCAACACCAAGACGGCGTCCGACTACTACGCCGCCGGACGCGCGTTCTCCGGCCCGCAGAACGGCATCGCGATCAGCGGTGACTACCTGTCGGCCGCTTCGTTCCTCGGCATCGCGGGCGCCATCGCGATCTACGGCTACGACGGGTTCCTCTACTCGATCGGCTTCCTCGTGGCCTGGCTGGTCGCGCTGCTGCTGGTCGCGGAACTGCTGCGCAACACCGGTCGGTTCACGATGGGCGACGTGCTGGCGTTCCGCATGAAGCAGCGCCCGGTGCGCGCCGCGGCGGCGATCTCGACGCTGATCGTGTCGTTCTTCTACCTGCTGGCGCAGATGACGGGCGCGGGTGGCCTGGTCGCCCTGCTGCTGGGCATCGAGGGCAAGACCGCGCAGTCGGTGGTCATCGCGATCGTCGGCGTGATCATGATCGCCTACGTGCTCATCGGCGGCATGAAGGGCACCACGTGGGTGCAGATCATCAAGGCGGCGCTGCTCATCATCGGCGCGCTCGTGATGACGCTGTGGGTGCTCGCCAAGTACGGCTTCAACTTCTCGTCGCTGCTGCAGGGAGCCGTCGACAAGGCGGGCGCGGCCGGCGAGACGCTGCTCGGGCCGGGCAAGCAGTACGGCGCCACGGGAACGTCCAAACTGGACTTCTTCTCGCTCGGCATCGCGCTGGTGCTCGGCACGGCCGGCCTGCCCCACGTGCTGATGCGCTTCTACACCGTGCCCACGGCCCGTGACGCCCGCCGTTCGGTGGTCTGGGCGATCGTGCTGATCGGCGTGTTCTACCTGTTCACGCTGGTGCTGGGCTACGGCGCCGGCGCGCTGGTCGGGCCCGACGACATCAAGGCCGCACCCGGCGGCGTGAACTCGGCGGCGCCGCTGCTGGCCCTGAACCTCGGTGGCCCGGTGCTGCTGGGCCTGGTCTCGGCGATCGCGTTCGCGACGATCCTCGCTGTGGTCGCGGGCCTGACGATCACCGCGTCGGCTTCCTTCGCCCACGACGTGTACGCGAGCGTGGTGAAGAAAGGCAAGCCGCAGCCCGGTTCGGAGGTACGCGTCGCCCGGATCACCGCCGTCGTGATCGGGGCTGTCGCGATCGCCGGTGGCATCCTGGCCAACGGGCAGAACGTGGCGTTCCTCGTGGCGCTTGCCTTCGCCGTCGCGGCCTCGGCCAACCTGCCGACGATCCTGTACTCGCTGTTCTGGAAGCGGTTCAACACGCAGGGTGCACTGTGGAGCATCTACGGCGGCCTGATCATCTCGATCGTGCTGATCGTCTTCTCGCCGGCGGTGTCCGGCAAGCCGATCGACGCGAAGACGGGCAAGAGCCCGTCGATGCTCCAGGGCGTGGACTTCCACTGGTTCCCGCTCGACAATCCGGGTCTGGTGTCCATCCCGGCCGCCTTCCTGCTCGGCTGGCTCGGGACGGTGTTGTCGAAGGAACGCAACAAGAAGAAGTACGCGGAGATGGAGGTCCGTGCCCTCACGGGTGTGGGTGCGGAGAAGGCTGTGCAGCACTGAGTTTCATGCAGTACAAAGCGGGCCGGGACTGTCCAGTCCCGGCCCGCTTTGTACTGGGGGTCCTACAACCCGAGCGGCAGCACCAGCTCCAGGTCGGTCTTGCGCACCGGCGTTCCGTCGACCGCGGTGCCGTCCTCGTTCGGCTCGATGCCGCCGGCGGCGACGCGGTCGAGGGTGCGCAGGCCGAGCGGGCCGACGGTGCCGAACACGGTGTAGTCGGGCCGCAGGGTGGAGTCGCCGTAGACGAGGAAGAACTGGCTGCCGTTGGTGTTCGGGCCGGCGTTGGCCATGGCGACCAGGCCGCGGGAGTAGATCCGGCCCGGACCCGACGGGTTGGTGGTCGAGGGCGGCAGGTCGGTGGGCAGTTCGTCGCGGAAGCTGTAGCCCGGGCCGCCTTCGCCGGTGGCCGTCGGGTCGCCGCACTGCAGGACCTGCAGTGTCGGGTAGGCGGTGAGGCGGTGGCAGGTCGTGTTGTTGAAGAAGCCGTGGCGGGCCAGGTGCAGGAAGCTCTGCACCGTGCACGGGGCCTCGGCGCGGTCGAGTTTCAGCGGCAGCAGGCCCTGGTTGGTGATCACGGGGACGTCGACCTTGCCGCGGTCGGGAGTGTGCCGCGGGTCGGGCGGCAGGGGCACGGGACGGGCGGCGGGCTCGTCCGGCGTTTCGGTGTACTGGCAGGCGCCGTGGGTGGTGGTGGGCGCAGCGGCTTGCGTCGCTTGCGCCGCCGGGGTGAACGCGGCGCACAGCGCACCGATGGCCAGTGTGGTGACGAGGAGCCTCTTCATGCGGTATCCCTCCCAGTGAGAAGGGCAGTATACGAACGGTCCGGACCATTCGGCGCCCCGCGAAAGTCGGGCGCTCACGAAACGCTGACCGGCTCCTGACAACTGTTCCCTAGCGTCCCCGGTCATGATCACTCGCCTCTTCCTCAGCGTCGTGGCCGCCGCCGCGGTGGCGGCCGCGCTGCCCGCGGTCGCGTCGGCCGCGACCGGGCCGGTCGTGCAGCCCCTGGCCGTGTCCGCGGCCGACCAGCAGGCCGTGCTCGACTACTGGACCCCCGAACGGATGAACGCGCTCACTCAGCCGTCGTCGGACAACCCGCCGACGGGCGGCCCGGACGGCGCGCCGTGGACCACCGGCAACGCGGTGTCCAAGACGGTCGGCCGGCTCTTCTTCACCGACCACGGTGAAGATTCCAGCTGCACGGCCACCGTGGTCGACAGCGCGAACCGCAGCACCGTCGTCACGGCCGGGCACTGCGTGAACGACACCGACCTCCTCGGCGAGGACAACCAGTGGAACGCGCACTCGATGTTCGTCCCGGGCTACCACGACGGGCAGGCGCCGTACGGGAAGTTCGTCGCCCGCTTCGGCGTCGCGGACAGCACGTGGCTCGCGAACGACCAGATCGACGCGCAGAGGTTCGACACCTTCGACCAGGCTTTCGTGGTCCTCAACCGCGGTGCGTACGGCGTTTCCGTGCAGGACAAGGTGGGCGCGGCGCAGAAGATCGGCTTCGACCGGCCGGGCAGCGCCGAGGTCTACCAGTTCGGCTACCCGCGCGCCGCGTCCGATCCCGCGCGCGAAGGCCTGCCCGAATACACGGGCGCGCGCCTGGCGTTCTGCACGGGCCCGACGCGCGAGTGGCCGGGCACCCCGGACTTCCCCGACTCGCCGAACCAGTGGGGCACGGCGTGCGTGATGGGCGGCGGCTCCAGCGGCGGCCCGCGCCTGCGCGACTTCAACCCGAAGACCGGCTTCGGCACGGTCGTCGGCGACAACACCGAAGCGGGCTTCTTCGACGCCGCGGGCAAGCCGTGCGAACGCGATTCGGGGTGCACGCGGTACCTGGTGGGGCCGCAGTTCAGCACCGCGGTGACGAAGCCGTTGTTCGAAGCGGCACAGCACGCCTGACCCGGGTGAACGACGAAGGCCGGGCAGCCGCAACGGGCTGCCCGGCCTTTCGCCGAACCAAGAACTACTTCGCCGCCGGAACCCGCAGCAGCAGTGCGTCGCCCTGGCCGCCGCCGCCGCACAGGGCTGCGGCGCCGAGGCCGCCGCCGCGGCGGCGCAGCTCATGGATCAGGTGCACCGCCAGCCGGGCGCCCGAGGCGCCAATCGGGTGGCCCAGGGCGATGGCGCCGCCGTTGACGTTGACCTTCGACGGGTCCAGGCCGAGCTTCTCACTGGCCACCACGCCGACCGCGGCGAACGCCTCGTTGATCTCGACCAGGTCGAGGTCGCCGACGTCGAGCTTGGCCTTCGCGAGAGCCTTGCGGATGGCGTTGGACGGCTGCTCGTGCAGCGACGCGTCCGGGCCGGCGACGACGCCGTGGGCGCCGATCTCGGCCAGCGGCGTGAGGCCCAGCTGGGCGGCCTTCTCGGGGCTGGCGACAATCACGGCCGCGGCGCCGTCGGAGATCTGCGACGACGAGCCGGCGGTGATGGTGCCGTCGGAGGCGAAGGCGGGGCGCAGCTTGGCGAGGCCGTCGACGGTGGTGTCGGCGCGGACGCCCTCGTCGGTGGAGAAGACGATCGGGTCGCCCTTGCGCTGCGGGATGGTGACGGGCGCGATCTCCTCGCGGAAGAAGCCGGCCTCGATGGCGGCCGCGGCGCGCTGGTGGGAGCGCGCGGAGAACTCGTCCTGCTGCTCGCGCGTGATGCCGTAGCGCGCGTTGTGCTTCTCCGTCGAGGCACCCATGGCGACCTGGTCGAAGGCGCAGAACAGGCCGTCGTGGGCCATGTGGTCGAGCATCGTCACGTCGCCGTACTTGAAGCCGCCGCGGGACTTCGGCAGCAGGTGCGGCGCCTGCGTCATCGACTCCTGGCCGCCGGCCACGACCAGGTCGAACTCGCCGGCGCGGATGAGCTGGTCGGCGAGCGCGATGGCGTCGAGGCCCGAGAGGCACACCTTGTTGATCGTGAGCGCCGGGACGTCCATCGGGATGCCCGCGGCCACGGCGGCCTGGCGGGCGGGGATCTGGCCGGCGCCCGCGGTGAGGACCTGGCCCATGATCGTGTACTCGACCTCGGACGGCGAAACCCCGGCCTGCTCCAGCGCCGCTTTGATCGCGATGCCGCCGAGCTGCGCCCCGGTGAAGTCCTTCAGCGAGCCGAGCAGCCGCCCGATGGGGGTACGGGCCGCACCCAGGATCACGGAACCGGACACGTCGTCCTCCCAAGAATTCTGAACACCTACAGTCTCATGACTGTACCCGGGCCCGCGGCTTCTTGATGGAGCCAGTGTGAGGGGGCGCACGTAGGTTTTCAGGGGGCTTCACCAGGGTGGTGGCCTTTATCCTGCCCCCATGAACACTGAGTCCATCCAAGCCGTGCTCACCCCGTTCGTGACCGCGATCGACCACGTCGGGATCGCGGTACCCGACCTCGACGAAGCGATCGCGTTCCACAAGGAGCACTTCGGCCTGGAGGTCGCGCACGAGGAAGTGAACGAGGAGCAGGGGGTCCGCGAAGCGATGCTGCGCGCGCCCGGCACCGCGGGCACCGAGACGATGATCCAGCTCCTCGCGCCGCTGCGCGACGACTCGACGATCGCGAAGTTCCTCGGCCGCAACGGGCCCGGCCTGCAGCAGCTCGCCTTCCGGGTGTCCGATGTGGACGCCGCCGCGGCCGCGCTGCGCGAGCAGGGCCTGCGACTGCTGTACGACGAGGCCAAGCGCGGCACCTCCGACAGCCGCGTGAACTTCGTGCACCCCAAGGACGCCGGCGGCGTGCTCGTGGAGCTGGTGGAGCCCGCCGCGCGCTAGGGCTCTCGCACTCTCAGCGCTTGGGCTCCCGGGCCTTGGCCGACAGCGCGTTGGCCAGGAAGGTGAGTTCGCCGTCGAACTCGGCGGGGCGGTCGTCGCCGGAGTGGCGGGCCGTGGCGTGGCGGTGGCTCACGGCGCGGGCGAGCAGGCCGGAGGCGCTGTCGAGGTCGGCGACGGCGAGGCGCCCGCCCGTGGCGCCCACGATCACCGAGCGGACCAGGCGCACGAGGTGCTGGAAGCGTTCTCCGAGCGCGTCCCGCACCACGTAGTGGGTGTCGGCTTCGCGCCAGAGCACGTGGGAAAGGCCGAGCGAGCCGATGAAGCGGCGGTCGAGCTCCGAGACGAGCCGCCGCAGCGACCCGGCGAGGTCACCGGGCACCACCACGGCGGCGGGCTCGATGTTCTCGTCGGGCAGCCGGGCGACCAGCGCAGCCAGCAGGTCGGACTTGCGGCGGAAGTAGTAGTGGACCAGACCCTTCGGCACCCCGGCGCGCTCCGCGATGCGGGACGTCGGGGTGGCGTCGAAGCCGGACTCGGCGAAGAGCGCTTCAGCCGCGCAGAGGATCCGCTCCTTCGCCGAGTCATCCGTCATGTCAGCTCCTTCAGTGCGGCATCGCCGTCCGGTGGGCGGCGGTGGCCATCGGCATCGCGGCGGCGCCGGCGATGATCGTGAGCGCACCGGCGACCCAGGACGTCCACGACGCCCCGTTGAACTCGGTGTACCGCATCACCCACGGCGCGAGGAACAGCAACACCCCGAGGACGATCTGGATGCCCTCGCCGTAGACGGCACCGGGCGCCGCGAGCGACACCAGGCCGTCGATGGCGATCAGCGCACCGAGGATCACCATCGTCCACATCGTCATCGTGTCCGTGCTCAGCCAAAGGGGTGAAAGAGCGGCGACAACACCGATGACGACCTCGGCCCAGTCGTGGGGCCGGGTCCAGGCGCGCGTCGAGACTTCACTCATTCGTGCTCACCTCCGCAGAGAACCTGCTGTTCAGGAAGTTTCCCTGCTTCGATCATGCGCCTTGATTGGCCGGCCGGTCAAGATCTGTGGGTCACAGTTGCGCACAACCGGTTCCGGCGTGGTTTTCAGCCATCGGGCTACTGTGTTCGGCCGCTCGGCGCACGCTAGTCCGGACACCGTGGGTGCTCACCCGTCCGTGACCCCGTAGCGGCTACGGTAGGGCCATGAGCCTTGGCGAGGAACGGGAGCTTGTGCCGCTGGGAGCCGGCTTCGACGTGGCGAAGCGCGGGTACAGCCGAGCGCAGGTCGACGAACATCTGGAACGGCTGGACGCCGACCTGAAGATGCTCACCGGCGACCGCGACGCCGCCATCGCCCAGGCGGGTGATCTGGCCCGGCAGCTGGAGATCGCGCGCGGTGAGATCGCCGACCTGCGCGGGCAGGTCGACCGGCTGGCGCAGCCGCCGACGAGCGTCGAGGGCCTGTCCGAGCGCCTGCAGCGGATGCTGCGCCTGGCACAGGACGAGTCCGCCGACACGCGGGCGCGCGCCGAGGCCGAGGCCGGCCACATCCGCGCCAAGGCGGAGACCGACGCCAGCGCCATGCGCGCGCGGTACGAGCAGCTGCTCACCGAACTCGACCTGCGCCGCAAGGAGATGGAAGCCGAGCACCGCAAGGTCCTCGAAGACGCCCGCGCCGAGGCGAAGTCGATCACCGACAAGGCCGAAGCCGAGCGCAACAAGCTCGACGCGGAGTCCGAGGCCCGCCGCACGCAGGTCGAAGAGGACTTCGAAATCGCCATGGCCGCCCGCCGCACCGAGGCGATGCGGGTGCTGGCCGAGCAGGAGGCCGCGTCGAAGGCCGAAGCCGAGCGCCGCGTGCGCGAAGCCGCCGAGGACGCCGCCGCCATCCGCGCCAAGGTGCTGGAAGAAGAAACAGCGGCCCGCGCCGACATCGAGCGCCGCCAGCGCGAATCCGTCGCCGACGCGAACAAGCGCAAGCAGGACTCGATCACCGAGGCCAACGCCCGCCTCGCCGAAGCCGCCGACGAGGCCCGCCGCCGCGTCCGCACGGCCACCGACGAGTCGAACCGCCGCATCACGCAGGCCAACGAGCGCGTCGAGGCGCTGCGCAATGTCCGGACCAGCCTGGCCGAGCAGGTGCGCCAGGCGCGCACGGTGCTGGCGGAGGCCCACCACGTGCTCGGCGAGACCGACACGGTGGTGCCGGCGGACATCAAGGCTTCCATCGAGCCGAAGACTCCGGTCCCGGCTGCCGTTCCCGCTGGTTCGGGTTCGGGTTCGGTCGAAGGCGACGTCGAGAAGACGGTCCGCCTGCGCACGAGCGACGTCCCCAAGCCCAAGGCCCAGCCCCAGCCCGCCTCGGGCCAGGCAGGCAAACCCACCGGCGACTGACGCCCTGGTCCAGCCCACGAACGGCCGCGCCCCGAGCTGCTGAGGGGTGCGGCCGTCACCGTGTCCAGCACGGCAAGCAACTCACGAGTAACCTTCCCCCGACAAGAGGGGCGGTGGCGCCCCGATTCGGGATCGCCGGGAGGTTTCGGATGGCTGTCTATCGGACCGTGGTGGTGGGGACGGACGGGTCGGACTCGTCGTTCGCCGCGGTGGACCGGGCGGCGGGCGTGGCTGCGGATGCCGAGGCGAAGCTGGTCGTGGTGTGCGCGTACTACCCCGCCAGCAAGCACGACGTGGAGCAGGCGCAGGACGAGCTCGGCGACGAGGCCTACCAGGTCGTCGGGTCGGCGCCGGCGGAGGACACGTTGCAGAGCGCGCGCGACCGGGCCGCGAAGGCCGGGGCGAAGGACATCCAGACCATCGCCGTGAACGGTGAGCCGGTGCACGCGCTGCGCAAGGTCGTGCACGAGACGTCGGCCGACCTGCTGGTGGTGGGCAACCGCGGCCTCAACACGCTCGCCGGGCGGATCCTCGGCTCGGTGCCGGCGGAGGTGGCGCGCAAGTCCGGGGTCGACGTCCTGATCGTGCACACGACCTGACCCGTGGCCGACTCCCCTGACCTGCAGCAACGCCTCGAGAAGCTACTCCTTGGCGGCCCGCGCAAGTACACGCGCCTCGAGGTGGCCGCGAAGGCCGGTGTGCCCGAAGAACGCTCGCGCCGGCTGTGGCGCGCCCTCGGGTTCGCCGCGGCGGACGACAACGAGGTGGTCTTCACCGACGCCGACGTACAGGCCATGCGCACCGCCGACCAGCTCGTGGCGTCGGGGCTCGTCGAGCGCAACCTCGAGGTCGCCGTGACGCGCGCGCTCGGGCAGCACCTGTCACGCCTGGCCGAGTGGCAGGTGCACATGCTGTGGACGCTCATCACCGAGAATCCGGACCTCGACGACCGCCAGGTCACGCGGCTTGTGGAACGCCTGCTGCCCGAGCTGGAACAGGTGCAGAACTTCGTGTGGCGCCGCCACCTCGCCGCCTACGCCGGGCGCGCGTTCGCCACGGACGAGGACCTCGAGGCGCGGCCGCAGATCGTCGGGTTCGTCGACATGGTGGGCTACACGAAGATGACCCGCCAGGTCGACGAGGAGGAGCTCAGCCACGTGCTCGACGCGTTCGAGTCGCTGGCCGCGGGCGTGATCGCCGACCACCGCGGGCGGATCGTGAAGATGATCGGCGACGAGGTCTTCTTCGTCACCGACTCCCCCGAGTCGGGTGCCGAGATCGCGTTGGCCCTGACCGAACGCGCGTCGGCCTCCGAGGACCTGCCCGCTGTCCGCGCCGGGCTCGCATCCGGGCGCGTGCTGTCCCGCTTCGGCGACGTCTACGGCTCGGTTGTGAACCTCGCCGCGCGGCTGACGTCCGTGGCGCGGCCGGGCACGGTGCTGGTCGACCGCGAGCTGGCGGCCGCGCTCGAACCCCTGCCGGAGTACGAGCTGCGGACCCGCCGGCCCGTCGCCGTGCGCGGGTACAGCCGGCTGCGGCCCTCGGCGTTGCGGCGGGCGCAGGGCCGGCCGTCGGGGATGTTCGCGGCGGCGCAGGAACGCGCGGCCGAGGCCATGGGCCTGCCCGAGACGACCCGGGCCGCCACCGAACCGGACCGCCCCGAAGATCTCACGCTGGGTTCGGGCCGGCGCCGCCGGCGCAGGCGCTGATCAGGCGTCGTAGTCCACGGTCACGCGGTCACTCGCCGGGTGCGACTGGCACGTGAGCACGAATCCGGCATCCACCTCGGCCTTCTCCAGCGCGAAGTTGCGCCGCATGTCCACGGCGCCCTCGGTCACGCGGGCGCGGCAGGTGCCGCACACCCCGCCCTTGCACGCGAACGGCAGATCCGGCCGGAACTTCTGCGCACCGTCCAGAATGGACGATTCCTGCGGCAGGCTCATCGTGGTCGAGCGGCCGTCGAGGATCAGCGTGACCTCCGAGGCGGCGCCGGCCACCGCCGGGTCGACGTGCTTGACCGGCTCCGGCGGCACATCGTCGACGTAGAACAGTTCCTGGTGCACGCTCGCCTCCGGCACGCCCAGGGCGGTCAGCACCTCCTGCGCCCCGGTGACCATCCCGAACGGCCCGCACAGCCAGAAGTGGTCCACCGACTCCACCGGCACCAGCGAGCCGAACAGCGCGCGCAGCTTGTCGGCGTCGAGGCGGCCGGTGAACAGCTCGGCCTCGCGGGGTTCGCGCGAGAGCACGTGGATGAGCTCGAGCCGAGCCGGGTAGCGGTCCTTCAGGTCGGCCAGCTCGTCGGCGAACATGACGGTGTCCGTGCGGCGGTTGCCGTAGAGCACGGTGACGGTGGCGTCCGGCGTGGCGAGCAGCGAAGCGACGATCGACAGCACCGGCGTGATCCCGGAGCCGGCCGCGATCAGCACATGGTGACCCCCGGCGGTCAGATCCGGCGTGAAGGTCCCCGTCGGTGCGGAGACCTCGACGACGTCACCCGGGCGCACGTCCTGCACGAGCCACGACGAGAACACGCCCTCGGGCACCAGGCGCACGCCGACCCGCGGCCGCTGACCGGCGGGCGCGCAGATCGAGTACGACCGGCGCTCGTCCCGGCCGTCGACGGTGCGGCGCAAGGTCAGCGACTGGCCAGGCGCGAAGGCGAACGTCTCCGCGAGCTCCTCCGGGACGTCGAAGGTCACGGCGACCGCGTCGTCGCACAGCCGCTCGACGTCGGCCACCCGCAGGGAGTGGAAGCCGGTGCGCCGGGAAATCGTGCTGGTCAACTCAGATCTCCTTGACGTGTTCGAACGGTTCCAGGCACGCGCGGCACCGGCGCAGTGCCCGGCACGCGGTGGCGCTGAACCGCGACTGCTCTTCGGTGTCGAGCGAACCGCAGTGCGGGCACGCGATGCGCGACACCGGCGGTGACAACGTGAGCGGCACCGGTCCACTCGCGCGCCGCGGCGCCGCACCCGGCGGTGCGATACCGGCCTCGGCGAGCTTGCGGCGCCCCTCGGCCGAGATCCAGTCCGAGGTCCAGGCCGGTTCGAGCACCGTGCGGATCTCGACGTCCGAGTAGCCCGCGCCGAGCAGCGCGTGCTCCAGGTCGTCGCGCATGGTGTCCATGGCCGGGCAGCCGGTGTAGGTGGGGGTGATGGCCACCGTCACGCGACCGTCCTCTTCGGACACCGAGCGCAGCACACCCAGGTCGGCGAGGGTGAGCATCGGCAGCTCGGGATCGGTCACGGTCGCGGCCACCGCCAGTGCGGTGCTCGATGCCGGCTCCGCTGGGAAAAGCACGTCGGCGGTCACCATGTCGCGTCCGGCATCGCTCGCGCCACGCTCTGCAGCTCGGCCAGCAGGAAGCCCATCTGCTCCGTGTGGACCCCGTCGCGACCGGTCCGCCCGGACACGCCGGCCACGGCTCCCGCGGCCGGCCGCTCCAGCGTCGCCGCGGCCAGCACCTGGTCGAGGACGACGTCGAACTCCGGGCGCAAAGAAGCGGCGTCCACCAGCTCCAGCGGGTGGGTCTTGAACAGCTCGTCGACGTACGGCCACACCGCGTCGAAGCCCTCCTGCATCCGCTCGTGCGACAGCGGAGTGCCGTCGCCGAGGCGGACGACCCACTGCGCCGCGTAGTCGCGGTGGTAGGCGAGTTCCTTGACGCCCTTGGCCGCGATCGCCGCGAGCACCGGGTCGGCACTGGACTCCAGCTGCTGCAGCAACGCCAGCCGCCACGTGGAGAACACGAGCAGCCGCGCCATCAGGTGACCGAAGTGGCCTCCACCGAGCTCCGCGAGCCGGACGTTGCGGAACTCGTGCTCGGCCCGCAGGAACGCGAGCGTGTCCTCCGAGCGGTCGGTCCCGTCGGCCTTACCGGCGCGCGCCAGCAGCAGGCGGGCCTGGCCGAGCAGGTCGAGGCCGATGTTGGCGATCGCCACCTCGTCCTCGAGCTCCGGCGCGTTCGTGACCCACTCCTGGAGGCGGTGGGAGAACACCAGCACGTCGTCGCCCAGCATCAGGCAATACGCCGCCAGCGAAGCGGCGTCCACTTCCGAGGGCACCGAAGTGTCCACACCGGACAGCGGGTCGGCGAAGCCGGTGCCGAAGGCCCACCGGGCGTCGTTGTCCTCGGTGATGGCCTCGTAGACGTTGTCGAAAGACATCAAGGCCTCACATGTGCGGAACGTTGTCGGGGATGTCGTAGAAGGTCGGGTGCCGGTAGACCTTGTCGCCGCTGGGCGCGAAGAACGGGTCCTTCTCGTCCGGCGAGGACGCGGTGATGTCCGCCGCCTTCACGACCCAGATCGACACGCCCTCGTTGCGGCGTGTGTACAGGTCACGGGCGTTGTGCAGCGCCATCTGGTCGTCCGCCGCGTGCAGCGAGCCCACGTGCACGTGGTTCAGCCCGCGCTTCCCGCGCACGAACACCTCGTACAACGGCCAATCGTGCTTCACAGCGAACCTTCCTTCTTGGCAGCGTGCGCCACCGCGGCTTCACGAACCCAAGCGCCGTCGTCGTGCGCCTGCTTCCGGTGAGAGACGCGCTGCTTGTTGCACGGGCCGTTGCCCTGCAGCACGTTCTTGAACTCGTCCCAGTCGAGGGCACCGAAGTCGTAGTGCTCCCGATCGGCGTTCCAGCGCAGGTCCGGGTCCGGGAACGTGACGCCCAGCGCCTCCGCCTGCGGCACCGACATGTCGACAAAGCGCTGCCGCAGCTCGTCGTTGGTGTGCCGCTTGACCTTCCAGGCCATGGACTGGGCGGTGTTCGGCGACTCCGCGTCGGGCGGGCCGAACATCATCAGCGACGGCCACCACCAGCGGTTCACGGCCTCCTGCACCATGTCCCGCTGCTGCTGCGTGCCGCGCATCATCGTCATCAGCAGCTCGTAGCCCTGCCGCTGGTGGAACGACTCTTCCTTGCAGATCCGGATCATCGCTCGCGAGTACGGCCCGTACGAGCTGCGGCACAGCGGCACCTGGTTGCAGATCGCCGCGCCGTCGACCAGCCAGCCGATCACGCCGACGTCGGCGAAGGTCAGCGTCGGGTAGTTGAAGATCGACGAGTACTTCTGCCGGCCGGTGATCAGCTTGTCGGTGAGGTCCGCGCGGTCGGCGCCCAGCGTGGCCGCGGCCGAGTACAGGTACAGGCCGTGGCCGGCTTCGTCCTGCACCTTCGCGAGCAGGATCGCCTTGCGGCGCAACGAAGGCGCGCGTGTGATCCAGTTGCCCTCGGGCTGCATCCCGATGATCTCCGAGTGCGCGTGCTGCGCGATCTGGCGGATCATCGTCTTGCGGTAGCCCTCGGGCACCCAGTCGCGCGGCTCGATGCGCTGGTCGCGCTCGATGGTGTGCTCGAAGTGCCCGAGCAGGTCTTCCTCGGAAACGGTTGCGGTCACGGCTGCTCCTTCGAAACGAGCGTGAGCACGTCGTACTTCGCCACGGAGTCGCCGGTCTGGTTCACGACGTCGGCGTCCCAGCGGACCTCGCCGTACTCCTGGTCGATACGCGGGGTGATCTGCTTGGCGGTCAGTGTCACGGTGAGCGCGTCGCCTTCCTTGACCGGCGTGAGGAACCGCAGGTTCTCCAGGCCGTAATTGGCGAGCACCGGGCCCGGCTCCGGCGAGACGAACAGGCCCGCCGCGAACGACACCACGAGGTAGCCGTGGGCGACGATCCCGCCGAACAGCGGGTTCGCGGCCGCGGCGGCCTCGTCGGTGTGGGCGTAGAAGGTGTCGCCGGTGAACTCGGCGAAGTGGTCGATGTCGGCGCGGGTCACCGTGCGCGGGCCGGCCACCACGGAGTCACCGACGCGCAGCTCGGCCAGCGACTTGCGGAACGGGTGGTCACCCTCGACGCGCGGCGCGCCCTCGACCCACCGGCCGGTGACGGTGCCGAGCACCTTCGGGCTGGCCTGCACGGCCGTGCGCTGCATGTGGTGCAGCACGCCGCGGATGCCACCCATCTCCTCGCCACCGCCGGCACGACCGGGCCCGCCGTGCACGAGCTGCGGCATCGGCGAGCCGTGGCCCGTCGACTCCTTCGCGTCGTCGGCGTCCAGCACGAGCAGCCGGCCGTGGTAGGGCGCGACGCCCAGCACGATCGTCCGCGCGAACTCCGGGTCGCCGGTCACGATCGACCCGGCGAGGCTGCCGCCGCCGCGCGCGGCGAACTCGATGACCTGCTCGATCGAGGTGTAGGGCATCAGCGTGGACACCGGTCCGAACGCCTCGACCTCGTGCGGCTCCGAACGCTGCGGGTCGGCCTTCAGCAGCACCGGCGACAGGAACGCGCCGGTCGACTCGTCGGCTCCGACGACGTCGACGTGCTCCGGATCGCCGTAGACGACGCTGCCCGCGTCGAGCAGGGCCTTGAGCGAACGGCGGACCTCTTCCCGCTGCTCCAGGCTGGCCAGCGCGCCCATGCGCACGCCCTCGGCGGTCGGGTTGCCGACCACGACCTTCGCCAGGCGCGCGCTCGCGGCCTCGGCGACGTCGTCGAGCATCTCCGCCGGCACGAACGCGCGGCGGATCGCGGTGCACTTCTGGCCGGCCTTCACGGTCATCTCCGTGACCAGCTGTTTCACGAACAGGTCGAACTCCGGCGTGCTCGGCCGCGCGTCGGGCGCGAGGATCGAGCAGTTGAGCGAGTCGGCCTCCGCGTTGAAGCGCACGGAATTGCGCACGACCGCGGGGTGCGCGCGCAGCTTCTGCGCGGTGGACGCGGAACCGGTGAACGACACCAGGTCCTGCGCGGTCACGTGGTCGAGCAGGTCGCCGACGCTGCCGGCGATGAACTGCAGCGAGCCCTCGGGCAGGATTCCGGACTCGATGATCAGCTCGACCAGCTTCGCGGTGAGGTAGGCCGTCTGGCTCGCCGGCTTGATCAGGCTCGGCACACCGGCGAGGAACGCGGGCGCGAACTTCTCCAGCGGCCCCCACACCGGGAAGTTGAACGCGTTGATCTGGATCGCGACGCCGTGCAGCGGCGCGGCGATGTGCTGCGCGACGAAGGTGCCGCCCTTGCTCAGCGGCTCCACCGCGCCGTCGAGGTACACGGTGTCGTTGGGCAGCTCGCGCTTGCCCTTCGACGCGTAACTGAACAGGACGCCGATGCCGCCGTCGACGTCGAACTTCGAGTCACCCAGCGTGGCGCCGGTGCGCGCCGACACCGCGTAGAGCTCCTCGCGGTGCTCGCGCAGGTGCGACGCGAGGGCCTTGAGCAGGGCCGCACGCTGGTGGAACGTGAGCTCACGCAGGGCAGGACCGCCCACGCGGCGGCCGTAGTCGAGCGCGCCGGCGAAGTCGACGCCGGTCGACGAGACGCGGGCGACCTCCTCGCCGGTCGCCGCGTCGTGCAGCGGCGCACCCTCGTCCGTCGCCGTGTGCCAGCCGCCGGAGACGTAGCTGCGGAGCAAAACCATGGGGCCCGACCCTCTCGCCGTGCCGCGCGGTGAGGCACCCGCGCGGAATTACCAACCGGACGTTCAGTAATTCCATCGTAGCGGCTGCCGCCCCTGATCGGAAGTCCCGGCGCTTGACAGGGAACCTGTGGCACATCTTTACTAGCCCCGGGCCTGGATTACCGGCCATTCGGTCAGTTTCTCACGGGGAGGTCGCCCGACGTGACGGCGCGCAACGCGGCCCACGCCATGTTCGACACCGACGAGGCGTCGAAGGGCCTGGGCATCGAGCTCGTGGAAGCCGCCGACGGGCGCGCGGTCGCCACGATGAAGGTGACGGAGTCGATGGTCAACGGCCACGACATCGCCCACGGCGGCTACCTGTTCCTGCTCGCCGACTCCGCGTTCGCCCTCGCGTGCAACACCCACGGACCGGTCACCGTCGCCGCCGGGGCCGAGATCTCCTTCGTCGCGGCCGGCCGGCTCGGCGACCACCTCACCGCCACGGCCACCGAGCGCACCCGCTACGGCCGCAACGGCATCTACGACGTCACCGTGCACCGGGAGACCCCCGAAGGGCCCGAGGTCGTCGCCGAGTTCCGCGGCCGCAGCCGCGTCATCGAGAAAAGCCGGGAAACCCGATGAAAGACACCGCCGAAAAGCTCTCCGCCGACGAGCTCGCCGCCCTCCAGCTCGAGCGTCTCCAGTGGACACTGCGGCACGCGTACGCCAACGTGCCCTTCTACACCAAGAAGTTCGACGAGACAGGCGTGCACCCGGACGACTGCAAGGAGCTGGCGGACCTCGCGAAGTTCCCGTTCACCACCAAGGCGGACCTGCGCGACAACTACCCGTTCGGCATGTTCGCCGTGCCGCAGCACGACATCCGGCGCATCCACGCGTCGAGTGGCACCACCGGCAAGCCGACCGTCGTCGGCTACACCGAGGAAGACATCGACACCTGGGCGACCGTGATGGCGCGCTCGATCCGCGCGGCCGGCGGGCGCCCCGGGCACAAGGTGCACGTGGCCTACGGCTACGGCCTGTTCACCGGCGGGCTCGGCGCGCACTACGGCGCGGAAAAGCTCGGCTGCACGGTGATCCCGGCGTCGGGTGGCATGACCGCGCGCCAGGTGCAGCTGATCACCGACTTCAAGCCCGAGATCATCATGGTCACGCCGTCGTACATGCTCACGCTGCTCGACGAGTTCGAGCGCCAGGGCGTGGACCCGCGGGCCAGCTCGCTCAAGGTCGGCATCTTCGGCGCCGAGCCGTGGACCGAGCAGATGCGCGCGGAGATCGAGGAACGCTTCGCGCTCGACGCCGTGGACATCTACGGCCTGTCCGAGGTGATGGGGCCGGGTGTCGCGCAGGAGTGCGTGGAGACCAAGGACGGCCTGCACATCTGGGAGGACCACTTCTTCCCCGAGGTGATCGACCCCTTCAGCGAAGAGGTGCTGCCGTCCGGCGCGCAGGGCGAGCTGCTGTTCACGTCGCTGACGAAGCAGGCGCTGCCGATCATCCGCTACCGCACGCGCGACCTCACGCGGCTGATGCCGGGCACGGCGCGGCCCGCGTTCCGACGCATGGAGAAGGTGACCGGGCGCAGCGACGACCTCATCATCCTGCGGGGCGTCAACGTCTTCCCCACGCAGATCGAGGAGATCGTGCTGCGGACCGACGCGTTGAGCCCGCACTTCCAGCTGGTGCGTTCGACGCGGGGCCGGCTGGACCACCTGACCGTGCGGGTGGAGGCGCGGCACGACGCGTCGGCGGACGCGCGGGCCGCGGCCGCGGCGGCGTTGATCGCGGGTGTGAAGGACGGCGTCGGCGTGACGGTGGGTGTCGATGTGGTGGAGCCGGACACCTTGGAGCGTTCTGTGGGCAAGATGCGTCGCGTGATCGACGAGCGGGACAAGACGTGACGACCCCTCCGGCCCGGCGCGGGCGGCCCGGGTACGACCTGGAATCGTTGCTGCGGGTCGCGGTGAAGCTGTTCAACGAGCGCGGCTACGACGGCACCAGCATGGAAGACCTGTCACGCAAGCTGGGCATCACGAAGTCGGCGATCTACCACCACGTGCCCAGCAAGGAAGAGCTGCTGCGGCTGTCGGTGGACCGTGCGCTCGACGGGCTGTTCGAGGTCGCGGCGTCCACGGAACAGCTCGACGGCCGCGCGATCGACCGGCTGGAACACCTCGTGCGCGGCAGTGTCCTGGTGCTGGCCGACCGGCTGCCGTTCGTGACGCTGCTGCTTCGCGTGCGCGGCAACACCAAGGTGGAGCGTTCGGCGCTGGCCCGCCGGCGCGAGTTCGACCGGCTGGTGACGGATCTGGTCAAGCAGGCCGAAGCCGAGGGTGACGTGCGGCCGGACATCGATCCCGCCGTCGCCGCGCGGCTGCTGTTCGGCACGGTGAACTCGCTGATCGAGTGGTACCGGCCGCGCCGCGGCTCCTCGGGCGAGGAGCTGGCGGACGCGGTGTGCAAGATGGCGTTCGACGGCCTGCGCGCCTGAGCCGCAGCGCCTGCCGAGGTGACACTCGCCGCCGGAAAGTCCTACCCGGCGGCGATTCACTCCCCCGTCGCGGTCTCCGGTGGCCGGCGCGCCTGCCACAGCATCGCGGCGCGCAGCTGCTCGATCAGGACCTCGTCGTCCTCTTCACTCGGTTCGGCACCCAGCGGGATCCAGCGCTCGCTGACGAGCGCGCCCTCGTCGTAGTTGCTGATGACGATGCCGTCGTAGGACAAGTCCGCCGCGCACTCGTCGGGACACTCGCCCGCGCAGCAGGATTCGTCCACGCGCACCTGGCGGTGCTGCAAGCGCACGCTGACCCAGCGCCCCGCGGGCCGGGTCGTGCCACCCTCCGCATCGCTCATCTGCTCCTACCCCACGCGCCCAGCCCCCGTTCGATCCGTCGTCCGAGCGGGCGGCGAAGTTACCGACCGGTTGTTCCGGTTCAATAACGGCCCAGTTCGAGGAGTACAAATGCCGTCACGCGCAATAATGGGACACGGTCTTTACGTGCAGTAAACAACTTGTTGACAGCACGACGGAGGACGAGAAGGCTGACGAGATGAGCACCGGAACCCGGCCCACGCGGCGCCGGCTGGAACCGGCCGAGCGCAGGGCCGAGATCCTCGCGGTGGCGCGGCGCCTGTTCGGGGCCGGCAGCTACGCGTCAGTGTCCACTTCGGACATCGCGGCAGCCGCGGGGGTGGCGAGGCCCCTGATCAACCACTACTTCGGCGGCAAGCGCGAGCTGTACCTCGAGGTCGTGCGGCAGATGATGATCGTGCCCGCGCCCGTGGTCGAGTCGCTGCCCGAAGGGCCCGTGCGGCGCCGGCTGGAGGTCGGCATCGAACGCTGGATCGACGTGGTCGACCGCAACCGCGACGCGTGGCTCACCGCGATCGGCCCGGAGTCCGCCGGCCGTGATCCCGAGATCGAGCGGATCATGCTGGAGGCCGACGACGTCGCGGCCGACCGGGTGCTGGCCGGGGCCCTGATGACCGACGTCACCGAGGGCCGGGAAGAGCTGCGCGCGATGATCCGGTCGTACGGCGGGATGTTGCGCGCGGCGTCGCGCGAGTGGCTGATCCGCGGCACGCTGAACCGCGGCGAGCTGCGGACCTTCCTGGTGGAGTCGATCATGGGCCTGATCGAGGTCACCTACCCGGCCGTGCTCGCGGAGCGGAACGGCGCGCGTAAGCCGCCGGAGTCGTCCCCGTCCACCGTTTGAACGCGTAGATGAAGCTCGACGCCTCGGCGTAACCCAGGCGCAGCGCGACATCCTCGACGGACAACGCGCCGGTGTCGAGCATTTCCTCGGCGAGCGTCTGGCGGACCTCGTCCACGAGCTGGCGGTAACCCGTTCCGGCGTCGGTGAGGCGGCGGCGCAGCGTGCGCGGGCTGACGGTCAGCTGGCGCGCGATCTCGTCCATGCCGGCGTCGACGCCGCCCAGGCGCACCAGTCGTTCGCGCACGAGCTGGGAGATGCCGGACCGTTCGCGGCGGCGGGCCACAAGCGCGTCGCACTGGGCCGCGCACAGGGCCACGGTCTGCTCGTTGGCCTGGGGCAGCGGCATGGTGAGGAACGCGGGGTCGAAGCTCGCGCGGTGGCGTTCGGCGTCGAACTCCGGCTCGACGCCGAAAGTGTCCATATAGGACTTTGCCGACGACGGTGCCGGATGCCGGAACTCCAGGCCCCGCGGGGAAATCCCCGGCAGCAGGTCGCGCATCACGGTGTGGATCGCGGCGAGGTCTCTCAGCACGAGGAAACGCGAGACGTCGGCGGGTACGCGTGAATCGTCGAGCACCAGGCTGATCCCCTCCTCGTCCAGCTCCACGTGGGGGATGCAGAAGGTGAAGCTCAAGTCCAGGTAGCGCAACGCGAACAGCATCGCGTCGCGCATCGTCGGGCTGCTGATGCAGGCGAAACCGAAGATGCCGAACGTCGTCACGCGGTAGCGGCGGCCGAGTTCGAGCGCGATGTCGTCGCCGCCGGTGTGCGCGGCGACGGCTCGGACCACGGCCAGCTCCTGCCGCGCGTCCACCTGGCGGTCCGGGCCGGTCAGCGCCTCGCGCGGGGTGCCGGGCAGCAGCTTCTCGGCGGGCACGCCGTGATCCTCGGCGAACGCGAGCATGAGCAGCACGCTGGCGGTGCCGCGGGGGAAGTCCCAGTCGCGGACCGCGGGGGCTGCCAGCTCTGCCATGGCCGGAATTATGGATCAGGTCAGGTCGGCTGCGCTCGTCGAGGACGCCTTCTGTCCGCAATGCCCATTACGCTCGCGCGCATGAAGCTGAGCCTGCGAGCCCTCAACCGCGCGACCCTGGAGCGGCAGCTGCTCCTGCGCCGGACGTCGATGCCGGCGCTGGCGGCCGTCGAGCACCTCGCGGGGCTGCAGGCGCAGGCGCCGTTCCCGCCGTACTACGCGCTGTGGGCGCGGCTGCACGGCTTCAAGCCGCACGACCTGGCGCGGCTGCTCCTCGACCGGAGCGTGGCCCGGATCGTGCTCATGCGCGGCACCGTGCACCTCGTGACGGCGGCCGACGCGCTGGCCTGGCGCCCGCTCGTGCAGCCGATCATGGACCGCGACCTCCGGACGAACACCCTGCACGCGGCCCGCGTGGCCGGCCTCGACCACGGCGAGGTGGCCGCCGTGACGCGCGAGCTGCTCGCGGTCCGCCCGTACACGAGCGCACAGCTGGGCGCCGCGCTCGCCGAGAAGTGGCCCGAGCGCGAGAGCGATGCGCTGATGCACCTGGCGCGCTGCCTCCTGCCACTCGTGCAGATCCCGCCGCGCGGCGTGTGGGGCCAGGCCGGGCAGCCGACGTACCAGCTCGCGGACCACTGGCTGGCCGGCACCGAAGCCGTGTCCTCGGCCGAGCAGCTCGTGCGGCGCTACCTCGCGGCGTTCGGCCCGGCGACAGTGGCCGACGTGCAGGCGTGGTCGGGCCTGACGAAGCTCGGCGAAGTGGCCGACGGAATGGACCTGCGCACCTACGTCGACCACGCCGGCCGCGAGCTCTACGACCTGCCCGACGCGACGCTGCCCGGCGAGGACGTGCCCGCGCCGCCACGGTTGCTGGCGCCGTTCGACCAGCCGCTACTGTCCTACGCCGACCGCACGCGCGTGATCAGCGACGAGCACCGCAAGCGGGTGATCAGCCAGAACGGTCTGGTCAAGGGCACGCTGCTCGTCGGCGGGTTCGTGAAGGGCGCCTGGGAAATCAAGACCACCCGCGACACGGCCACGCTCGTGCTCATGCCGTACGAACGCCTGCCGAAGCGCGACTCGGCCGCGTTGGAGAGCTCCGGCAAACGGCTGCTGACCTGGGCCGAACCCGGCCTGCGCCACGACGTCCGGCTGCTTGCAGCGTGATCCGGCACTGTCCGGAATTCTCGATTCTCTGACCGTTCGTGTCCTTCCACCCCGGCGGACGCGTCGGTAACTTGCTCAGGATGGGTGACACGGCAAGGACGCCGTCGGTGCTGATCGTGGGCACCGGGTTCGGCGGGGTCGGCACGGCGATCGAGCTGAAACGCGCCGGCTTCCACGACTTCACGATCCTCGAGCGCGCGAACGAGCCCGGCGGGGTGTGGCGCGAGAACACCTACCCCGGCGCGGCGTGCGACATCCCGTCGCCGCTGTACTCGTTCTCGTACGCGCCCAATCCCCACTGGCCCAAGCGGTTCTCGATGCAGCCGGACATCCACGCGTACCTCAAGCGCGTGGTGGCGGACCACGACCTCGGCCCCCACATCCGCTACGGCCAGGAGGTCACGTCGGCGACGTTCGACGAGGGCCGCTGGCGCGTGGAGACGGCAGGCGGCGAGACGTTCGAGGCCGACGTGTTCGTGCCGGCCGTCGGGCAGCTGTCGCGGCCGGTGCTGCCCGCGATCGCGGGGCGCGACAGCTTCGAGGGCGTCGCGTTCCACTCCGCGCAGTGGGACCACGAGACGGATCTCGACGGCAAGCGCATCGCCGTGATCGGCACCGGCGCGAGCGCGATCCAGTTCGTGCCCGAACTGCAGAAACGCGCCGGCAAGCTCACGATCTTCCAGCGCACGGCGCCCTACATCATGGCCAAGAACGACACGCGGTACGCGCGCTGGCAGAAGCGGCTGTTCGAACGCCTCCCGGCGACGCAGCTGCTCGGCCGCCTGCGGATCTTCCTGCTCGCCGAGTACGCGACGTACGCGATGACACGTCATCCCGTGCTGGCGAAGGCGTTCGAACTCCGGACGACGCAGCTGCGGCACAAGCACATCAAGGACCCCGCGCTGCGACGGAAGCTGACGCCGAAGTACCCGTTGGGCTGCAAGCGGATCCTGTTCACCAACGACTACCTGCCCGCGCTCGCGCAGCCCAACGTCGAGGTCGAGACCGGCCGGATCCGCGAGATCACGCCGCGCGGAGTGCGCACGGAAGACGGCGTGGAGCACGAAGCCGACGTGATCGTGTACGGCACCGGCTTCAACGCCACCGACTTCCTCGGCTCGATGAAGGTGCTCGGCCTCGACGGGCGCAGCCTCGACGACGCGTGGCGCGGCGGCGCCCGCGCGTACCTGGGGATGACCGTGCCCGGGTTCCCCAACCTGTTCTGCGTCTACGGTCCCAACACCAACCTCGGCGCGGGCTCCATCATCTACATGATCGAGCGGCAGGCGCGCTACATCCGCCAGGCCGTGGAACAGCTCGCGCGGCCCGGTGTGTCCTATGTGGACGTGCGGCCCGAAGTGGAGGAGCGCTACGACCGCGAGGTGCAGCGGCGGCTGGGCCACAGCGTGTGGAGCGCGTGCACCAGCTGGTACCGCCAGGCCGACGGGCGCGTGAGCACCAACTGGCCCGGGCTGGTGACCGAGTACGACCGCAGGACCCGGGTGCTCGACCCGGCCGACTTCAGGGTGGTGGCCTCGTCTTGAACAGCACGGTCTTGAACACCGACTACGACGTGCTCGTGATCGGCTCGGGCTTCGGCGGCAGCGTCACGGCGTTGCGGCTCGCGGAGAAGGGCTACCGCGTCGGCGTGCTGGAGGCCGGGCGGCGCTTCGCCGACGACGAGTTCGCCAAGACGTCGTGGCGCCTGCGGAAGTACCTGTGGGCCCCGAAACTCGGCCTGTACGGCATCCAGCGGCTGACCCTGCTGAAGAACACCTTCGTGATGAGCGGCACGGGTGTCGGCGGCGGTTCGCTGGTCTACGCGAACACGCTGTACGAGCCGCCGGACGCGTTCTACCGGGACAAGCAGTGGGCGCACATCACGGACTGGAAGGACGAGCTGGCGCCGTACTACGACCAGGCCAAACGCATGCTCGGCGTCGTCGAGAACCCGCTCACGACGCCGGCCGACGAGGTGCTGCGCGAGGTCGCGGACGACATGGGCATCGGCCACACCTACCGCCGCACCCCGGTCGGCGTGTACTTCGGCTCGCACCCGGGCGAGGAGTCGCCCGACCCGTTCTTCGGCGGCGCCGGCCCCGCGCGGCGCGCCTGCACGCACTGCGGCGAGTGCATGACCGGCTGCCGCGTCGGCGCGAAGAACACGACCGTGAAGAACTACCTGTACCTGGCGGAGCAGGCCGGGGCCGAAGTCCACCCGCTGACGACGGTGGTCTCCGTGCGCCCGGTCGACGGCGGCTACGCGGTGGACACCGAACGCACCGGCCGCTGGGTCCGGCGCGGCCGGCGCACCTTCACCGCGCGTGAGGTCGTGTTCTCGGCCGCGGCGCTGGGCACGCAACGCCTCCTGCACCGGCTCCGCGACGACGGCACGCTCCCGGGCTTGTCCCCACGCCTGGGGTTGTTGGCGCGCACCAACTCCGAGGCCGTGCTCGCCGCGCGCTCGCTGCGCAAGGACACCGACTACACGCGCGGCGTCGCCATCACGTCGTCGATCCACCCGGACGGCGTCACCCACGTCGAGCCCGTGCGCTACGGCAAGGGCAGCAACGTCATGGGCCTCATGGCCACCGTCCTCGTGGACGCCGAGCCCGGCAAACGCCGGTGGGCGCTGGGCGTCCGGGAATTGGCGAGGCGCTGGCGTCAGCTGCCGCGCCTGCACAACCCGCGGCACTGGTCGGAACGCATGATCGGCCTGCTCGTGATGCAGACGCTCGACAACTCCGTGACCACGTACACGAAACGAGGTCTGCTGGGCCGCCGCATGACCACCCGCCAAGGCACCGGCGAGCCGAGCCCCGACTGGATCCCCGCCGGCCACGAAGTGACCCGCCGCGTCGCCGCGAAGATCGGCGGCCTCCCGCAAGGCGCGTGGACCGACCTGGCGAACACCCCGATCACCGGCCACTTCATCGGCGGCTGCGCCATCGGCGATTCCCCCGACACCGGCGTCGTCGACCCCTACCAGCGCGTCTACGGCCACCCCGGCCTCCACATCGCCGACGGCTCGACGATCTCGGCCAACCTGGGCGTGAACCCGTCGCTGACGATCACCGCCCAGACCGAACGCGCCATGGCGCTGTGGCCGAACAAGGGCGAGGCGGACCCGCGCCCGGCGCTGGGCGAGCCGTACCGGCGGGTGGCGCCGGTGGCGCCGCTGAAGCCGACCGTCCCCTCGACGGCGCCCGGCGCTCTGCACCTGCCGATCGTCGACATCCGGATCGGGGAGTGACGTCGGGCAGTGACATCGGGAAGATCGGCCGGTGTTCGGCAGGCCGGTTGAATTCGGGGAGCTTGGCATCGCGGCGAAACGCAAGGCTTGGCCCTGAGCACCTCAGGACCAAGCCCCACCGTTGGCCGCAGCGCCCCTCAGCGCCGTCGATTGTTGGTGTCCGACATAGAACAGCGCGAACCGTCGGGAGCTTTGTGGGCGGGGAACTTGCCGTTCTTGCTGAGGGTCATGCACTTCCTGCCACAACTCGGGCAAGTCTGGCCGCTCAAAGGACGATCGCAGTTGCAGACTGTGAGTCGATGGCGAGTCGTCCCCGAAGCGGAGCAAGTTTGTTGAGCACCGCCAGAGAAGTGTCCGGCCGCGACACCGGTGTAATGCACCGGGAGCAGGCCCTGTTTCGTCAGCGTGATGCGCAGGCAACAGTAATTGCACTGTGCTTTCGGCAAGGCGGTGATTCCTCTCCGTGACCACGAGGCGGTTCGATCTTGTCACCGTGCTGGGCCTTGTTCGAGGTCGTGCTCGAACATCCCCGAGGAATCAACCGTTCGGCCGAAGTTACGAGTGGCCCCGGATGGCCGCACCGGTGCACCTCGCGCACCAAGCCAAACCCGCACCAAAGGCGGCCTGACCAGCGAATTCAACAGTTCCTCAACACATCCACCAACCACCACCAGGCACGCTTGCGACGTCGCACGCGCTCACCCCCCTCTGGGCACGTGCACTGGGGGTGTCTTGAAAGGAGCTCCCGCGACGACGCCCTCCCTGCCGTCGCGGGAGTCCTTCCAAGGTCTTGTCCGACAGCGCCCCTAAGGCAGATTCGCGAGCGCGCCGCCAACGGTGTTCGCGAACGCGTACCCGGCAGACGCGTCCCAGTTGATCGACCAGGTCATGGCGCCGCGGATCGCCGGGTACGTGGCCGAGGGTTTGAAGCCGGCGCAGCTCGTGCCGCGAGCGAGGCAGTTGAGCGCCGAGACGACGTTCGACGGAGCCTGGTAGCCGCCGCCCGCCGAGCCGGAAGCCGGCAGGCCGAGCGCCACCTGGTCGGCTCGCAGACCGCCCTGGAGCTGGATGCAGGCCAGCGCCGTCAGGAAGTCGACGGTGGCCTGCGCGTAGACCTGGCCGTTGCAGCCGAGCATGGTGCCCGAGTTGTAGTACTGCATGTTGACGACCGTGAGGATGTCCTTGATTCCCAGCGCGAGCTGGAAGTAGCCGCCCTGGGTGGACTGCATGTCGATCGTCTGCGGTGCCATGGTGATGATCGAGCCGCCGCCGTTGTGGATGCTGCGCAGCGCCTGGCCCATGTAGGTGGCGTTGATGCCGTTCTCGAGGTCGATGTCCACGCCGTCGAAGCCGTAGCTCGAGATCAGCGACTTCACGGAGTTGGCGAAGTTGTTCGCCGACGACGAGTCGCTGACGTTGATCGTGCCGTTCTGGCCGCCGACGGAGATGATCACCTTCTGGCCGCGCGCCTGCACGGTCTTGATGTCGGCGCGGAACTGCGCGTCGGTGTAGCCGCCGAGCTGCGACGACAGGCCGGAGTCGAGCGTGAAGTTCACGGCGCCCGGCGTGCCCGTGGCGTCGGCGAAGGCCACGGCGATGATGTTGTAGCGCGTGGGTACGTCCGCCAACCGCAGGGCCTTGGCGCCGTTGTAGAAGTTCTGCCAGTAGCCCGTGAGCACGTGTTTGGCCAGCTCGCCGGTCGTCGGCGGCTGGGACGTGGTCGGGGTGGTCGGGGTCGTCGACGGGGTGGTGGGGGTCGTCGGCGTGGTCGGGGTCGTGGGCGGCGGGGTGCCCGGGCCGTCGAGGCTGACGTCGTCGGCGAGGTAGGCCGGCTGGCCGTACCAGCCGTGCAGGTACACGGTGATGCTGGTGGACGCGCCGGTGGTGAAGTTGACCGAGAGCTGGCTCCAGCCGCTCGTGCCGGGCGTCCAGGTGCTGGTGTCGGCGCCGCCGGTGCCGGAGACGCCCAGGTAGACGTAGCTGCCCTGCACCCAGGCCGACAGCTGGTAGGCGGTGTTCGCCTTCACCGTCACCTGCTGCGAGCACTGGGCGGTGTCGGACGACGAGGGCGCGGCACTGAGCGCCTTGGTGCCGCCGTGGGCGCCGCTGGAGACCACGGAGGCGGAACCACTGCAGGTCCAGCCGGAGAGGCTGCCGCTTTCGAAGCCGGGGTTGGCGAGGATGTTGGCCGCCGACGCGCTGCCACCGATGACGAAGGTGACACCGAGGCACGCGGCCACCGTCGCGATCAGGGCGCCGATCGCGAGTCGGGGTCTGCGGGACGGGCGAAGTTGTGGGGACCGGTTGGAGAACACAGCGAGACCTCCACGAAAGAGTGAGGCAGGTCACCACAAAGTGGACTAGACCAATCTCGGTGTCAAGGAACCGTTCGGGCGTCGCTTCGACGGGGCCATACGAAAGTCGCACCACGCCGGGCGGCAGAATGCTCGGCACGGGACACCGAGACGGAGCAGGAGCCTGGTTGTGAGCGTGCAGTCGGTCGAGGAGCGGATCGCCGAAGAGCTGGGGGTGCGCGAAGGGCAGGTCAAGGCCGCTGTCGACCTCCTCGACGGGGGGTCGACCGTGCCGTTCATCGCCCGGTACCGCAAGGAAGTCACCGGGATGCTCGACGACGCACAGCTGCGCACGCTCGAGGAACGGCTGCGTTACCTGCGGGAACTCGACGAGCGGCGCGTCGCGGTGCTGGAGTCGATCCGCACGCAGGGCAAGCTCGACGAGGCGCTCGAGGCCCAGATCATGGCCGCGGACACGAAGTCGCGGCTGGAGGACATCTACCTGCCGTACAAGCCGAAGCGGCGGACGAAGGCGCAGATCGCCCGTGAGGCCGGCCTCGAGCCGCTGGCCGACGGCCTCATGAACGACCCGAACACCGACCCGCAGGCCGCGGCCGCGGTGTTCGTCGACGCCGACAAGGGCGTGGCCGACGCGCAGGCGGCGCTCGACGGCGCCCGCTCGATCCTCGTGGAGCGCTTCGCGGAAGACGCCGACCTGATCGGCGAGCTGCGCGAGAAGATGTGGACCGAGGGCCACATCGCGTCGAAGGTCCGCGCGGGCAAGGAGGAAGAAGGCGCGAAGTTCGCCGACTACTTCCAGTTCTCCGAGCCGTACACGAAACTCCCCTCGCACCGCATCCTCGCGATGCTGCGCGGCGAGAAGGAGGAGATCCTCGACCTGTCGATGGAGCCCGAGGAGCCGGCCGCGGAAGACGCCGAGCCGCGCGTGGGGCCGACGCAGTACGAGCAGCGGATCGCGCAGAAGTTCGGTATCACACAGGAGGGCCGCGCGGCCGACAAGTGGCTCGGCGACACCGTGCGCTGGGCCTGGCGCACCAAGATCCTGCTGCACCTGGGCATCGACCTGCGGATGCGGCTGCGTCAGTCGGCCGAGGACGACGCCGTGCGCGTGTTCGCCGCGAACCTGCGCGACCTGCTGCTGGCCGCACCGGCCGGCACGCGCGCGACCATGGGCCTCGACCCGGGCTTCCGCACCGGCGTGAAGGTGGCCGTGGTCGACGCGACCGGCAAGGTCGTGGACACGCACGTGATCTACCCGCACCAGCCGGCGAACAAGTGGGACCAGTCGATCGCCGAGCTGGCCGCGCTGTCGGCGAAGCACCACGTGGACCTGATCTCGATCGGCAACGGCACCGCGTCGCGCGAGACGGACAAGCTCGCGCAGGAGCTGATCAAGAAGCACCCCGAGCTGAAGCTCACGAAGGCCGTGGTCAGCGAGGCGGGCGCGTCGGTGTACTCCGCGTCGGCGTTCGCGTCGCAGGAGCTGCCGGGCATGGACGTGTCGCTGCGCGGCGCCGTCTCGATCGCGCGCCGGCTGCAGGACCCGCTGGCCGAGCTCGTGAAGATCGACCCGAAGTCGATCGGGGTCGGGCAGTACCAGCACGACCTGTCCGAGGTGTCGCTGTCGCGCTCGCTCGACGCGGTGGTGGAGGACTGCGTGAACGCGGTGGGCGTGGACGTGAACACCGCGTCCGCTCCCCTGCTCACGCGTGTTTCGGGCATCACCACGGGGCTGGCCGAGAACATCGTGGCCCACCGCGACACCAACGGTCCGTTCAAGTCGCGTACCTCGCTGAAGGAGGTCGCGCGGCTCGGGCCCAAGGCGTTCGAGCAGTGCGCCGGCTTCCTGCGCATCCCGGACGGCGACGACCCGCTCGACGCGTCTTCGGTGCACCCCGAGGCCTACCCGGTGGTGCGGCGGATCCTCGACCGCACCGGCACGGGCATCCGCGAGCTGATCGGCAACGCGCGCACGCTGCAGGCGCTCAAGCCGGCCGAGTTCGTCGACGAGACCTTCGGACTCCCGACCGTCACCGACATCCTGACCGAGCTGGAGAAGCCCGGCCGCGACCCGCGGCCGGCGTTCAAGACGGCGACCTTCGCCGAGGGCGTCGACAAGATCGGCGACCTCAAACCCGGCATGCGGCTGGAGGGCGTGGTCACCAACGTGGCGGCCTTCGGCGCGTTCATCGACGTCGGCGTGCACCAGGACGGCCTGGCCCACGTTTCGGCGCTGTCGAAGAACTTCGTGAAGGACCCGCGCGACGTCGTGAAGCCCGGCGACATCGTGAAGGTGAAGGTGCTCGACGTCGACGTGCCGCGCAAGCGGATCTCGCTGACGCTGCGCCTGGACGACGAGCCGGGTGCTTCGTCGCAGGACCGTCGCGGTGGTGGCGGCGGCGGTCGTGACCGTGGTCAGGGCGGCGGTGGCGGCCAGGGCGGCGGCGGTCAGCGTCGTGGCCAGCAGGGCAACCGCGGTGGTGGCGGTGGCCGTGACCGCGGCGGCAACTCCGGCGGCAACGGCTCCATGGCCGACGCACTGCGGCGGGCCGGGTTCGGCAAGTAAGACCTGCGAGGAGGGCCTCCCCGGGCGCACCGGGGAGGCCCTCCTCGTGTTCGCGGATCCGCCGCGAGCCGGGTCTCCCGCGGGCCTAGGAGGCCCACTCCTCCACCGCCGCCTCGGCGCGGAAGCGCAGCGCCGGGTCGACGTAGCGGGCCGCCGGCACCGCGTAGAGCGCGTCCAGCCCGGACCGCTGGGCCGGGTAGGCGGCGGCGTAGCGCGCCAGTTCCGCCTCGCTCGCGGGCAGGCTCGCCGCGTCGAGCATTCGCCGAACGACGTCGACGGTGTCCACTTCGGACATTCCGGTTCCCTTCGGGTCAGGCCGCGACCGCGGCGGTGGCGAGTTCGGGGCTGCGCAGGTGCCAGTCGGTCACCCGCTGGAACGCCGCGCCGGCGCGGAGCACGATGGCCTCGTCGAACGCACGCCCCGCGACCTGCAGCGAAAGCGGCAACCCGGCGGCCGTGAAGCCCATCGGCACCGCCAGGACGGGGTTGCCCACGGAGTCCCAGTACGGCGTGAAGACGACCGAGAACAGCCCGCCCACGTCGACGCTGCCGTCGGGCCCCACCAGGCTGTCGAACGCCGGGGCGCCGACCGCGGCGGTCGGGCTGACCAGCACGTCGACCGTGCGGAACAACCGGCCGATCGCGTCCTGCGCGACCCGCCGGACCCGTTGCGCCTGCACGTAGTCCGCGCCGGACGCCGTCGCGCCGAGGGCGAGCATCGCGCGGGTGGCGACGAAGTAGTCGTCCCAGCGCGTCGTGAGGTCGGTGCGGTGGTACGCGAGCGCCTCGCAGCCCATGGTGACCATGTCCGCGGTGATCATCTCCTGCCAGTACGGCAGCTCCACCTCGACGACCTGCGCACCCAGCGCCACGAGCTCGGCCACCGCGGACTCGAACGCCCCGGCCAGTGCCGGGTCCGCCTCGTCGGGGAAATGGTGCTGCCGCACCACCCCGATTCGCAGCCCGGCGAGATCACCGCCCAGCTCGGGAGGGGAGAACGGCGCGTCGACGCAGTCCGGGTCACTCGGGTGCGGCCCGGCGATCACCTGAAGGACCGCGGCGCAGTCCTCGGCGCTGCGCGCGAGCGGCCCGATGTGGTCGAGGCTGTAACCCAGCGGCACGCACCCGGACTTGGGCACCCTGCCGAACGTCGGCATCAGCCCGCTCACGCCGCAGAACGCCGCGGGGATGCGGATGCTGCCCGCCGTGTCGGTGCCGAGCCCGGCCAGGAACATGCCGGCCGCGACGCCACTGCCGGTGCCGGAACTGGAGCCACCGGGCCACGTCGAGGTGTCCCACGGGTTGCGGGGCACCGGGAACGGCTTGGACTCGTCGGGCATGCCGCAGGCGAACTCCATCGTGGTCGTCTTGCCGGTGATCACCGCGCCGGCGGCCTTGAGCCGCGCGACGACCGGCGCGTCCTTGCCCTGGCCCCACAACCGGTCGAGCACGAGGCTCTGGGCAGTCGTCGGGCCCTCCGCCATCGCCAGGATGTCCTTGACTCCGAAGGGAATTCCGTGCAACGGGCCGCGGTCGACGCCGCGGGCCAGCTCGTCGTCGGCGAGCGCGGCGCGTTCGCGGGCGTAGTCGTCGAAGCGGGCCAGGTAGGTGCCGACCTCCGCGTCGGACGCATCGGCGCGGGCGATCGCGGCCTCGGTGAGCTCGGCCGAGGTCACGGTGCCCGCGCGCAGGGCGGCGGCTGCTTCGGTCAGGGTGGTGGGCGGGTTCGCACTCATCAGAGCTCCTCCAGGGACGGCGTGCGGGTACCGCGCGAGACGAACCGGAACCGGTCCGCGCGGGTGTGGACGAAAGCGAGGTCGAACAGCCGGCCCCGCGGATCGGCGAAGGTCTGCTCCACGGTGAGCACGGGTGCGCCGGGCGGGACGCCGAGCTCCTCCGCGGTGAGCGGGTCGGCGATCTCCGCGCCGATGACGAACTCCGAAGAGCCGAACTCGACCCCGGCGTCGGCGAGCAGCGCGTACCAGTCGGTGACGAACGGGCAGTCGCGCAGCTTCTCCGCCTCGGGGAACAGCGCGTAGTTCGTGGCCAGCCACAACGGTTCCTCCTCGTGCAACGCCACGTACTCGAGGCGCAGGCACGGGGTTCCGGCCGGGACACCGAGCCGTTCGGCGGCGACCGCGGGCAGCGGGACCACGGACCGGTCGAGCACGCGCGGCCGGGTGCGCCGGTTGAGCAGGCTCGCCGCCGACGGCGAGGTCGCGCCGTGCGCCTCGGTGATCCCCGTGCTCACCGGACGCGCGACGGCGTGGGTGCCGACGCCCTGCGTGCGTTCGATGAGCCCTTCGGCGCGCAGGAGCGCGAGTGCCTCGCGCACCGTCGCGCGCGACACGCCGTGGGCGGCCATCAGGTCGGCCTCCGCGGGGAGCAACCCGTCGGGGAAGCGGTCGCGCTGCACCGCCGAGCGCAGCAGGTCCCGCAGCCTGCGCACGTCGTCCGCCCTGTTCACCGGGCCTCTCACGCCGCCGGACCGTAGGCACCCGAGATTTCCTCGTGAGGTCCCCGGCGTCACCCGGGTGTTAAGGCGCGTCGCGGCGGTCACGACGCCGCCTCCGAAGCGGCGGTCAGCTCCGGCGTGCGGGCGCCGACCGTGGGGACGCCGAGGTCCACGGGCCGCCACGCGCTGGGTTTGCACGCGTCCTTGCACTTGCCCTCCGTGGAGCAGCACAGGGAGCAGATCGTGCCGCCGTGGAACGGGCAGGTCGCCATGTCGCCGACGTCGTAGCTGCCTTCGCACACCGAGCACGGCAGCTCACCCGCGTCCGCGGGCAGCTCCGACCGGCGCGCGACATACCAGCGGCCCTTCGTGGCCACGGCCACGACCGGCGGCAGGGCGAACGCCAGCACCAGCGCGAGGAACGGCGACAGCGCGGCCAGCGTGGCCCCGAAGGCACCGTAGTAGGCGACCATCGACACCGCGCCGGCGACGACCATCGAGCCGAACCCGACCGGGTTGACGTTGAACAGGTGCGCCCGGTGGAACACGAGGTCCTTCGGCGCCAGCTTCAGCACGCGGCGGTTGAGCACGAGGTCCGACACCATCGCGGCGATCCACGCGACGCCGACGTTCGAGTACCACGCGAGCACCTCGACGATGTGGGCGAAGATGTCCAGCTCCATCAGCACGAGCGCGAGGCCGACCTGGAGGAACACCCACGCGGCGCGGCCGGGGTGCCGGTGCAGCAGCCGGGAGAAGAAGTTCGACCACGACAGCGAGCCGGAGTAGGTGTTCATGATGTTGATCTTGAGCTGCGACAGCAGCACCAGGAGCCCGGCGAGCACGAGCGCGACCGTGTGGTTGCCGGTGAGCCGCTCGTACACGGCGGTGAACAGGTCCACCGGGACGGCGACCTGGTCGGGCCCGATCTTCGTGGCCGCGTAGCCCACCAGCAGCGTCGAGGCGAAGAAGATGCCGACGGCGAACAACGCGAAACCCGGGCCGCCCATGATCACGGCGAGCCGCCAGCGGCCGCGCGAGCGCGCCGTGGGGTCGGGCATCAGCCGCAGGTAGTCGCCCTGCTCCCCCACCTGCGTGGCCAGCGACAGCTGCGCGGCGGCGATGGTGAACACCGCGAGCACGGTCAGCCCGGCCAGCCCGGCGGGCGACACGGTGGCGGGGTGGACCATGTTGTGCCCGGCGTCCGGCGCCGTCGCGGCGGTGCCGATGGCGAGCCCGATCAGCGCGATCCACAACGGCCACGTCCACGCCTGGAACTTCGAGCTGAACGTCATCCCGTAGAGGGTCAACGGGATCATCACCGCGGACACGATCACGTAGGACAGGTGGATGTCCAGGTGGGTCAGCGCCGTCACGGCCTGTGCCATGATCGCGCCCTCGTAGGCGAGGAAGATCAGCGTGTACGTCGCGTAGACGAGAGACGTGAGCGTGGACCCGAGGTACCCGAAGCCGGATCCCCGGGTGAGCAGGTCGATGTCGACGTGGCGGCGGGCGATGGCGAACGCGATCACGAGCGTGAGCGGCAGCGTCACCGCCGCGGCGACGAGGAAACCGATCATCGCGTTGGCGAACCCGAACGCGTCGACGAACGCCGCGTCGAGCGCGTACCCCGCCATGGCCGAGATCCCGACCAGGCAGCTCAGGAACACCATCCACGGCGACCACTTCCGGAACGACGCCGGTGTGTAACGCAGAGAAAAGTCTTCCATGTTCGGGTTGTCAGCGAGCCCCATGTCCGCTCCTTCCGGCCGACTGGACCGGAAAGCTAGGAACGGAATATTGCCGGGACGTATCCGCGCCCGCTGCGCGCGGTTACGCCGGTGGACGCCCGGTGATCATGCGCTGACCAGCGGTTCTCTCGGCAAGATCGCTGATCCGCCGGTTCGCGGGCCGGTTCTGCCGGGCCGGCCCGCGGACCGGGCGTCAGGCGTTCATCTCGTAGGCGCCCGAGAGGTCGCGCACCACTGTCCACACGCGAGCGAAGCGGTCGGCGTCCACGACGGGCTTGCGCAGGGCCGCCAGCGCCAGCTCCTGCTGCTTGTCCGTGGAGCTCGCCTTGCCGTTGAGGTCCACGGCGGCCGCGCTGAAGTCCTGCACCAGCACGGCGAAGAGCTGGTCCACGACGTCGTCGGACTCGCCCGTGAGCTCGGCCTGCTCCAGGATCAGCTGGCCGTAGACGACGAGGGTGAACAGCTCCGTCAAAGCCAGCCCGAAGTCCAGGTCGGCCTGCTGCGCCTCGTCGGGCGCGGCCTCGGTGAGCAGGCGCACGAGCTGGTCGGCCTGTTCGCGGAAGAGCGCGACGTTCGGGAGGTGCGAAGCCTTGCCGTAGGCCGTTTTCCAGTCGTGGAACCGGACCTTCGACAGCCCGCGCGCGGGGCCCTGACGGAAGAGGAACTCGTCGTCCGCGGCGTCGTCGCGGGTCGGCACCGGGGCGTAGTCCTGGGGCGCGAAAAGGTAGGCCGGCATGAACTTCGCGATCAGCGCGAGGTTCACCGCCACCGTGCCTTCGAGCTTGGGCAGGCCGTCGATGTCGTTCTTGGCCATCGCGAGGTACGTGTCGGCCTCGAAGCCCTTGGCCGCCACGACGTCGGCGACCAGGCCGATCACCTTCTGCGCCTGCGTGGTCACCTTCATCTTGGTGATGGGGTTGAACAGCAGGTAGCGGCGGTCGTCCGGGCCGGCGGAGCGGAAGTAGTCCACGGCGCGGTCGGAGAACAGCTTCATGCCGGCCAGCCGCGCGTAGGCCTCCACGAACTCGCGGCGCACGTGCGGGAAGTCGGTGACGGGCCTGCCGTAGAGGATGCGGTTGTGGGCGTGGGTGATGGCCTCGTACAGCGAGTGCGTGGCCATGCCGATGCCGCCGAAGCACAGGTTGAACTTGCCGATGTTCACGGTGTTGAGCGCGGCGCTGAACGCCTCCGCGCCGACGTGCAGGAGGTCCTCGGCGTGCACCGGGTAGTCCTCCAGGCGGAACTCGGCGACGAACATCTGCGAGGGCACGACGTTCTTCACCACGTGGTAGTTCGGGTGCGTCGAGTCGGCGTAGAAGAACACGTACTGGTCCGGGCCCCCGACGCCGTCGATGCGGCCGAAGACCGACACCGTGCGGGCGACGTTGCCGTTGCCGATGTAGTACTTGGAGCCGTTGGCGCGGTAGCCGCCCGCGCCGTCGGGTGTGAGCACGAGGTCGGAGGAGTAGATGTCGGCGCCGTGGTCCTTTTCGGACAGGCCGAACGCGCCGACGCCGCCCGCGTCCAGCGCGTCGGCCGCTCGCTTGCGGGCGACCTGGTTGCCGCTCTGCCACACCGGGCCGAGCCCGAGGATGGTGACCTGCCACGGGTACCAGTAGTTGAGTCCGTAAAAGCCGAGGATTTCCGACAGCGCGGCCACGCGGCTGGTGTCCCAGCGCTTGTCCGGCGCGCCGTCGGCGTTCGCGGCCGGGGTCAGGAAGGTGGCGAAAAGGCCTTCCTTCCCGGCGAACTCGAGGAAGTCCGCGTAGAAGGTGCGGTTGTGGTAGTCCTCGGTGAGCTTGCGCTTGCCGCGTGCCTCGAACCACTCGATCGTGGCCAGCAGCAGGCGCCGGGTCTCCGGGTCGAACGACTGCGGGTCGTAGGCCCGCGGGTTGAGCAGCGGCATGGCTCTCCTCCGTAATTACCGACGGGTAACTTAGCAAGGAGGCCGAGGTGCGGGCAAACTCACTCGGCCCTGCGTGCGCAGTCGGCTATACTGATCTTGCGGTCCGCTCAGTTCTGCCTCGGATCGCGTCTTGTTGTCGACTACCACGCGCCGCGGCCCCCCGAGGTCTGCGCCGGGCAGGACAACCCTTCTCACGTATGGAGAACCGGGGCGTTTCGAGCGCCCGTACGCACTTATGACCACTTTTACTGAACTCGGCCTGCCCAAGTCCCTGGTGGACGCGCTGGCGGCCCAGGGCGTCACCTCGCCGTTCCCGATCCAGGAAGCCACCCTGCCGCACACGCTCGCGGGCCGCGACGTGCTCGGCCGCGGCCGCACGGGCTCCGGCAAGACCTACGGCTTCGCGCTGCCCGTGCTGGCCCGCCTCGCCGCCGGCCCCACCCGCCGGCGCCCCGGCCGCCCGCGCGCGCTGATCCTCGCGCCGACGCGCGAGCTCGCCACCCAGATCGAGGCCACCATCGCGCCGCTGGGCAAGGTGCTGGGCCTGAAGACGACCACGATCTTCGGCGGCGTGAGCGCGTCTCCGCAGATCACGCGCCTGCGCGACGGCGTGGACATCGTCGTCGCCTGCCCCGGCCGCCTGGCCGACCACATGCGCTCCGGCGAGGTGAAGCTCGACCAGATCGAGATCACCGTTCTCGACGAGGCCGACCACATGGCCGACCTGGGCTTCCTGCCCGAGGTCCGGCGCATCATGGACCAGACGCCCGAGCGCGGGCAGCGGCTGCTCTTCTCCGCGACCCTCGACGGCGGCGTCGACGTACTGGTCAAGCGCTTCATGCACGACCCGGTCACGCACAGTGTCGACTCGGCGCAGTCGCCGGTGTCGACCATGACGCACCACGTGCTGCACCTCGAGGAGACCCACCGCCTGCCGGTGCTCGTCGACCTCACCGCCGCCCCCGGCCGCACGCTCGTGTTCACGCGCACCAAGCACCGCGCGAAGAGCCTCACGCGCAAGCTGGTGGCCAGCGGCGTGCCTGCCGTCGAGCTGCACGGCAACCTCGGCCAGAACGCGCGCACGCGCAACCTGGAGGCGTTCTCGTCGGGCGCCGCTCGCACGCTCGTGGCCACCGACATCGCCGCCCGCGGCATCCACGTGGACGACGTCACCCTCGTCATCCACGCCGACCCGCCCGTGGAGCACAAGGCCTACCTGCACCGCTCCGGCCGCACCGCGCGCGCGGGCGCGTCGGGCACCGTGGTGACGCTGATGACCGACGACCAGATCGCCGACGTCCGCGACCTCACCCGTAAGGCCGGCATCAAGCCCACGACCACGCAGATCGGCCCCGGCCACCCCCTGCTGGCCGAGCTCGCCCCCGGCGAGCGCACCTTCGACGCCTCGCCGCGCCGCCCCATCGTCGACAATCGCCCGAAGAAGGTCACCGCTTCCGGCGGCGACGCTTCCGTTCGCGGTGGGCGTCGCGGTGGGCCGGCCCCGGAGAACCGCGGTGGGCAGGGCGCTCGCGCCGCTGCGCAGTCGCGCCGGGGCGAGTCGGCCGGGCGCGGTGGTTCGAGCCGTGGCAGCCGTGGTGGTGCCGGCCGGGATTCGTTCGGCGAAGGCCGCGGTCGCGGTGGTGCCGCTCGCGAGTCATTCGACGAAGGCCGCGGGCGCGGTGGTGCGGCTCGCGAGTCGTTCGGCGAGGGTGGCGGCCGTGGTCGCGGCAGCCGGGCAGTCGACGGCGCCGGTCGTGGTCGCGGCGACGCCGGCCGCTCAGCCGGCAGCCGGTCCGGCGCCGGTCGCACTGGTGGCGGTCGCGGTGGCGCAGCCGCCGCCCGTACCCAGGGCGAACCGCGCCGCGGTGGCTCCGGCCAGTCCGGCACCCGTTCCCAGCAGCCCAGCCGCGCCGGTTCCAGCCGGGGCGCCGCGGCGTTCTCGGCCGGCACCCGCGCGGGCTCTCGCCGCACCGGGCGCTGACCGTCCACTTCAGACCGGCCCGCAGGCTCCCCGCCTGCGGGCCGGTTTCGTTTCCGCACCACCCGCCCCTGCTCAAGCACCCCCTGCGGCGTTGGTTGCGTTGAACGCCCCCAACGCGGCATTCGGCGCTTCCACCGGTCCGAACGCCACCTCGGGGCGTTTTGAGGGCGGGCCGAGCGGAGCGCACCGGAGGCCGCCGTCAGAGCTGGCCGAGCAGGGCGAACGCCGGGGGGAACCCGGCCAGCACCACGAACGCGGCGATGTTGGTCTTCCGGTACTGCACCAGCAAAGCCACGAACTCACGCAGGAATGCGCTCGGCACGAAGTACGAAGCGGTCTTCGCGCCGATCACGTCCAGGCGCAACCGCAGGCGGCGAGCGAGGATGGCCGTGCGGAAGACGTGGTAGTTGTTCGTCACCGCCAAAATCCGGCCGGAGATCCCCCGCACGCGCAACAGCTCAACGCTGAAGCGCAGGTTCTCGTCGGTCGTCGTGGCTTTGTCCTCCAGCAGCACCGACGAGCGAGGCACGCCGGCGTTCTCCAGGTACGCCGCCATGGCCGCGGCTTCCGAAGTGAGCTCGTCACTCCCCTGCCCACCGGACACGACCACGACGGCCTCGGGCGAGCCGTGGTAGCACTGGACGCCCCGGTCCAGCCGGCTGGCCAGCAGCGGCGGCACCCGGTCACCGAGCAGACCGGACCCCAGCACGATGATCGCGGCGGCGCGGGCGCGGCGGTTCAACCGGCTGTAGAGCACCGAGTACATGAGCAGCGCCGTGAACACGAACGCCAGGTACGCCGAGAACAGCAGCGCCGACAGGGCCACCACGATCAGCCATGGCGCGGTGCGCGTGAAGGCGACCGCGCCGATCGTGAAGGCGTAGACCGCCAGGATCGCCAGCCCCGCCAGCAGCGACAGCATGTTCGCCGGCCGGTGGCCTTCGCGGCGCCACATCACCGCGCCGTTGGCGATCAGCGCCCACGGCAGCACCAGCGCGGCGACCATCGCCACCACGCCGACGACGATCAGCACCACGGTCTGCAGCCACACCAGCCCCGAGGTGAGGCTGAAGAGCCACAACCCCGTCAATACCAAAGCGATGGCGAACCACACGGCATTGCCGAGCCGCCGAGGCTCGCGCAGGAACCGCACGACGAAGATCAGATCGGCGAGCAGCGCCAGGATCGCGGGGGCCATGATCGGACATTGTGGTGGGTGCCGCGAGACCGCATCGGGTGAACCCCGTCAGAGCGAGGACGTGAGCCCGCGCGCCCGCAGCACGGCGCGCTCCAGCGGCCGGAACACCAGCAGCTCGATCCCGATCCCGACGAGCAGGATCAGGAAGATCGCCGCGATCACCTTCTCGATCGCGTTGAGCGACGAGCCCTGGTTCAAGTACGCGCCCAAGCCGACGCCCAGCTGCGGCGACAGCGCGATGAGCTCGGCCGCCATCAGCGAACGCCACGAGAACGCCCAGCCCTGCTTCAGCCCGGCGAGGAACCCGGGCAACGCGGCGGGCAGCAGGATGTGGCGGGCCGCGGCCAGCCGGCGCGCGCCCATGACCTGGCCGACGCGCGGGAGGATCGGCGGGATCTGGTCGATGCCGGACACCAGGCCGTTGGCGATCGACGGCACCGAACCGAGCAGCACGACGAAGTAGATCGCCGCGTCGTTGATGCCGAACCACAGGATCGCGGCCGGGACCCAGGCCACCGAGGGCAGGCTCTGCAGGCCCGTGAGCAGCGGACCGATCGCCGCGCGCACCACGCGGACCTTCGCGACGAGCAGCCCCAGCGGCGTCCCGATCACCACGCCGGCGGCGAAGCCGAGCGCGGCGCGGTGCAGCGACGTCCAGATGAAGCCGAACACCTCGCCGTCGGTGAGGCGGTCCCAGAACTCGTTCCACACGGCCAGCGGCGCAGGCAGCTGCGCCTCCGGCCAGAGCGCGGCGGCCCACAGGATCTGCCACACCACCACGAGCAGCACGAGCGCGACCACCGGCGGCAGGAAACCCCACGCGAACCGGCGCCAGAACGACGGACGGCGCTCCCCTGCCGGAGCGTCGAGCGCGTCGAGCCCGGAGCCGACGGCGTCCAGCTCGTCGACGGGTCCGTCAGGCTGCGGCATGGGTGCTGATCACCTTTCGCAGGTGGCCGGTGATTTCCTCGGTCAGCTCCTCCGTGTCGGCCAGCGGCACGTCGGTCCACTCGCGCACCACGCGGCCAGGACGCGACGACAGCAGGACCACGCGCTGGCCCAGCCGCACGGCCTCGCGCACGTCGTGGGTCACGAACAGCACCGACGTGCCCGTGCTCCCCCACACACGCAGCAGCTCGCCCTGCAGCACGTCGCGGGTGATGGCGTCGAGGGCGGCGAACGGCTCGTCCATCAGCAGCAGGGCCTGCTCGGCGTCGCCGCCGACGCGGTGGGTCGCCGCGAGCGCGCGGGCCAGCGCGACCCGCTGGCGCATGCCGCCGGACAGCTCGTGCGGACGCTTCCCGCCCACACCGCTCAGCCGCACCAGGTCCAGCAGCTCGGCGGCCTTGTGGCGGCGCTCGGCGCGGCCGAACCCGGCCAGGCGCAGCGGCAGCTCGACGTTGCGCGCGGCCGTGAGCCACGGCATGAGCGCGGCCTCCTGGAACATGACCGCCGGACGCGAGGTGTTGAGCGTGATCTCCCCGGCCGACGGCGCGTCGAGGCCGGCCACGAGGTTCAGCAGCGTGCTCTTGCCGCAGCCCGACGCCCCGAGCAGGCACACGAACTCACCCGGCGCCACCGTCAGGTCCACACCGTCGAGCGCCACCACGGCGCGCCCGGCGGGGCCGAAGGCTTTGCCGACGCCGGAAAGCCGCACCGCGGCCGTGCCGGTGAACTCGGTCCGTCCACTGGGAAGGGTGATCGTCATCGCGCGCTGCCTCTTTCCTGAATCACCGAGCCTGAACTACCGAGCCCGAATCACTTGGCCAGGGCGGGAGCTTCGACGGCGGGCTGTTTCGCTTCCTGCAGGACCTCGTTGAGCGGGCCGAAGTCGGCGAACCCCTTCAGCGCCACGGCGGACTTCGCGACGCCGGCGGTGACGGAGTCCTGTGCCAGCTGCGGGAACTGCTCGGGGATCGGGTCCGTGGTCAGCTCGATGCCGGAGAACGCGCGGTCGAGCACGGCCGGGCTCAGCGAGCTCCCGGCGAGCTTCTTGAGCGCCCCGTTGACGACCGTCTTCGCCTCGGCGGGATTGGCCTTGGCCCAGTCGATGGCCGCCAGCTCGCCCTTCAGCACCGCGCGCACGGTGTCGGGGTGCTGCTGCAGGAACTCGCTGCGCACGATCACGACGGTGGTCGGGAACCGGCCGTCGGGCCACAGCGATTTCTCGTCGACGAGCACCTTCGCGCCGGCGTCGAGGACGAGCCGCGAGGACCACGGCTCGGGCAGCCAGCCGCCGTCGACGTCGCCCTTGCGGAAGGCGTCGAGCGTCTTCGGGTTGTCCATCGTGGTCACGGTGACCTGGCCGGTGAGCTTCTTGCCGGCCAGGAACTTCTTGAGCGCCACGTCCTGGGTGTTGCCCAGCTGCGGCGTGGTGAGGGTCTTGCCCTTGAGCTGGTCGACGCTGGTGATGTCCGGCTTGACCACGAGCTGCGCGCCGCCCGACACCGCGCCGGAGACCAGCTGGATGGCGCCTTCGGACTTGCTGAACGCCGTGATGGCCGGGCCCGACCCGATGAACGCCATGTCGAGCGAGTTGCCGAGCAGCGCGTTGACCTCGTCGGGTCCGGCGTTGAAGGTCTGCGTGGTCAGCTTCGTCTTGCCCAGCTGCTGGGTGAAGAAGCCCTTGTCGACGCCGATCAGCGCCGGCGCGTGCGTGACGTTCGGGAAGTAGCCGAGACGGACCTCGGTCGCCGTGCCTTCGTTCGCGGCCGCGGCCTGGGGGCGGTCCGCGCGCGAGCAGCCCGCGAGGGCACCCACCGCGGTCAGCGCGACGAGCGCGGAGGCGAGCAGGCGGGTTCTCGGGAGCTTGCGCACGGTGGGCCCTTCCAGCGGCGACGGGTCCCGGCGAGGTTCGCACGGTCACTCACCCGGGCGCATGGACATCCGCATGGCGGGAATTCTGCTGGGATCCCCTTGACAGGTGCGCCGTTACTTGCTCAGCAGCAGCGAGACGTCGCCGAACTCGTGCCAGAGGTACCTCCGTTCGACGGCCGCGTCGTAGGCGCGCTGCACCAGCGCGGGGCCGACGACGGCCTCGAGCAGGAGCAGGTGTGAGGCCTCGGGCGTGTGCAGACCGGTGACGAGCCCGTCGACGACCTGCGCCGGGTGGTCCGGGCCCAGCACCAGCGACGTCCAGCCCGACGCGGCGGTGACGGCACCGTCGGTGACGGCCGACTCCAGCGCGCGCACCGCGGTGGTCCCCACGGCGACGACGCGGCCGCCCTGCGTGCGCACCCAGTTGACCAGCGCCGCCGTGGTGGCGGGGACGTGGAAGCGCTCGGCGTACGGCGGCTCCCCCGCTTCCGGCGACGAGACGCCGGTGTGCAGGAGGATCGGTGCGAAGAGCACGCCTCGGGAGACCAATCGCGTCACCAGTTCCGCGGTGAAGGGGCGGGCGGCGCTGGGCATTTCCGCCGAACCGGGGTCGAGGGCGAAGACGGTCTGGTAGTCGGTGAGCGGCCAGGTGCGCGGGACGTAGCCGTAGCGGATGGGGCGGCCGACGAGCGCCAGGTACTTCCCGACGCCGCCTTCGACGTCGACCCGGGCGCGCCACAGGCGCCGACGGCCGGCGACGTGCGGGGCGAGCAGGGTGAGGGCGGCTCCGGCGGGCAGGGCGAGGTGCTCGCCTTCGTGTCCGTCGAGCAGCGGGCCATCGGCGGCGCGGAGTTCGACGACCCAGGTGCCGTCGTCCAGTCCGGTGGAGAAGTGGACGCCGACGACGTGGTCGCCGCGCACCGCGTCGACGGCCGCCGGGAGGGTGCCCGAGGTGTTGACGACGAGCAGGTCACCGGGCCGCAGGTAGTCGCCGACCTGCCGGAACGTGGCGTGGTGGACGCCGTCCGGGCCGGCGGTGAGCAGGCGGACCTCGTCGCGCGCGAGGCCTCGTGCTTCGGGGGGCGTGGTGGCGAGCAGGCCGTCCGGCAAGGAGAACCGCGTGGTCACGAGCGCACCGCCTGGGCGAGGTCGGCGGCGCGGTAGCGGCCGCTGGACGGGCGTTCGTCGAGCAGCCGGAGAAACGCGGGCACAGCCGTCTCGGGCAGCGGCCGGTCGGAGATGTCCTCGCCGGGGAAGGCGAGCTGGTGCATGGCCGTGCGCAGGTCACCGGGGTCGACGGCGTAGACGGCGAGCTCCCGGTTCTCGACGCCGAGCACGGCGGTGGCGTGGTCGAGCGCGGCTTTCGCGGAGCCGTAGGCACCCCAGCCCTCATAGGGTTCGACGGCGGCGTCGGAGCTGATGTCGATGAGGGTGCCGTTCGCGGCTTTCAGCGCGGGCAGCAGCGACCGGGTGAGTGCGAGAGGCGCGAAAACGTTGGTGCGGAAGACGGATTCCAGGGCGTCGAGCGGGTAGTCGGCCAGCGGCGGCAGCGGGCTGACGCCGAGGCTGCTGGCGTTGTTCACGAGCAGGTCGAGCCGCGGCCCGGCGGCCTCGGCGAGGGCGGCGCGGTGCGCGGGGTCGGCGACGTCGCCGGGCACGGCGGTGAAGCCGAGCTCGTCGGCAGTGGTCCGCAAGGCTTCTTCACCCCGCGCGGTGCCCAGCACTGTCCACTCGCGACGGGCGAGGGCCCCGGCGAGGGCCCGGCCCAGACCGGCTGACGCGCCGGTGATTACGGCGACTGGCATGGTTCCTCCTTGAGCAGGTACCAGCCAGCGTGCGACCTCTACTTTACTGGAGGTCAACCTTCTTTCCGCCGCGCAGGAGCAAGTACGCCACCAGCGAAACCACGAACCCCGCGTAGTACGCCAGATCCGCGCCGTGCAGGGCGGCGGCGACGGGTCCGGTGTAGACGGTGGTGTTCATGAACGGCACCGCCGCGGCGAAACCGACTCCGAAAGCCACCAGCGCGGCCCAGGATCGGATCGGTTTCCGCAGCTCAGCGACGACGTCGAAGCGCCGGCCGTGCCGGGTGCGGCGCAGCCAGTCGGGCACCACGACCCCCAGGAACGGCGGGATCCAGTAGCTCACGAACAGCAGCACGTTCTCGAACTTCGCCGACAGGTCGCCGCTGTGCATCCAGAGGATGAGCACGAACGCCAGCACGGTCACCACCACCGCCGACACCGGGCGGCGCAGGCGCACGCCGACCGTCTGGAGGGCGAGCGAGCCGCTGTAGTCGTTCATGGCGTTGGACGACACGGCGGCCAACGCGATCACCAGCAGCGCCAGGCCGCCGACCACGCCGCCACCGACCAGCTGTGAGACGCCGGCGGCGGTCTGGTCGCCCAGCGCCGAGCCCAGCGCGAGGCCGATGCCCTCGCCCAGCGCGTAGGACGCGACGAGCCCGAGCAGCGTGAACCAGAAGACCCCGGCCGGCTTCGTGTCGGCGGGCAGGTAGCGGCTGAAGTCGGCGGCGTAGGGCGCCCACGAGATGGCGAGGCTGAGCGTGATCGTGGAGAACAGCACGATGGCGCCCGCGTAGTCGCCGCCCGTCGCGGAGTCGGTGAAGGTGATCGGGTGGTCGAGCACGACCTTGACCGCGAGCGCCACGAACGCGACCACGAGCACCGCGCTCATCACCGCCTGCACGCGGTGGATCACGGCGTAGCCGAACACGCCGAGCAGGCACTGCAGGACGAGGACCAGGACCACGGCGAGCCAGAACGGCAGCCCCGTGAGCTCCGCCAGCGCTTCACCGCCGAAGAGCCCTACCAGCGCGTCCCAGGCGATGCTGCCGAGCCACTGCACCAGCCCCGGCAGCACCACGGTCTTGCCGAACGGCAGGCGCGCGAGCGGCAATTGGCCCGTGCCGGTTTTCGGGCCCCACGTGGACAGGTAGGCGGGCGGCAGCGAGCCGAGGATCGTGCCGACGAGCGCGACGATGAACCCGGTCGTGAAGCCCAGCCCCAGCGTCGAACCGAGCGTGCCCGTGAAGACGGCGGTCATGGTGAGGTTGGGGGCGAACCACACGCTCGCCAGCCGCCACGGCCGGCCGAACCGGTTCGCCTCGGGCACGGGCGTGATGCCGTGCGTCTCGATGGCGAAGTCGCCCGCGCCGGACGGCATGCGTCCCCCGAAGACGTCCGCGTCGATCCCGCTCATGTCCTGGCCCTTCTCCCGTTTTGCCGGGCTCATGATTCCCCGCGGCCGGGTCGGGGGGAAGCTTCCGCGACGAACGTCTCCCCAGCTAGGAGAAGTTCGGGTCGAGGAGATCGAAAGAGATCGAGTTTCCCAGGTTGTTGGTGACCTCGACCACCGTTCCGGAAACCGCGATCCGCTCGAACGGGTTCGACCGCACCGACGCCACCACCCAGCGGAGGTTTCCCTCGGAGTCGAGCCTCGCAACGAAGCCGTCCGCGCCGAGCTCGCCGTCGCCACAGACGATCACCCCGGCTGCGACCTCCGCGCGTGCGCTTTCGTCGATGTCCATCACGCCCCCGGGGCCGGCCAGGACCTCGTCGAGGACGAGCCTGGGACCGAGGGCGAACCACGACAGGGCAGCGCCGTCGGTGTCGACGCTGACCGCGGTGTCGTCCGCTCGATACAGCCCGTCGCGGGCCGGAGCCGTGCCTGCTCGCCACAACGCGATGATGCGCTCGGTCATGGTGCTTCCCCTTCACGCGGCTGGCTCGATCCCGCTCGGGTGATCGTTGTTGCCGCTTTATCTGTTATGCGCTGCCGCGCCGCGCTGGCACGATGATCGAATGGGGGTTCTGGCGTCGCGGCGCTTCGCCGTGTTCTTCGGGGCGCGGTTGGTGTCGTTGCTGGGCAGCTCGATGACGCCGGTGGCGCTCGCGTTCGCGGTGCTCGACGCCAGCCCGCACTCCGGCGACCTCGGCATCGTGCTGGCGTCGAACATGGTGCCGATGCTCGCGTTGCTGCTGGTGGGTGGCTCGGTGGCCGACCGGTTCCCGCGTGATCTGGTGCTCCGGCTCGCGAACCTGGGCAGTGGCGCGACCCAGCTCGTGGCGGCGGCGGTGCTGCTGACGGGGAACTACTCGCTGCCGTTGCTGGTGTGCACGGAGTTCGCCAACGGGGTGCTCACGGCGTTCACGACGCCCGCGCTGCGGGGGATCGTGCCACAGCTGGTCGATCGGGGGTTGTTGCGGCAGGCGAACTCGCTGCTGTCGTCGGCGCGCAACATCTCGAAGGTGGCGGGGCCGTCGGTCGCCGGTGTCCTGGTGGCGACCGTCGGCGGCGGCTGGGCCATCGCAGCGGACGGGGTGTCGTTCGTGGTGGCGGGCCTGGCGTTCAGCTTCCTGCGCCTGCCTCCGGCGACCGGCTCGTCGCGGACGGGGGTCCTCCACGGCATCCGCGAGGGCTGGCACGCGTTCCGGCGGATCACGTGGCTGTGGCAGATCGTGGCCGCGTTCACGGTCGTCAACATCGCGCAGACGGGCGTCTGGCAGGTCCTCGGGCCGACCATCGCCCGCGCCACCATCGGCGAGGCGTCGTGGGGTGCGGTGCTGAGCGTGCGGGCCGCGGGGGTGCTGATCACGGGGGTGGTGATGTACCGGGTGGCGGCGCGCCGACTGCTGACCTTGGGGCAGGTGTGCGCCGCTCTGTCGGCCACGCCGCTGATCGTGCTCGGCACGCGCCCGGGCTTCGCCGTGCTGGCCGGTGCGGCATTGGTGGCGGGCTTTGGCAGCGGGGTGGCGAACGTCGCCTGGGATACGACAGTGCAGGAGAACATCCCCGACCACCTGCTCTCGCGGATGGCCGCGTATGACGACTTCGGTTCTTACGTCGGGATTCCGATCGGTCAGCTGTCGGCGGGGCCGTTGGCTTCGGCGTTCGGTCCCGGGCCGGTAGCGACGACCGGCGGGGTGGTGCTGGCGGTGGCGGCGCTGGTGCCGTTGTTGTCGCCGGCGGTGCGGAAGATGCGGCACACGCCGGCGGAAGCCGGTTCTCCCTCCGCCGGCATTTAGGTCGGCCGCGCTCGAGAACGAAGCAGGCCCCCACCCTGCCGCGTCACGCGGCAAGGCGGGGGCCTGCATCGACCCTCAGTAGCGGATCACACGAGCAGCAAGAACGCCAGACCGTTGGGCGAGCCGAGGCCCGTCACGTCGTCGTAGCCCTTGGTGGTGTGGATCGTGAGGTTGGGGTAGTCGAGCGTGCGGGCGGAGGTCAGCAGGCCGTCCGACGCGTCGACGCTGTTGGCGAAGTCCACGCGCTCCACGGCGGCGTCCACGTGCTTCACGTCGTAGATCGTGCCGGTGCGCGACGTGAGCTGGTAGAGCGCCGGGTTGATGAAGCCATGGTGGAAGTGGTCGAGGCTGTCGGCCACGGCCATGACGCCGGCGAAGACCGGGGACGCCAGGCTGGTTCCGCCGATGCGGTACTGGTCGTAGTACACGCCGTCGGGGAAGGTCTGGGTCTGGCCCACGAGCATGCCGGTGTTGGGGTCGGCCACCGCGGAGATGTCCGGGACGACGCGGCCCTTGGCCTTGCCCTTCTGGTTCTTCGTGGACAACGCGTCCGGCACGATGCCCTTCTGGTACGCCGGCTGCGGGAACACGCGGCTGGTGCCGCCGCCCGCACCGCCGTTGAAGGCGCCCGGGAACGACGGGCTGTAGGCGCCCGCGGTGAGCGTGGACTTGCCCGTTTCCCAGCCGGTCTCGAAGGTCCGCTTGCCGGAGGCGTCGACCGCCAGCGAGGTGCCGCCGACGGCGGTGACCCACGGCGAGGAAGCCGCGAAGTCCGGCGAAGGCGTGCCGAGGCGCGCGACCTCGTCACCGTTGTCGCCGGAGGAGAAGTACACGCCGATGCCCTCGAGCGCGGCCTGCACGGCGATCTGGTTGAACGCCTTGATCTCGTCGGCCGGAAGGTCCTCGCCGGTGTCGCCGTAGGAGTTCGACACGATGTCGGCCTTGTGGCCGGCGATCACGTAGTTCAGCGCGGTGTCGAGCGAGAGGTCCTCGCAGTCGGAACCGCCGACGTACAGGATGTTCGCGCCCGGGGCGAGCCCGTGGGCGGCTTCGACGTCGAGCGTCTCCTCGCCGTACCAGCCGGAAGCGTCGCACTGGTCCGGGCCCTCGTCGGCCGGGTTGGCCGGGAAGACGTGCTGGCTGAACTGCGCCTTCGTCAGCGGGTGCGCCGGGTCGTTGCGCTTCGCGTATTCGGACGCGTCGGCGTAGATGGTCGGCGACGCGAAGGCGTCCACGATCGCGATCGTGGTGCCGCGGCCGTCGGCCCCCAGCTTGGCGGCCTGGTCGAGGCCGTAGGCCGAACGCAGCTGCGCCGGCTTGTAGCCGCACGGCGCGTACGGCAGCTGCTTGCCGTTGTACGCCGGGTCGACCGTGTCGGTCTTCTGGCCGTAGTAGTCGGAGCACGGGCCGGAGTTGCGGAAACCGGCGCCCGGAGGCGCGGTGGCCGGCCCGGACGACTTCGCGGAAGCGGTGTCGGCACCCGACGTGTGGTCCGGCTTGAGCAGGCTGGTCGCCTGGTCAACGCCGACGACACCCAGCACGGACGAGGCAAGCGAAGCCGGCACGGACAGGTTCTTGTCCGCCGCCCGCAGCGTCTGGCCCTTCACGGCGTACTTGCCCAGCGTGACGTCGAACGTCTTCTGCACCTGGTCCGCCGTACCGACAGCCTCCACGTACGCGCGGTTCGACGGCACGTCGCCGAGCTGGAACCCGGCACCGGACAGCCAGTTCTTCACCGCGGACACGGTCGCGTCCGAGGCGGTGAAGCGGTCGCGCACCTGCTGCGGCGAGAGGTACTGCCGGTAGCTCTTGGACTGCGGGTCGGACACGCCCGCCGCCGCGGCTTCGGCACCGGCCTCGTCACGCAGGTTCAGGTACACGCGGAAGTCCAGCTTGGACGCCGGCGCGGTGTCCGCGACCTTGGCCCCGGGGTTCGCCCAGAGCGGGTGCGACGCGGGGATGTCGGCCCGGCCCGGAGCCGACGCCGCCGACGCCAGCCCCGGCGTGGCGGCCGCGAGGCCACCCGCCATCGCCAGCGAAAGGAACACGGTGAGACTTCTTCGCACAGGCAACTCCCTCGTGAATCGCGGCCCCCAGGCCGCAAGCGTCCGGCCCGAGACTAGGTCCGCACCGGCCGCCGGGGAAGCGTCCGGCCCGCCGGTGCGGAACCGTTATCTCGAAGTCGCACTCGATCTTCGTTGGTGCACAAGGAGGAAGTCCGGTTCGTCCACACTGTCCCGAGTGGAATGTCGCCTAATGGAATAAAAGTCCGATTCGAGAGTTCCGCATCGCGGTATCACGGAGCACGCCGGACCGGGAAACACCACCTACTTCCGTCGGTTGCTCACACCGCCTGCAGCCCCTTCGAACCCGCACCGACCACGAAGCTCTTGTCCGTCTTGATCACCAGCTTCGCCGGGTCGTTCACGCTCGTGTCCGACACCACCACGAAGTCGGCCAGCATCTGCGCCGGCGTCGCGGTGACGCGCACGTAGCCGCGTTCTCCCTTGCAGTACTTGACGTGCGGGTTGTTCGCGAGCCACGCGGCGCTGGGCGGCGCGGCGTCGTCGCTGTTGGACGTGACCGAGGTGGTCACCAGCTCCGAGCCGACGATCGGGTCGCTGTGGTCGAAGTAGTCCTTGCGCAGGTCGGCCGCCCAGTGCCGGTGGACGTCGCCGGTGAGCACCACCGGGTTCGGCACCTTCCGGTCGATCCAGCCTTGCGTGATGCGATCGCGCGAAGCCTGGTAGCCGTCCCACGAGTCGGGGCTCTCGCACGTCGCCGAATTGCCGTCACCGTCGCGCTGGGCGAAGAACACCTGCTGGCCCAGGAAGTCCCACGTCGCCGGGTGCGTCTCGAACGCCTTGAGCAGCCACTGTTCCTGCGCCGTGCCGGTGATCGTGCGCGAGGTGTCGCGGTAGGGCCCGCACGCCGTGCCGGTGACCTGCGCGCTGCGGAACTGGCGCGTGTCCATCATGTGGAAGCGAGCGAGATTCCCCCAGAGGAACTGGCGGTACAGCTGGATCGACGAGCCGTTGGGCTTTGCCGTGGACCGGATCGGCATGTGCTCGTAGAACGCCTGGAAACCGTAGCCCTTGCGGGCGGCCGAAGCCGGGCTCGTGGTGGAGTTCCAGTTGTTCATCACCTCGTGGTCGTCGAACACGACCAGCCACGGAGCCAGCGCGTGCGCGGCCTGAAGGTCCACATCGGTCTTGTGCTGGCCGTGCCGAGCCCGGTACAGAGCCAAAGTCGTGGTGTCCGAAGGCACGGCGAGCCGCCGCGGGTTGAGTTCCGCTTTCTTGCGTCCGGAGGGCTTTTCGTAGATGTAGTCGCCGAGGAACAGCACGAGGTCCGGATCGTCGCGCACCACGCCCTTGTACGAGTGGTACCAGCCTTCCTCCCAGTGCTGGCAGGACGTGAAGCAGTACTTCAGCTGGTTCACGGCCGCGCCCGCGGCGGGCGCCGTGCGCGTGCGTCCGACCGGCGAGATGTAGCCGGCGGACTTGAAGCGGTAGAAGTACTCGCGAGCCGGCTCGAGGCCCGTCGGCTCGATGTGCACGCTGTGCGCCGACGCGCGCACGGCGTTGACCGAACCGCTCTGCACGATCGAGGAGAACGCTTCGTCGTCCGCGATTTCCCAGTCCACCGCGTACGTCGCGTCGGGCATGCCGCCGAACCCGTCGGCGTTGAGCGGCGCGGGGGCGAGCCGCGTCCACAGCACCACGCTGTCGGGCAGCGGGTCGCCCGAGGCGATGCCGAGCTGGAACGGATCGTGGATCGCCGGGGCGGCGACAGCGGTGCGCGCGTTGGCCCACGAAGGCAGAGCGGTCGTCGCCGCGGCCGCCGTCACGGCGGCGAGTCCGCCCAGCAGCACCGAGCGCCGGTTCACCTGGCCCATGTCAGGGGATCCTTTCGGGGAGTAGGGGTGGTCAGGCCGCGAAGTCGGTGAGGCCGGCGCTGCAGCCGGCGAACGTCGGCGGCGAGGTGTTGTGGCCCGTGCAGACCTTGTAGAAGACCCATTTGCCCTTCGCGACGGGCGCGGCCTTGTCCACCGACGTGCCGTTCCCGCCGGAAGCCCAGACGTAGTACGGGCCCGAGCCGTCGGAGAGCCAGTACTGCACGACGCCGGAACTGCCGTCGGCGTTGGTGTCGTGGGCGACGAAGTGCGCGTCGGACGAGCGGAACACGCCTTCGGCGGCGCAGGACGCGGCGCACTGGGCGCTGCCGGTACCGGTACCGCAGTCGGGTGCGACGCGGCCGTCGGAGCCGGTCTGCACGTAGCCGTCGGACACGTAACCGCCGAGCGCGGGCACGTAGTCCCAGATCGTGGTGGTGCCGAGCGGGCCGGCCACGGAACTCCCGGTGGTCTGGCACTCGATGTTGACGGTCGCGCCGTTGGCCACCGTCTTCACGGCGGTGGCGGCGGTGTTGGGCGCGCGGCGGACGTTGAGCGGGTCACCCGCGGTCTGGACCTTGCCGGGCACCGTGGCCGACGCGGGCACCGCCGCGGAAAGCGCGAACCCGCCGATCGCGGCCAGGACAACCCCGAATCCGGCGAGGCGCCGGAGCTTCGAACGCTTCATGGCCATAGCGTGTCGAAGGCTTGTACACGACCCGTACAAATCGCGATATAGGGGACGTGAGCCGCCGAATGGATCTAGCTAACCCGCGCGAACGCTCCTAGCATGCCCGGTCATGGGGACCTTGCCGCTCAGGCGGGTAAATTGTTGACTTCGCTGGCGTTCCGAATTCTCGGACCGTTGGAGGTCATTGCTGAAGGCCGGGCCGTCCCACTGGGCGGGCCGAAGCCGAGGTTGCTGCTGGCCGCGCTGGCTTTGCAGCCGAATGTCGTGGTGTCCACCGAAGTGCTGGTCGAAATCCTCTGGCCGGGTACCGCACCTCGCTCCGCGGCAGCCAACATCCGCACCTACGTCCATTCCCTCCGCAGGCGGCTCGCGGAAACGGCACCCGAGCTGGGTGACCGCATCAGCAGCCGCGCGTCGGGATATCTGCTCTCGGCCGCAGACGAAGAACTCGATCACGTGCTGTTCGCCGACCACGCGGCCCAAGCACGGAAAGCGTTCGAGCGCGGCGACGCGGAAGCAGCGCTCGCGTTGCTCGACAAAGCCGACGCCCTTTGGCGCGGCGAAGTGCTCGAAGGCCTGCCGCACGACCACGGCTGGGGCGCGGCCATCGCGCGGCTGACCGAGCTGCGCCTGTCCGTGCAGGAGCAGCGGCTGCGAGCTCGCCTCGCGCTGGGGCGCCACGGCGAGGCCATCGCCGAGCTGCGCGGCCTCGTCACCGAACACCCGTTGCGCGAAGAGCTGTGGCAGCAGCTCGTGACGGCGCTGCGCGACGGCGGCCGGATCGCCGAGGCCGTGGAGGCCTACGAGCTGGCCGAGCACACGCTGGCAGAAGAGCTCGGGGCAACACCCGGGCCTCGGCTGCGGGAGCTGCGGGCCACGCTCGTGACACCCGCCGCGGTGCCCGAGCCGCCCGGGCTGCCGGCCGAGCTCGCGGTGCTGCGGCCGCGCGCCCAACCGGAGCTGCCGATCTGCCAGCTCCCGCTCGACCTGCCGGACTTCACGGGCCGCGAGGACGTGGTCGACCAGCTGGTCACGCGCCTGCGCGAGCACGGCGAGACGGGCCGGCCGACGGTGGTGGTGCTCTCGGGCGCCCCCGGCGTCGGCAAGTCCGCCATCGCCGTCCGGGTGGCCCACGCGGTGCGCGACGCGTTCGGAGACGGGCAGCTCCACGTGGACCTCGCCGGCACGTCGTCGTCGCCGCGGGCGCCGATGGGTGTGCTCGCGGAGCTGTTGCGCGCTCTCGGCATTCCCGACGCCGGCCTGCCGCGCGATCTGCCGGAACGTTCGGCGCTGCTGCGCTCGCGCCTGGCCGGCAAACGCATGTGCGTGGTCCTCGACGACGCGGGCAGCGCCGCCCAGGTGCGCCCGCTGCTGCCGGGCACGGGCGCGTGCGCGGTCCTCGTGACGAGCCGGGTGCGGCTGCCCGACCTCGACGGCGCGGTGGCGGTCGACGTCGACCTCCTGCCCGAACCGGAGGCCGCGCGGCTGCTGGAGGGCATCGTCGGTGCCGAGCGCGTGGCGGCCGAGCCCGACAACGCCGCCGCGATCCTGCGCCAGTGCGGGCACCTGCCGCTCGCGATCCGCGTGGCCGGGGCAAAGCTCACCAACCGGCCCAGCTGGTCGCTGCGGATCCTCGCCGACCGGCTGCACGACGAGCGGCGCCGGCTCGACGAGCTGCGCGTCGGCGACCTCGCCGTGCGCGCCAGCGTGACGCTGAGCTACGACCTGCTGCCGATGTCGGCGGCCGCGGCGTTCCGCTGGCTCGGTGCGCTGGGTCCGGTCCAATTCCCCGCGTGGGTGGTCGCGGCCGCGCTGGGCCGCCCGTCGGCCGACGACGTGCTCGACGTGCTCGTCGACGCCCACCTGGTGGAGCTCGTCGCGTCCGACGCCACGGGCCAGCCGCGGTACCGGCTCCACGACCTGCTCCGCGTGTACGCGGCGGAGCTGGCCGAGCGGGACGCGCCGGAGAAGACGCGACGCGCGGCGCGACGGGTGCTCGAGGGTTACCTCGCGCTGGCCGTCGCGGCGGCGGAGCGGATGCCGATCCACTTCTTCGGCCAGTACCGCGACCACGCCGTGCCCTACCCGGCGCTGCCGGACGGGGCGGAGCAGCTCCTGGCCGACCCGGCCGCGTGGTTCGCCGCGGAGCGCCACTCCGGCGTCGCCGCGGTGACGCTGGCCGCGCAGCTCGGGTTCGACGACCTCGCGTGGCAGCTCACGGCCGCGTTCACGCCGTACTTCGACCTGCGCGGGCACCAGGACGACTGGCACGCCACCCACGAGGTGGCGCTGGCGGCGGCCCGGCGCGCGGGGGCCGTGCGCGGCGAGGCGATCGTGCAGCGCAACCTGGGACAGATCCACCTGTACCAGGACAGCTACGCCGAAGCCTTCGTGGCGTTCGACGCGGCGCGGGAGCTCTACGAACGCGTCGGCGATGCGCAGGGCACCGGCGTCGCGCTCGCGGGGCTCGGCACGATCCTGCGCATCCAGGGCCGCAACGATCTCGCGCTGGAACGCTGCCACGAAGCGTCGAAGCTGTTCGCCGAAGCCGGCGACCGGCACGGTGAGGCGGTGATCCGCATCGCCGTGGGTGCCGTGTGGATGGCGCAGAAGTGCTACGCCCCGGCCAAGCGGTGGTTCACCGACGCGCTCGAGCTGGCCGCCGCGATCGGCGACCGGCACCGCGAGGCCCATGCCCTGCAGCGGCTCGGGCTGCTGCACCAGCACGAGGGCAACCTCGGGCCCGCGCGCGAGTTCGTGACGCGCGCGATCGCCGTGTTCACCGATCTGGGCGACGACCACTGCGTGGGTTACGCCAATCAGAACCTCGGTGAGCTGTGCCTGCACAGCGGCGATTTCGCCCACGCGCAGCTGTTGCTGGTCAACTCGCTGAGCGTGCACCGCCGCAACGGCGACCGGCGGTCGGAGGCCGAGGTGTCGCAGCTGCTCGGCGAGCTGCATTCGGCGCTCAGCCAGCCGGAACGCTCGCGCACGTACTCCGAGCGCGCGCTGGCCATCTGGCGGGAGCTTTCGGCGCGGCCGCAGCAGTCGGCGCTGGAAACGCGGCTGGAGTCGGCTCCGGGTGAGGGGCCGCGGATCGTGTCCGCCTGACCCGTACGCGCGGGGTCGCTTGCGCGGCAAGGGGTCCTGTCGAGACGAGGATTGCGTCTCGACAGGACCCCTTTGTCGTGGAGGAGCGGGAATGGTCCGAAGAGGTCTGGTTCGGCGGGTGCTCGGCGTGCTCTCGGCGGTGCTCGCGGTAGTGCCCGTGACGCCGGCCGCCGCGGCCGGTTCGTGGCGGGTGGACCTGTCCACGGTGGACGGTGACGACGTGAACGTGTCCTCGGTTTCGGGTTTCCTGACGTTGGCCGACTCCGCGTGGAACCCGGTGACCGCGCGGAGTTCAGGGGTTCTCGTCACGGCCGCCCGTCGCTTCGGGTCCTCGGTGGGCCGGGTGATCGCGCGGGTGGCGGACGACGTCCCGGCCGGCACCGCCGTGGAGGTCGACGTCCGGGGCCGCGACACGGCCGGCGACTGGACGGAGTGGACCCCGGCCGGCCAGGAGTTCCCGTTCGCGGTCCAGGTGGTGCAGGCCAGGATCTCCCTGTCCGGTTCGGCCGGCGGCGCACGGCCGACTGTGCGCTCGGTGGCGCTCACCGCGTCGGGTGGCACGGCGCGCGCCGCGGTGGTCACCGAACCGCTGACCTACCGGATCTACGCGACGCGGGAAGGCCTCGTCGGCGGCAAGACGTCCAACGGCCACGTGATCGCCAAGAGCGACCACTTCGTGTCGTTCCCCTCCACGAAGTCGGTGTCCCCCAAGGGAACCGGCTCGTACACGGCGAAGGTCTGCCGCACCGACGGCACCCGCTGCGAGTTCGCGCCCGTGTGGGAGGTCGGTCCCTGGAACACCCACGACGACTACTGGAACCCGCCGGACCAGCGCGCCACCTTCCCCACGCTGCCGCAGGGCACGCCCGAAGCGCAGGCCGCGTTCCAGGACGGCTTCAACGGCGGCAAGGACTCCCGCGGGCGCACGGTGAAAAACCCGGCCGGCATCGATCTCGCCGACGGCGTCTTCTGGGACGGCCTCGGCCTCACGGGCAGTTCGTGGGTCGACGTGACCTACCTCTGGACCGGTACCGGTGGCGCCGGCGGCGTGATCACCACCGCGGGCGCGCCGCTGAACCTGCGCGAAAGCCCCAGCACGTCAGCGGCGATAAAGGGCGTCGCCGCGCCGTATGCGCGCGTGCCGATCGAGTGCTCGGTGCCCGGAGAGTCCGTGAGCGGCGCCCTCGGCACCAGCGCGATCTGGGACCGCGTGGGCCCGGACCTCTACGTCTCGGACACGTACGTGAAAACCGGCGCCGGCGGTCCCGTCGCGCCGATATGCCCTTGAGCTGCGCCGACAGGCGACCAATACTGGACAATTCGCCAAGCCTGAGGGGGCAGCATGACCACACTCGACACGAAGGACGTGACTCCGTTGCGGCGGGGGTTCGCGGGGACCGTCTTCACCGCGGCGGACGACGGCTACGACGAAGCGCGGAAGGTCTGGAACGGTCAGATCGACCGCCACCCGGCCGTGATCGCGCAGGTCGCCGGCACCGCGGACGTCTCGACGGCGCTGGCGTTCGCCCGCGAGCACGGGCTGCCGGTGAGCGTGCGCGGCGGAGGGCACAGCTTCGGCGGGTTCTCGATGTGCGACGACGGCCTGGTGATCGACCTGAGCGCGCTGCGCTCGATCACCGTGGACACGCACACGTCCACCATCCGCTGTGGTGGTGGCACGACCTGGGCCGAGCTCGACGCGGCGGGCCAGCGGGAGGGGCTGGCGGTCCCGGGCGGCACGATCAGCGACACCGGCGTCGGCGGCCTGACGCTCGGTGGCGGCGTCGGCTGGCTGACCGCGCGCCACGGCCTCAGCGTCGACAACCTGCTCTCGGCCGAGGTCGTGACGGCCGACGGCATGCCGCGGCACGCGACGGCGGACGAGCACGCCGACCTGTTCTGGGCCCTGCGCGGCGGAGGCGGCAACTTCGGCGTGGTGACGCAGTTCGAGTTCCGCGCGCACCCGGTCGGCCCGGTGATCGAGCTGGGCCTGTTCTTCTGGCCGCTCGCGCAGGGTCCCGAGGCGCTGCGGTTCATCCGCGACACCCTCGCGACACTGCCGCCGACGATGGGCGCGATGCTGGTGGGCCTCAACGCGCCGCCGGCCGACTTCGTGCCGCCCGAAGCGCATTTCGCGCCCGGGTACGCGCTCGTCATCGCCGGGTTCGAGGGGGCCGAGCAGCACGCCGAGGTCGTCGCGCAGGTCCGGCGCGGGCTGCCGGCGGCGTTCGAACTGGTCTCGCCGATCCCGTACATCGGGCTGCAGCAGATGCTCGACGAAGCGGCTCCGCGCGGGATGCTGGCGTACGAGAAGGGGCTGTACATCGACGAACTGAGCGACGAAGTACTCGACGTGATCGCCGAGCACCTGCCGCGCAAGTCGTCGCCGCTGTCGATCACGCCGATGTTCCTGATGCGCGGGGCCTACTGCGGCGTGGCCGAGGACGCGACAGCGTTCGGCGGCACGCGCACGCCCAAGATCGCCGTGAACCTCGCGGCGACCACGGCCGATCCGCGGGAGTTCGCGGCGGACCGCGAGTGGGTGCGCGCGTTCTGGACCGCGCTCACGCCGTTCGCCTCCAGCGCCAGCGGCTACGTCAACTTCATGACCGAGTACGACGAGAACCGCGTGCGCGCGGCCTACGGCGCGGAGAAGTACGACCGGCTGGCGCTGATCAAGGCGAAGTACGACCCCGGCAACGTCTTCCACCTGGGCGCCAACATCCAGCCGGCCGTGGCCGTCTGAAAGACAAACCGCGCCGAGGTGCCGGCCGCCCGGGGACACGGCGGCCGGCACCTCGTTCGGGAACTCAGTGCCCGGACAGGTCGATCGCCTTGTCGAGCTCACGGGGCTTCAGCACGCGCAGGATGCCTTCGAGCAGGTAGTAGTCCGCGTACGGCAACGAGATCTCGATCCCGTCCTCGGCCGGGCGGTTGCGCGTGCAGCGAGCCACCACCGCGTCGGCGCGGGTCGACTTCGTCGTGAGGCACGTACGGCAAGTCGCCTCCAGCAGGCGCAGACCGGCGGCACGGTACTCCGGGCGGCCCGCGGCCGCGGCGAGGTCGATGAGGCCGCACGCCATCACGACCCCGGCGGAGGCGTCCTTGACGTCGTTGGGCGCCTGCGGGGCGGTGTAGTCCCACACCGGCACGTTGTCCGGGGTCAGGGCCTTCAGCGCGAAGTCGGCGAGCCGCCGCGCGGTGGTGAGGAACGAGCGGTCGCCGGTGCGGCGGTACATCGTGGTGAAGCCGTAAATACCCCACGACTGCCCGCGCGACCAGCACGACGCCGGGCTGTAGCCCTGCACGGTGTTCGGCCCGATCTCGGCGCCGGTGGCCGGGTCGAAGTCGAACACGTGGGGCGTGGAGCCGTCGGGGCGCAGGAACACGCGCTGCGCCGTCTTCGCGTGCTCGATGGCGATGTCGAGGTACTGGCTGTCGCCCGTCTGCTTGGTCGCGAAGTCGAGCAGGTCGAGGTTCATGATCGTGTCCATGATGATCCGGCCCGCGTCCTTCGGGTCGGTCAGCGAACCCCAGGCCCGGATGAAGTGGCCCTTGGCGTTGTAACGCTTGATCAGCGACGAGGCCGCCTGGATCGCGCCGGCGCGCCACTTGTCGTCCCCGGTGATGCGCCACGCGGTGACCCACGACGGGTAGAACAGGAATCCGAGGTCGTGCGTGCTGGTGTCGTTCTGGCGCGGCGCGAGTTTGTCGGCCGACGCGAGTGCGAGCGTGCGGAATTGTTCGTCGCCGGTGTGCAGGTATGCCATCCAGAGCGTGCCGGGCCAGAATCCGCCGACCCAGTCACCATTCTGCGAAAAGGCCCATTTCTCGAACTTGGTCCCGGTGGGAAACGAGGTGACACCCGGTGCGACCGCGCGCAGCTTCTTCACCGCGTAGTCTGCCGCTGAGCGGAACACCTGCTCCTGGCTCGCGATGTCGGACACCCCGTGCTCGGAAGCCGCTGCCGAAACGGTGCTGGTCGCGGTCGCCGCCACGGCGGCACCGGCCGCGGTGGTCAGCAGGGTACGCCGGGAAACGCTCACGATTGCCCGCCATTTCACAGTCGTGGAAAACGCCAGTGGGAAATGCCTCACGAGAAGGCCGCCTGAGTTTTACACGACTGTCATGTGCTTGTACACCCACCAAAGCGTGCTTTCACGGTTGTGAATTGTTCATGGATGTGAACTCGCTATTCCGCGCGCCGGACCGGAGTGAACCACGTGCTCACTCCGGTCCGGACCACTCAATGGTGGTGGTGCGCGTGGACCACGGCGTGCCCCTTGCCCCGGCCGATCATCCACTTGTTCACCGGCACCGTGATCACGAAGGCGACGATGAGCGAGAACAGCAGCGACAGCCAGAACAGCGCCGTCGCCAGGCCCGCGTCCATCGCACCCGGGACCACGACGATCACGAGGTTGTCGACGATCTCCATCACCGCGATCGACACGGTGTCGGCGGCCAGCGCGACCTTGAACGCCGCCGAGAAGGTCAGACCCGACTTCAGGACCCCGCGCATCGTCAGGCCGTAGCCGAAGACGAACGCGAGCACGATCGACAGCGCCACGGTGGCCGCGTTGTGCAGCCCGAACGCGGTGCCGAGGACCATGCCGAGCACCTCACCGATGGCACAGCCGGTGAGGCAGTGCAGCGTCGCCTGGATCGCGGTGGACCAGGACGCGCCGTGCTGGTGGTCAGTCATGTCGTCCACTATACCCCCTTAGGGTATCTCAGTGCTCGGAATTTCCCATTCCCGGTCAGCCGCCGAGGAGCGACTTCATGTTGGTGATCTCGGCCTCCTGGGTGTCGACGATCCGCTGGGCCATGGCCTTCGCGTCCTTGCTGCTCCCCTGCGCCAGCTCGGTACGAGCCATCGCGACGGCGCCGGAGTGGTGCTGGATCATCAGCTCGAGCCACTTGCGGTCGTAGGCCGCGTCACGCAACTGGTCGAGGCCGGCGGTGTCGACCATGCCGGGCATCCGATCGTGGTCCATGCCGGGCATGGCGCCCATCGTCGCCGGGGCCGGCGCGCCCCAGGCCTTGAGCCAAGCGGTGAGCTGGTCGATCTCGGGCTGCTGGGCCTGCTGGATCTGCTTCGCCAGCGTGATCACGCGCTGGTCGCCGGTGTGCTGCGGCACGGGCCCGGACATCTCCACGGCCTGGCGGTGGTGCGGGACCATGTCCTGCGCGAACGTGACGTCCGCGGCGTTGTGATCAGCGGCGGGCGGGGCCACGCTCGGTGACGAGCAGCCGACGAGGACGGCGGTGATCGCGGGCAGCGCGAAGCCCGCCAGGATCTTGCGATTCATGACGTTTTCTTTCCTCACTGGGTACGACGGAGTTCGGACACGATGGAGCTCGTGCCCGATCAGATCCGCAGTACGCAGGAGACGGTGAGGAGTTCTCGGCCCGTTCGCGAAGGCGGCGCCCGGGCAAACCCGGCGGGTCCACGTTCGACCGAGTCCGGCACCGCGCCTTCACGACGCCGGCGCAGCCAGGCCAGCGCGAGCACCAGCCCCGCCGCGGCCAGCAGCACCGCGAGGCACAGGTGCAGCATCACGTGGCCGCCGTCGCCGCCGGACGGCGCGGCGACCGGATCCGCCGACGTCGAAGCCACCAGCACGGGCACCACCGCCACCACGGGCGAGTCCATCGCCGAGTGCGCGACGGGCACCGCCGAAACCACCGGCACCCCGGGCGCACCAGACATCCCGGCCATCCCGCCACCGTGTGGCGCCGGGACGTGATGCATCGCGAGCACGCCGAAGACCAGCGCGCCGAGCAAGAGCCAGCGCGCCGGGGCCGGGAGCGGGAACCCGCGGGGTGGTCGAGTCATCGCGCCCAGCGTAACCACATACCCCAAACGGGTACCAGGTGCTACCAAGATCACCGTTGAACTCACTTCCGTAACCCTTTGCACACGACCGGTTGACCCCTGTGAGCACGCTCCCTTACGTTCGCTCCAGGTCGCCGGCTGTGCGCAGACCGTGAACCGAAGGAATGGTGGGGATGCGAGGGCCGTCCAAGACGCTCTTCCTGGGCGTCGCGCTGCTGCTCAGCGCGGTGGTGGGGCTCGGCAGCTGTTCCTCCGCACTCCGTGAGCCGACGGCCGACGGCGGCGAGGCCCCGATCCGGATCGCCTTCGTGCCGAAGGTCGCGGGCATCGCGTACTTCGACGCCATGAACGCGGGCGGCCTGGAAGCGGCGCAGCGGCTCGGCGCGCAGTGGATCACGCGCGGCCCCGCGACGGTCGACCCGGCGGCGCAGACCGCCATCCTGCACGACCTCGTGGCCCAGCACGTCGACGTGATCGCCGTGGCGCCCAACGATCCCCGTGCGCTCGCGCCCGCGATCGCCGACGCGCGCGCCAAGGGCGTCCACGTGCTCACCACCGACACCGACGCGCCGGAAACGCAGCGCGAGGTGTTCGTGAACCAGGCCTCCCCTGACGGCGTCGGCACCGCGCTCGTCGACGCGCTGATGGCGAAAACGGGCGGCAGCGGCAAGTTCGCCATCGTCTCGTGCGGGCGGACCGCCGCGAACCTCAACGCGTGGATCTCCGTCGAGCAGACCTACGCGGCCCAGCGCTACCCGAAGGCGCAGCTCGTGGAGACCGTCTACGCCGGCGAGGACACGACCACGGCGACCGAGCTCGCGAAGCAGGTCCTCGACCGCCACCCCGACCTCACGGGCCTGATCGGCGAGTGCACCACGTCGGCGCCCGGTGTCGCGCAAGCGGTGCGGGACCAGCAGAAGATCGGCCGCGTCTACACGGTCGGCACGGGCACGCCGCAGACGATGAAGCCGTACCTGCTCGACGGTTCCTGCTCGATGTCGGTGCTGTGGAACGTCGAATCGCTGGGCTACCTCACCGCGTGGGCGGCGGACCAGCTGGTGGAGGGCCGCTCTTTCGGCCCCGGCAACAACGTGAGCCCCGAGCTGCCCGCGGTGAAGTACGACGCGCGCTCGAAGACCCTGCTGCTCGGCGACCCGCTGCTGATCACCCAGGACAACGTGGACCAGTTCAAATACTGACGGCCGGAGCCCCCGAAGAGGGAGCCCCGGCCGCAGTGCCTTGCGGTGAAACAGAACCTCAGCGCACGTCGATGGTGACCGTCGCCGTGGTGACGCGGGCGGGCAGCTTCGTCGTGTCGATCTTCAGGTACTCCCCGTCATCCTGCGTGCCGTTGGGCAGCATCTTGGCGTGGAGCGCGTACGGCGGCGCGGTGTTCGAGAGGCCGTCGATGCCGAAGTCGTTGTCGTTGCTGACCACGAGGGTGCGGCCGCCGTCGGTGGTCGCGACGCCCTCCACCTTGTCGTGGCCGAAGAAGCCACCGGCCGGGTCGAACCCGGTCACGAGCGCGCCGAGGTCGACGTACAGCTGCTTCGCGACCGGCTTGATGCCGACCTTGGCGAGGTCCGCGGTGGCCTCTTCGGTGGTGTCCTTGCCGACGTAGGCGTCGATGCTCGACTGCGCGGCACCCACGAGCAGCCCGCCCTTGGCTGAGTCGTACGCGGCACCGGCCACCTTCGCCTTCGGCCCGACGTCGGTCGCGCCGTTCAGGTCGATCTCGTAGAGCTTCTTGAACGCACCGGGTTCGAAGTTGCCGTCGCGTTCGTCCACGAGGAACTTCGTCGACGACAGCGCGGTGATCTCACTGACGGCCGTGCCCGTGTCGTCCGGGTCCTGCAGCAGGTACAGGTACTCGTGGGTCGCGCGCGTGCGCAGGTCGACGGTGACGATCCGCAACGTTGTCACGTTGCCGGGCTTCTTCGTGAGGTCCGGCTGCTGCAGCGCCGACTGCATGATGCCCACGAGCGTCTTGCCGTCCGGCGTGAGCGCGAGGCCTTCCATGCCCTTGTTGGGCACGCGGTACTTCAGCTCCGCGGGCAGCGAGCCGTCGAACGGCGAGAGCCGCTCGATCGCGCGGCCGTCGGCGCGGAAGTGCGTGATGAAGGGACCGTACTCATCGGACACCCAGAACGTGCCGTCGCGTTCGGCGACAAGACCCTCGGAGTCGTACCCGTTGGGGGTGGCCGGCAACGGCTTCCCGTCGAGGCCCACGATCGTCTCGCCGGTGTCGGCGGCCGTGCTGACCTGCCCGTTGTACGGCGAACCGTCCTTGGCGCGCAACGGGATCCGCTTCTCGAGCACGGCCTTGCCGTCCTTGAGGCGGAACTTGCCGATGGCCGGGTCGAATGCGGGCAGCGGCTCCACCTTGGACCCGTCCGGCGCGTCAACGTTGGGGCCGCGGTCGGTGAGGCCGTAGAACTCGTCGCGCGATCCCGGGACCGGCGTGAGCGCGGAACCGTAGGCACCACCCGTGAGCTTCACGCCGCCGATGGTCGCCAGCGGCGGCAGGGAGGTCGGGTAGAGCTGCACCGCGTCCGACACGGAGTACGTGAAGGTGTCGCGGCCGTGGAAGCCCGGCGCGGGAGTGTAGCTGAACGATCCGCTGGGGTCGAGGGTCAGGGACCCGTGCGCCGGCACGGTGTGGCGCACGATGGCGCCACTCGCGCCGCCGCGGCTGTCGTTGCCGAGCACCCCGTCGCCGTGCACCTGCAGCGACCGGCCGGCTCGCGTCCCGTAGTGGTCGTCGCGGGCGGCAAACGCGGCGTGCCCGCCGCCTCCGTGCGCCGACGCCGTGCCGGTGGCCAGCAGCGGCAGGGCGAGGATCCCCGCGGCGACCCCGATTCTCACGCGCTTCATCCGTTTTCTCCTCTTCCGGCGTCACACGACACCGGAGGAGGAGTCTGGTTAACGGAGTTGGACAACCGCCGTCTTCGAGGCGACGCCCGCGTTAACGACCACGTCTCACATGGCCCGCTGCCGCGCCACCACCGATCACGAGAACCAGCACGGCGACGCTCCACCTGCGTTGTTTCTCCACGCGCTGGCCGGCGTCGGCCACCGGCTGCGGTGTCGCAACGGGACGGAACTTCGTCGGTGGCGCGACCGAAGCCGAGGCGACGATCGGGGCGGACGAAGTCGCGTTCGGCGGCTGGGGCACCGTCGGCGGCTGTTCCGCGAGCCCCGGCGGCGGCGGTGGTTCTTCCGCGGTCTGCGAAGGTTTCACCGAACTCGACGGCGGTGGGGGATCCAGTCGCGGGGGCGGCGGAGGCGGTGGGGGTGGCGGCGGCGGTGCCGTCGCCCCGGCGAGACACCCGGCCGCGTCGGAGGTGTAGAGCTCAGGCCCGGTGCTGATTTCCTCGGCCCCGCCGGAGCCGTCGCGCGGCAGGCGGTAGGTCACGCTGCGGTGGCCGATGCGGTTCGCCGTCGCGTAGAGGGCACCGTCCGGACCGAACACGACCGAGCCGTACGCCGTGGCGAGCGGGAACTTCAGGCCCGGCACCGTGGCGACCCGGCCGTCTCGCGGGTTGATCGTGACCACCGAGCCGCGACCCGCGGCCGTGACCGAGACGCCGTAGAGCAAGCCGTCCGCCTGGTTGTAGGCGAAGTCGTCGACGCCGGCGGACAGGACGACGGGCCGCAGCTGCAGGTGTGCGACCACGTCGAGGTAGTGGGGACTGGCCGGGTCGACGTCCACTGTGTACAGACTGTTGGCGTGCAGCAGGTACCACGAGTTGCCGGCCATTGCGCCGCCGGTGGAGCCGGTCGCCCAGCTCCAGATGCCGTGTCGCGCGCCGGCGCGGAACACACCGCCGAGATCGGTCACGTGGCCGGAAGCGTCGATCCGCACCGCGTGGGCGCCGTCGTGGAAGTGGCCCGAGGTCGGGCCGTCGGCCACGCCGTAGACCACGCCTTGCGAGGCGGAGTAGGCCATCGCGTTGATGGTGTAGCCGGGGTTGCCGAGCGACTGCCGCTGGCCCGTCGGCAACGTGAGCCGGACGAACGACGACGAGTGCGAGTTCTGGCTCTCCACCTGGAGAACCGCGCACGTCGCCGGCGCGGCCGGGTGCGTCCGGCCGGGTGACTCGAGCCACCCCGACGCCACGAGCAGCGCCGACACCGCCGCCGCGGCGGCCGCCACCGGAAGGAAACGGTGAATGCGCACGGCCCTCAGCCCAGTCGCGCCAGTGCCGAGCTGAACGCGTCGGGCTGGATGCTCACGCCGCCGGCGAACGGGTTCTGCAGCTGGAAGATCGCGTAGAGCAGCAGAGCGATCGTGCCGGCCAGCGTCGACACGATCACCAGGTGCGCCGCCATGCGCGTGCCACCGAAGAGGTTGGGCAGCAGCACGGAAATGAGACTGCCGAGGATCAACGCGAACCACACCACGGAGCCGACACCGCTCGTGGCGGCATCCGTGAGGCGTGCCTGCCTGGCCTGGTAGACCTGCCACAGGTCGTTGGCGGCCTCGGTCTTGCGGTCGGTCTCCCAGTCGTTGTTCGCCTGCGCGGCGGCGATGGTGCGGCGCAGCTGGTCGAGCTGAGTCCAGCCGGTGTCGGGGAGCGTGCCACCGTCGGCCAGGCGCGGCCATTCCTGGTGCTGCACGGTATTCGCGTACGCGGTGGCGAGCTGCTGCACGCGCTGGCCGGTGTCGCCCGGCAGCGCTTCGGCGGCCCAGGTCATGGCGACGAGGCTGTCGGCCTCGGTGTAGGAGCCGTCCCGCGCGGTCCCCACGGCGTCGAAGAGCGAGATCAAGACGAACGCCACGAGCACCGCGTGGAGCCCGCCGACAATGGTGAACACCTGACCGGCCGCATCGTTGTTGTCACGACGACCTTCATCCCAGCCGAACCGCCTCACCAGATAGCCGATAGCGCCACCGACGACAGCCGCACCGACCACCCAGAAGATCCCCGTCAGGTAGACGCTCATCTGACCCCTTTCACACTCGAAGACCACTGGATCCGCCATTGTTCGGCGAATTCCCGGAAGTGGGCCCGCTCAAGTTAGTCATCTGATTCCCGGGCGACAAGAAGCGGCAGTTCGGTTCATTCGAGTGGCCCTGCGAAGCACCCGATGATCACTGGAACGGAGCAGTTGAATGTTGGAACACCTGCTCTGGATATGCCCGTTCACCTGCGTGCCACCGGCGATCTTCAACCGAACTTCCCGTCCGGGTGAGTCCCGTCGACCGAGGGTGACGGACGCGGTACCGATCAAGATCGTCTAAAACTGGCGCTCCGACAACAGCAACTGGAATGTCCGGTTACCCGTTCTGGCAAACAGGTGAACCGACCCGGTTACCCGATCGTGGGATTGTCGGGGGAGGCCGGCTTGCTATGTTGATTCCGCGGTGCCGACCCGAATGAATTGCAGCAGAATAACGAACTCCAATTCGTGCTGGAAACTTTCTCACACGTCCTGAATCCGACGATAGGTGGTTTTCGCTGTGACCGTCACGGACCCCGTGGACTCCGCGAATCAGGAACAACCGCAACTGAGCCTGGGCCGGGCCGCGGCCCGCACGCTCGCGACGACGACCAAGTCCGTTCCGCAGATGCAGGGCATCACCACGCGGTGGCTGCTCAAAGTGCTGCCGTGGGTCGAGGTCTCGGGCGGCGCGTACCGCGTGAACCGCCGGCTGAGCTACGCGGTGGGCGACGGCCGCGTCACGTTCACCACCACCGGCGCCGAGGTCCGCGTGATCCCGCCGGAGCTGGGTGAACTGCCGCCGCTGCGCGGTTTCGACGACGAAGACGTGCTCATCGAACTGGCCGGCCGGTTCGTGCAGCACGAGTTCTCCCCCGGTGACGCGCTCGTGGAGTTCGGCCACCAGGCCGACCAGATCTTCCTCGTGGCGCACGGCAAGATCAGCAAGGTCGGCACCGGCGCGTACGGCGACCAGACGGTGCTCGGCACGCTCGCCGACGGCGACTACTTCGGCGACACCGTGCTCACCAACGCCGACGGGATCTGGGAGTACACGGCCAAAGCCGTGACCGCGTGCACCGTGCTTTCCCTGTCCCGCAGCGAGTTCCAGGGCGTGCTCGATCGCTCGGAGTCGCTGCGCGAGCACCTCGACGCCGTCGCCGCGGGGTCGGCCGGGCCGGCCAACGACCACGGCGAAGCGGTGATCGACGTCGCGTCCGGTCACGACGGCGAACCGCAGCTGCCCGGCACGTTCGTGGACTACGACAGCTCGCCGCGCGAGTACGAGCTCAGCGTGGCGCAGACCGTGCTGCGGGTGCACAGCCGCGTCGCCGACCTCTACAACCAGCCGATGAACCAGATCGAGCAGCAGCTGCGGCTCACCGTCGAGGCCCTGCGCGAGCGGCAGGAGCACGAGCTGGTGAACAACCGCGACTTCGGCCTCCTGCACAACGCGGACTACTCCCAGCGCGTGTCCACCCGCACCGGGCCGCCGACCCCCGACGACTTCGACGACCTGCTTTCGTTGGTGTGGAAGGATCCCGCGGTCTTCCTGGCGCACCCGAAGACGATCGCGGCGTTCGGCCGCGAGTGCAGCCGCCGCGGCGTGTACCCGGACGCGGTGGACCTCGGCGGGCACCAGGTGCCGGCGTGGCGTGGCGTGCCCGTGTTGCCGTGCAACAAGATTCCGGTCACCGAGACGCGCACCAGCTCCGTGCTGCTCCTGCGCACCGGCGAGCAGTCACAGGGGGTCGTCGGCCTGCACCAGACCGGGCTGCCCGACGAGTACCAGCCGGGCCTGAACGTGCGGTTCATGGGCATCAGCGAGCAGGCGATCATGTCGTACCTGGTCAGCGCCTACTACTCCGCCGCCGTGCTGGTGCCCGACGCGTTGGCCGTGCTGGAGAACGCCGAGATCGGGCGCGGTGACTGAGCATGGCCGCCACCCCGCCGCGCCCGCCCGAGGCCGCCTCCGCGCGGCCCGGGCCGGCGCCACTGCCCCCGTCGGCGTTCGGGCCGACGGGCCTGGGCACGAGCGCGCTGCGGATCGTGCCGAGGCCCGCGTCCCGGAGACCTCCCGAAGCTGAGCCCACCAAGCGAGGAACCGCATGACCGTGACCGAAGAGCCGCCGCTTTCCCTTTCCACGCGCGCGGCCCGGACCCTGGCCACCACCACCAAGTCGCTGCCGCAGATGCGCGGCATCACCCCGCGGTGGCTGCTGTCGCAGCTGCCGTGGGTGGAGGTGCCGGCCGGTTCGTACCGCGTGAACCGCCGGCTGACCTACACCGTCGGCGACGGCCGGGTGAGCTTCTTCAACACCGGCGCGCGGGTGCAGGTCGTCCCCGCGGAGCTGGCGGAACTGCCGCTGCTGCGCGGGTTCGCGGACGCCGACGCGCTGGCCGCGCTGGCCGAGCGCTTCGAGCAGCGCGAGTACGAGCCGGGCGACACCATCGTGACGGCGGGTTCGCCGCTCGACTCGGTGGTGCTGGTGGCGTTCGGCAAGGTTTCGCGCACCGCACCCGGCCCCTACGGCGAGGAAGCACACCTCGGCACGCTCACCGCGGGCGACCACTTCGGCGCCGAGCTGCTGGGCGGCGCCGCGGGGAGCTGGAACTTCACCGCCAAGGCGGCCACGCGGTGCATCGTGCTGGCGCTGCCGGCGGAGGCGTTCGAGCGGCTCAACGGCCGCGTCGAAAGCCTGCGCGCCCATATCGGTGCGGTGCTGGCGAGCCCGGGCCGGGAGCACAACAAGGCCGGCGAGGCGAGTATCGACCTGTCCGCCGGGCACGACGGCGAGGTCGCGCTGCCGGGCACGTACGTCGACTACGACCCGGCCCCGCGGGAGTACGAGCTGGCGGTGGCGCAGACGATCCTGCGCACGCACAACCGCGTGACCGACCTCTACAACCAGCCGATGAACCAGCTGGAGCAGCAGCTGCGGCTCACCGTGGAGGCCCTGCGCGAGCGGCAGGAACACGAGCTGGTGAACAGCACGGACTTCGGGCTGCTGCACAACGCGGACCTCGGCCAGCGCGTGACCACGCGCAGCGGCCCGCCGACGCCCGACGACCTCGACGAGCTGCTGTGCCGCCGGCGCAAGTCGCGCTTCTTCCTGGCGCACCCCAAGGCGATCGCCGCGTTCGGGCGCGAGTGCACCGCGCGGGGCCTCTACCCGGCGAACGCGGTGCTGGACGGACGCCGGGTCACGACGTGGCGGGGCGTGCCACTGCTGCCGTGCGACAAGATCCCGATCTCACCGCAGGGCACCACGTCGATCCTCGTCATGCGCACCGGTGAGGAGGACGCGGGCGTGATCGGGCTGCGGCCGGCGGCGTTGCCGGACGAGTACCAGCCGGGGCTGAACGTGCGGTTCATGGGCATCAGCGACCGGGCCGTGACGTCGTACCTGGTCAGTGCGTACCACTCGGCCGCGGTGCTGGTGCCCGACGCGCTGGGAGTGCTCGACGACGTCGAGATCGGGCGCTGAGCTTCGTTTTTCCGTTCGGAGGGGATGTATGACCACAGTGGACGCCCGGGCGCGGACGGTGCCGGAAGTACTGGCGTGGAGCCGGGACCTGTGGGAACCGGCGATGCGCGCGGCGGTCGACCGGTTGCCCCACTCGATGCGCCGCATCGCCGGCTACCACTTCGGGTGGTGGGACGCGTCGGGCGCCGAGTCGGCCGTGCCGGCCGGCAAGGCCCTGCGGCCGGCCTTGGTGCTGCTGTCCGCCGAGGCGGCCGGCGGCGATCCGGCGGACGCGATCGCCGCCGCCGTGGCGGTGGAGCTGGTGCACAACTTCTCGCTGCTCCACGACGACGTCATGGACGGCGACGAAACCCGCCGCCACCGGGCGACCGCGTGGACCGTGTTCGGCACCAGCCCCGCCATCCTCGCGGGGGACGCGTTGCTGACGTTGGCCTTCGACGTCCTGGCCACGGACGGCCCCGCCGCCGCTCGCGTCCTGAGCACGGCGGTGCTGGACCTGTTGCACGGCCAGAACGAGGACCTGGCCTTCGAACGACGGGCGTCGGTCGACCGGTCGTCCTGCATCCGCATGGCCGAGGGCAAGACGGGCGCTTTGCTCGGCGCCGCCTGCACCCTGGGCGTGCTGGTCGTCGGCGGCCGCGGCACGCACGTCTCGGAGCTCGGCGCGTTCGGCCGCTCGCTCGGCCTGGCGTTCCAGCACGTCGACGACCTCCTCGGCATCTGGGGCGACCCGGCCGTGACGGGGAAGCCGGTGTATTCGGATCTGCAGAACCGGAAGAAGTCGCTGCCGGTGGTGGCGGCTTTGGCCTCCGAGACCGCGGCCGCCCAGGAGCTGGCCGGGTTGTACCGCCAGGAGGCTCCGCTGTCGGCCGGGGAGCTCGCCCGGGCGGCCACCTTGGTCGACTCGGCCGGCGGGCGTTCGTGGAGCTCTTCGGAAGCCGAGCGGTTGCTGGCTTCGGCGTTGTCCTCGTTGGCCGCCACGGCGCCGGCGCCACGCCCCGCAGCAGAACTCACGTTGCTCGCCCACCACATCACCCGCCGGGACCACTGACCCGCGGCCACCCGACCACGGCGTGCTCGTGCCGCTCCCCCGAGGCACGAGCACGCCGTTCCCGGTTCGTGATTCGCCGTGGCTGGGTTTCGAAGTGATATCCTGAGTGCCGTGGCACGAACACAAAACAGCACAGCCGAGCTCGCCGAGCAGCTGACCGACGAGCCGGCCTGCTCCATCGAGCGAAGCCTGGAAGTACTCGGCGAACGGTGGACCTTCCTGATCCTGCGCCAGCTCTTCCGCGGCCAGACGCGGTTCAGCGAGCTGCGCGAGTCACTGGGCATCGGACCCAACCTCCTCAGCGCGCGACTGCGCACGCTGACCGACGCCGGGGTCGTGGAAACCGCGCCGTACCAGGAGATCGGGGCGCGGCAGCGGCAGAGTTACCACCTCACCGAGGCCGGGAGCGAGTTGTGGGTCGTGCTCCTCGGATTGCAGCAGTGGGGTGACGTGCACCGGCCACGACCGGCCGGGCCTTCGGCCGCGCGGCGGTCGAAGACGACGGGGAAGGCCGTGCGGGTGGCGTTCGTCGACGAGGACGGGGTCGAGGTACCCGTCGACGAAGTGGAGGTCCTCGCGCGGTGAACTCCCCGAGCATGCGCCCGAGGTCATCTGAATACTAAATCTGTATTCAGAGTGGTAGCGTGGCGACCGGAAGGGAGCCACCATGGCCATCAAAGGATCTGTCGCACTGGTCACCGGAGCCAACCGCGGCATCGGCCACGCCTTCGCCCGCGCGCTCGTCGAGCACGGCGCGGCGAAGGTCTACGCGGGTGTGCGAGACCCGGCGTCGGTCACCGACCCCGACCTGACACCGCTGCGCCTGGACGTCACCAGCGCCGAGGACATCGCGGCCGCCGCGGCCGCGGCAGGCGACGCCACGATCGTGATCAACAACGCCGGCATCCTCGGCAACGTCGGCGAACTGCTCGCCGGCCCGCTGGACGCCGCACGGCAGGTGCTGGAGGTCAACTTCTTCGGCACCTGGGCGGTCTCGCGAGCGTTCGCGCCCGTCCTCGCGCGCAACGGCGGCGGCGCGCTGGTCAACATGCTCTCCGTGGCGTCTTGGAAGGGCAACGCGAGAACCGTCGCCTACTCGGCGTCGAAGGCGGCCCAGTGGTCGCTGACCGAAGCGCTGCGCGAAGGCCTGCGCGACCAGGGCACGCTGGTGATGGGCGTGCACGCCGGGTACGTCGACACCGAGGGCGCCGCGTGGCTGGACGTCCCGAAGATCGAGCCCGAGCAGGTCGCGGCGAAGACCATGCAGGCGTTGCTGGACGACCACGTCGAGGTCCTGGCCGACGACGCGGCGCGGCGCCTCAAGGCCACCCTTTCCCAGCCCCTCGACTGAGGACCGCTCACTTCCCCGGCCGGGTCAACCCCTCGTCCGCGGCACCTCGGGACAGGACCACCTCGTCGGTGTTCGACAGCGCCTCCGTGCCGCGCGTGGTCGGCGGTGCGGAGGTCAAGTCGCGCAGGCGGATCGGGGGACCGAGGTCGATGAGCGTCGGGATGTACTCCGCCTTGGAGACGGCCCAGTGGCCGTCGGTCCGGGTGAAGGTGAAGCGCGCGGCGGTGCCCTCTTCGGTGGAGCCGCGGGGGTCGTCGTGGCGGGCGATCTCGTTGCCGAGACCGTAGGCCACCCACTTGTCCTCGACCTTCTCGAAGGGCTGGACCACGTGGGCGTGGTGGCCGACGATCAGGTCGACGTCGGGTGAGGCCAGCAACTTGCGCGCCAGCGAAGCCTGGTCATCGGTCACCTCGTGCTGGTACTCGATCCCCCAGTGGAGGCCGGCGATCACGACCTCCGCACCGGCCGCGCGGGCGGCGTGGGCCGCGGCGAGGATGTCGTCGGCGTCGATTTCGTTGGCCAGCCAGGGCTTGCCGGCGGGGACCTTGATGCCGTTGAAGCCGAAGGCGAACGACAGCTGCGCCACCTTCACGCCGTGGACGTCGAGGATCAACGGCCGCGAGGCCTCAGCAGCCGAGCGCGCCGAGCCCGTGTGCTTGAGGCCCACCTCGTCCAGCTTGTCCAACGTCCGCGTGACGCCGGCCGCGCCCTTGTCCAGGGTGTGGTTCGAAGCGGTGGAGCAGGTGTCGTAGCCGGTGTCCTTGATGGCGTCCGCGATCTGTGGCGGCGCGCTGAACGACGGGTATCCCGTGTACGGCCCGCCCTCGGGCGCGAGCGGCGTCTCGAGGTGGCAGATGGCCAGGTCGGCCGCGGACACGAGCGGCTTCACCCCCGCGAGGATCCGGCGGTAGTCGATCTCGCCGCCACCATCGGCCTCAGCCTGGTCGGTCAGCGCGGGGTGGATCAGCACGTCGCCGGTCGCCACGACCGTGAACGAGTCGGGAGCGGCCGAAGAAGGCAGGCCAGGCGCAGAGGGCGCAGACGCGGGCAGAGCGGTCTGCGGAGCGCCGCTGCACCCCGCCAGCAGAAGCACGGCACCGGCCCACCCGAAGACCGAACGGCGGATGTGCGTCATGTTCGCCCCCTTTGTCCAGCTGCGGGCCACATCCTGCCGCATGTCGACCGGACAAGACGCGACGCCCGCCATGACGGACCGTAATCGAACCCAAGTCAACAAGAAAACCCACCAGCAACCGAAACAGCAGCGCGATCAGCGCGAAGCAACAAACCCTGGTCAGCCGGGAAAAAATACGATAATTAGCCGCCAACCACCGGTAGGAAAATCACTCTCCGTAGGTATCCATCCGCTAACTGCGGCAGATCCCGTGGTTGACGTCACCTGATCTAGTGTCTTGTAATACGAGTCACGCGGAGTTCACACGCACGCAACAGTCGTCCTCGGCCCCCATGGGAGCACTCGATGTCCACATACCCGCACAGGTCACGCACCTGGAGCGTTGTTGGTTGTTGTTTGATTGCCGGTGCGGTGTTGGCCGGATGCTCCTCCGGCAAGGACACCGCCGCGCCCGCGCAGCAGGCGCCGACCAACGGCAAGATCACGCTGTACTACCTGCAGAAGCAGGGGGACCAGCAGTACTTCGTGGAGCAGGCGCAGGGCGCCCAGGAGAAGGCGAAGGAGCTGGGCGTCGACCTCAAGGTCGTCAACCTCGGCCAGGACGCCAACAAGGCCATCACCGAGCTCGACGCCGCGGTCGCACAGGGGGCCAACGGCGTCGCCATCGTCGTACCGGACCAGGCCATCGGCCCGGAGGTCATCGACAAGGCGAAGTCCGCGGGGATCCCGCTGATCTCCTCCGACGACGTGATCAAGGACGGCACCGGCAAGGCCGCCCCGTTCGTCGGCTTCAACGGCACGCAGATGGGCACCTCGGTCGGCCAGGAGGCCGCCAAGCTGTTCAAGGCCGCCGGCTGGTCCGCCGCCGACACCAAGGTGATCAGCGCCTTCAAGCAGGACCTCACCGTCTGCACCGATCGCGTCAACGGCGCCAAGGCCGCGTTCGAGAAGGACGCCGGCGCACAGGTCGACGTGATCGACGTGGGCACCGACAACTCCCCCGTCGACGCCCAGAACCGCGCCGGCGCCGTGATCAGCTCCAACCCCGGCGTGAAGCACTGGGTCGTGTGGGGTTGCAACGACGAGAACGAGACCGGTGTCGTCACCGCGCTCGCCAACTCCGGCGTCGCCGCGAACAACATCATCGGCGTGGGCCTCGGCGCCTACCTCGACTGCAAGGACTGGGCCGCGGGCAAGGACACCGGCAACAAGTCCTCGCTCTACATCTCGGGTGCCGAGGTGGGCCGCACCGCGATCCAGGTCCTCGTCGACAAGGTCAAGAACGGCAAGGACCTCCCGCTGGAGACCATCGCCAAGACCCAGATGGTGAACAAGGACACCTTCAAGGCGGCCGGCGTCAACTGCACCTGACCCGACCGCGGCCCGGGGGTGTCCACACGCGACACCTCCGGGCTCCCCTGTGAGGAAGGCTGAGGAAGGCTCACCATGGCCAGTTCCACGGCGCTCATCGCCGAGGGCATCGGCAAGCGCTTCTCCGGCGTCACCGCGCTCGACGACGTGACACTGGAGTTCCACTCCGGCGAGGTGCTCGCGCTCATGGGCGAGAACGGCGCCGGCAAGTCGACCCTGCTGCGCGTGCTCTCGGGCGACCACGAGCCCAGCGACGGCACGCTGCGGGTCGACGGCGAGCCGGTGGTGTTCGACAACCCGCGCGCCGCGATGGCCGCGGGCGTGCGCGTGATCTACCAGGAACCCGAGATCATCCCGCACGTCTCGGTGGCGGAGAACGTGTTCGTGGGCGAGCTGCCCTCGCGCGCCCGGGTGTTCAGCCGGCGCACGCTGAATCAGCGCATGCACGAAGCACTCGTCGAGTACGGCTTCGAAGGCGTGCTCGACCCCACCACGCCCGGCAGCAAGCTCTCGGCCGCGCAGCGCCAGCTCGTCGAGATCCTTCGGGTGCTCACCGCGGCCACCCCGCCGCGCGTGATCGCCTTCGACGAACCCACCTCGTCGCTCTCGGAGCACGAGGTCGACGCGCTGTTCCGGCTCATCCGCCGGCTGCGCGACTCCGGTGTGGCCGTGGTCTACGTGTCGCACCGCATGAAGGAGATCTTCCAGCTCGCCGACCGCGTGGCCGTGCTGCGCGACGGCAAGCTCGTCGGCGTGCAGCAGGCCGCGGAGTCCGACGAGAACCAGCTGGTGCGCATGATGATCGGCCGCGACCTCTCGGCGCTGGAGCGGCGCGAGACGGCCGAGACCGGTGAGGTCGTGCTGCGGCTGGACCACGTGACGACCGACGACGTCACCGACGTCTCGTTCGAGGTCCGCGCCGGTGAGGTCGTGTGCCTGGCCGGGCTCGTCGGCGCCGGGCGCTCCGAGCTGGCGCGCGCGATCGTCGGCGACCTGCCCGTGCGCTCGGGAACCGTCGAGCTGGACGGGAAACCGTTCAAGGCCCGCACCCCCGGCGACGCCGTGAAGGCCGGCATCGGGTTCGCGCCGGAGGAACGCAAGACCGACGCGTTGCTGATGCAGCGTTCGGTGCGCGACAACGTCTCCATCGCCGTGCTCGACCGCCTGCGCCGCTTCCGCGTGATCAAGCGGGCGAAGGAGCGTGAGCTCGTGGCGGAGTACATCCGCGAGCTGCGCGTGCGCACACCGTCGATGGAGCAGGAGGTGCGCAAGCTCTCGGGCGGCAACCAGCAGAAGGCCGTGCTCGCGCGCTGGCTCGCCCGCCGTCCGCAGCTGCTGATCCTCGACGAGCCCACCCGCGGCGTCGACGTCGGCGCCAAGGCCGAGATCTACCGCATCATCGACGGTCTCGCCGCCGAAGGCATCGCCCTGCTCGTGATCTCGTCCGACCTGCCCGAGGTGCTCGCGCTGGCCGACCGCATCGTCGTGATGCGCGCCGGGCACGTCGCGGGCCAGGTGAGCCGCGACGAAGCGACCGAAGAAGCCGTACTGACCCTGGCCATCCCGGCGACGGAGCCGGCCGCCGAAGACATCCAGGAGGTGGGGGCGTGAGCACCCCGACCCGGCCCAGCCCCGCGCAGGAGCAGCCGACCGAACAGCCCGACCCGCACCGCGTCTCCCCGGCGCGCAAGGTGCTCAACGGCATCGGCGTGCAGAACAGCAGCCTGATCATCACGCTCGTGGTGCTCGTCGTGCTGCTCTCGACGCTGAACGACAACTTCTTCCGCACCAACAACCTGCTGCTCATCGGCAGCGCCATCACCATCATGGGCCTGCTGTCGCTGGTGCAGACGCTGGTGATCATCCTCGGCGCCCTCGACATCTCGGTCGGCTCGATGGCCGGGCTCGCGTCGGTGATCTCGGCGATGGCCTTCACGTCCACCGGCAGCTCGATCGTCGGCATCCTCGCCGCGGTCGGCACCGGCATCCTGTGCGGCCTGGTCAACGGCCTGATCATCATCTTCGGCCGCGTGAACCCGGTCGTCGCCACGCTGGCGACGCTGGCCGCGTACAAGGGCATCGCGCAGGTCGTGTCCGACGGCAAGGCCCAGGGCTACACGGGCGCCGACGACCTGTTCATCTTCCTCGCCAAGGGCAGTGTGCTCGGGCTGCCGACGCTGGTGTGGGTGTTCTTCATCGTCGCGGCGGTGCTGCACTTCCTGCTGAAGTACACCGACATCGGCCGCAACGTGTTCGCCATCGGCGGCAACGACACGGCCGCGCGGCTCGCGGGCATCAACATCAACCGCTACATCATCGGTGTCTACGCGCTCGTCGGTGTCGTCGCGGCCATCGCTGGCGTGCTGATCACCGCACGCACCGGCTCCGGCCAGCCCACGTCCGGGTCCGAGGGCCTCGAGCTGCAGGCCGTGACCGGCGCGGCGCTCGGCGGCACGATGCTCAAGGGCGGCAAGGGATCCATCGTCTCCACGGTGCTGGCGGTGTTCATCCTCGGCGTGCTCGACAACGGCATGTCCGGCCTGGGCATCAACCAGTTCTGGCAGAACGTGGCCCACGGCGCGCTGCTCGTGGTCGCCGTCGTGCTGCAGCAGCTGCGCAGCGGGGAGCGCCGCGTCGGTCTGCCGGCCTGACGTGGCGGCTGACGGGGCCGGCCTGCACGCCCGCATCGTCGACGCGCTCGGCCGGCTGATCGTCGAAGGGGCGCTGCCCACGGGCGAGCCGATCGTGCCCGAGGACATCGGGCGCCGTTTCAAGGCCTCCCGGACGGTGGTCCGGGAGGCCTTGCGGGTCCTGGAGTCGAAGGGGCTCGTGGCGGCGCGGCCGCGCGTCGGCACGTGGCCGCAGCCGCCGGAGGCGTGGGACGCGATCGACCCCGACGTGATCGGCTGGCGCGTCGGCGGGCCGGATTCGCTGCGGCAGCTGCACGATCTGATGGAGCTGCGCCACCTCGTGGAGCCGCAGGCCGCGCGGCTGGCAGCCCGGCACCGCGCGCCGGACGAGCTCTCCGCGCTGGCCGCGGCGTACGGGCTGATGACCGACGCCGTCGAACGCGAGGACGCCGAGGCGTTCGCCGAGGCCGACTCGCTGTTCCACGCCGCTCTCGTGCGGGCCGCGGGCAACGCGTTGCTCACCCAGCTGCAGGTGCCGGTCGTCGCCGCCCTGCGGGCCGCACCCGAGCCGACGGAGGGCACGCTCGTGGCGCACTCGCGCGTGCTGACCACGGTGCTCGCGAAGAACGCCGACGGAGCCGAGAACGCGACGCGCCGGCTGCTGGAAACCGTTGCCACGTACCGCTCACCGGCACCTTGACACGCCCAGTGGTCCACACCATAGTCCGTGATCGACCGGCCACCGACCACGATGGCCTCCGCCGCCATGAGCTGCTTGAGGAGGACGCACCCATGCGTTTCCCGGGAATCCGCGGTCTCACCGTGCTCGCGGCGGCGGTGACGGCCGGTGTGCTGGCGCCGGCCGTGGCGAGTGCGGCACCGGCGGCGCCGGCCGCGCAGTGCGCGGTGGCCGACGCGATGGTGAAGGCCGGTGACTACTGGGTCGCCCACGGGACGAACCTCGCACCGGCCGACTGGCAGAACGCGACGTTCCACGTGGGCAACCTCGCCGTGGTCCGCACCACCGGCGTGTCCAACCACCAGACGCTGCCCTGGGGCGAGGCCAACGACTACCTGCTGCCCACGACTCCGGGGCAGCCGTTCGCGGCGGAGGACGAGGCCGCGGGCGAGGCGTACCTCGACCTGTACACGTACTTCCACCCCGACCCGCCGATCCTCGCCGACCTGCGTGCGCGCCTGGCCGACGAGGTCGCGAGCGTGCAGGCCGGGCACACGGACTACTGGGACCACGTGAGCGCGCTGAACATGGCGATGCCCTCGTTCGCCCGCATCGGCGTGATGGACTCCTCGGAGCCGACACTCGCCGCGATGCAGAAGCTGTTCCAGCACACGGAGAAGAGCCTGTTCGACGAGTTCTCCGGCCTGTGGCGCACCGACGCGCACTCGCTGTCGTACTGGGCGCAGGGCAACGGCTGGGCGCTGGCCGCCCTGACGAAGGTGCTGCAGGTGCTGCCCGCGAACGACCCGCGCCGGCCGGAGTACCTGCGCGTGTTCAAGAAGATGGCGACGACACTGAGCGTGCTGCAGCGGCCGGACGGCTTCTGGAACGCCAACCTGCTCAACCCGTTCGGCGGCCCGGAGAGCAGCGGCACGTCGCTGATCACCTACGGCCTCGCGTGGGGCGTCAACGCCGGGGTCCTCGACGGCCGCTGGTTCGAGCCGGTGGTCGACCGGGCGTGGAAGTCCTTGTCCAGCAAGGCGGAGAACGCCGACGGCTTCGTCGGCTACGTCCAGCCGAAGACCGACGGGCCGGGCTCGGCGAAGGCCACGGACACCTCGGCCGCCGGCGTCGGCGCGTTCCTCCTGGCCGGTCAGCAGGTCGCCGACCTCACCCCGGGTTGCGCCCTGCCGCCTGCCAGCTGAGGTGCTTCGCGAAGGGCCGCTACGCTCGTAGTGGCGGCCCTTCCCTCTACTTGAGACAGTCCTGCGGATCCCCTCGAGTCAGGGCCGGGTCGTTCTGCTCGAACGTCTTCGCCACGCCCGGGCCGGAGGTCCGGGTCTCGAAGCGCACCGTCACGCGGCCGTGGCCGGCGCCCTGGACCCAGCCGGTGCCGAACTCCGGGTGCACGACGTCGTCGCCCGGGCGCCAGCCGCTCGACGACACCGGCGCCGACCCACCGGGCGACGGCACGACCGCCACCACCGGCTCCGGCGAAGCCGCCGCGGGTACGGCGAGTGTGAACAACGCGTCCTGGTGCGGCACCGAAAGCCCGCTGAACGCCACCCCCGCCAACCGCACGCCGCCGAACTCCTGGGGATCCAGCAGCAGCCGCTCGGCGGTGGCGGCGAGCTGGTTGAGGTCGTCGGTGGGCGAGGCCGTGGTCTCCGACCGCGTCACCGTGCTCATGTCCGTGTGCCGCAGCTTCACCACGACCGTGCGCGCGACCCGGCCCGCCTTCACCAACCGCGTGTGGGCGCCCGCGGCGATCTTGCGGACTTCCGCCCGCAGCCGGGTGAGGTCCACGATGTCGACCTCGAACGTCGTCTCGGCGCTGACCTGCTTGGCCTCCCCGCGTTCGGCCACCGGCCGGTCGTCCGTGCCGCCCGCGAGCTTGCGCAGTTCACGCCCGACCACCCCGCCCAGCGTCGCCACGGCGTCCGGCTCCGACAAAGCCGCCAGCTCCCCCAGCGTCAGTACGCCGATCGTGCGCAGCTTCGCCTCCGCCACCGGCCCGATGCCCCACAACGCGCGCACCGGCAACGGTGCCAGGAACTCCCGCTCCGTGCCCGGCGCGACCACCAGCAGCCCGTCCGGCTTCGCCCGGTCCGACCCGATCTTCGCGACCTGCTTGCCCGTCCCCGCCCCGATCGAGGCCGTCAGCCCGGTTTCCGCGCGGATCCGCGCCCGCAGCTCCTCCGCGAACCGCGTCACCTCCGCCACCGAAGCCCCGGCCAGCGAAGGCGGCTCCGCGAACGCCTCGTCCAGCGAGATCCGCTCCAGGACCGGTGCCACGTCGGCGACGATGTCGAAGACCTGCTTGCTCAACGTCTCGTACAACCGGAACCGCGGCGGCAGGATCACCGCCCCCGGCGGCAGCAACCGCCGGGCCTGCGACATCGGCATCGCCGAACGCGCGCCGTACTCACGGGATTCGTAGCTCGCCCCGGCCACCACCCCACGCGGCCCGGTCCCGCCGACGACGACCGCGCGGCCCCGCAGCGTCGGGCGCGTGAGCTGCTCGACCGAGGCGTAGAAGGCGTCCAGATCGAGGTGGACGACCCAGCGGGTCACGTCAGCTCCCGCCGGTGGCGTCCAGCAGCCGGTGCAACGCCCTCGTGTAGGACTCGAACGCCGCGCGGCCCTTGGCGGTCAGCTTCACGAGCGTGACGGGCGTGCGGTGCTCGTAGGCCTTGGTGATCTCCACGTACTCGGCGTCTTCGAGCTTGCGCAGGTGCGTGGAGAGGTTGCCGGCCGTCATGTCGAGCAGCTGCTGCAGCCTCGGGAAGGTGATCTGGTCGCCGTGGTGCAGCCCGGCGAGCGCGACGGTGACGCGCAGCCTGGCCTGGGCGTGGATCACCGGGTCGAGCTCCGGCAGGCTCGCCTCGGTCACCGGTCGGCCACTCGCGTCGGACCGGAGCGCCGTTCCCGGAAGAAGTACACGAGCGAGGCCACGAGGAACCCGCCGCCGCCGGCCAGGGACAGCACGAGGAAGTTGCCGGGCACGCCCACGAGCACGCTCGCGCCGCCGCAGACGACGATCCACGCGCCGAAGGCGTATTGGAGCCGGTCCTGCCACAGCATCCCGCCCGCGAGGTACAGCACGCCGGTCAGCAACAGCGAGGTGCCCGACCACAGCAGGGAGATCGTGTGCGGGTCGAGCTCCCCCGCCTCCATCACCCGGATGTTGATCAGCGACAGCGCGGCGAACGAGATCATCCAGCTCCAGCCGTACATCGCGCCGGTGCGGCGCGACGGGCCGCGAATACCCCGGCTGATGCGGCCGCCGTAGTAGGCCGAGTACGCGATCGCGGCCACGAACAGCACCGCGACGACGATGCCCGCGACCCACCCGGGCATCAGCGGCCTCGCGTGGCTGTCATCGGCCAGGTACACCAGTCCCCAGCCGACGAGCCACGTGAAGGCCCAGACGCCGAGCAGACGCGCCGGGCTGGCCCCCAGTTCCCGGCGCGTCCGCTCGTTCTGCCGGGCGATGAGGTTCAGCGACTCGGCGGCCGACATCGGCTGCTCTTCGTCATCCACCTTGCTTCGCCCTCCCACCGTGCTGACCCCACAGAACAGCACGGAAGTTACTGTGCCGCTGGTTACCAATCCGACCACAGTCACGGCGGGAAGGGTTGCCACACACGGTAACGTCCGGTTCCGTGCCCGCCTACTTCTGGTCGGATTGGTAACAGCCGTGAACTAACCGACCTTGGCCGTGTCCAACCGGAACCGCCGCACCACCACCAGCGCGGGGACGACCAGCCACGCGGCCAGCACGGCCACCGCGAGCCCGAGCCCGCTCGCCCCGCTCACCGGCATCGTGCCGACACGGCCGAGCCAGTACGTCGGGACAAAGTGCGCGATTGTGGTCATCCAGCCCGGCATGATCGACAGCGGCATCCACAACCCGCCGAACACCCCGAGCGGCAGCATCAGCGCGCCGGTCATCGCACCGACCGTGTCGCCCTTGCCGAACAGCCCGAGCATCAGGCCCAGCACCGCGAACGGCAGGGCGCCGAGCCACAGTGCCAGCGCGGTCAGCACCCACTGCGCGGCCGTCAGGTCGACGCCTCGCAGCGCGCCGGCGATGAAGATCACGACCAGCACGGGCAGCGCCATCGTCATCGCGGAGGCGAGCTTCACGAACAGGTAGTCCGGCGCGCGCATCGGCGTGAGACGCAGCTGCCGCTGCCAGCCGTCGGTGCGCTCGGTGGCCACCCGCGTGCCGGTGAACAGCGCGCCGCTCAACGCGCCGTACGCGCCCATGTTGATCATCGTGGTGGTGCTCGCCTTCAGCCCGTCCGGCCCGACGTTGTCGCCGAACAGGGCGCCGAAGAGCAGGAACATGCCCAGCGGCACGGCGATCGTGAACAGCGCGAACTGCGGGCTGCGCACGATGCGCACGATCTCCAGGCGCAGGTAGACGAGGTTCATCGCAGGGCTCCTTCCGGCTCGTCGGTGTGCTGGTCGCCGGTCAGCGCGAGGAACGCTTCTTCGAGACCCATCGCGGTGATCTCGATGTCGCTCGCGTCCGGGAACGTGGTGAGCAGCGCGCGGATCGCGAGGTCGGAGTCGGCGCACGCCAGCTCCGCGCGGCCGCCCTGGACACGCGCGGTGGTGACGCCGGCGAGCGCGGCCAGCCCGGCCTCGTTCGCGCCGGGCACCACGGCCCGCAGCACTCGTCCGGAGACGGCGGCGCGGACCTCGGCGACCGTGCCGTCGGCGACCACGCGCCCGTGGCGCACGAGCACCACGCGGTCGGCGAAATCCTCGGCCTCGGCCAGGTAGTGCGTGGCGAACAGCACCGTGCGGCCGCCCGCGCTGAACTCGTGCATCGAGGCCCAGAACGAGCGCCGGCCGTCCACGTCCATGGCGGCGGTCGGCTCGTCGAGTACCAGGAGCTCGGGGTCGCCGGCCAGGGCCAGCGCGTAGCGCACGCGCTGGAGCTGGCCGCCGGAAAGCTTGCCGCAGCGGCGGTTCGCGAAGTCCGTGATGCCGGCGCGGGCGAACACCTCCGCGGCCGGCAGGGGGTCGCGGTACATCGAGCGCATCAGCCCGACGAGCTCGGCCGGCGTGGTGTCGCGCAGCAGGAAGCCGTTCTGCACCATCGCGGCCATCCGACCGGCGTCGACGGCCGCCCGCGCGGCACCGCCGAACACCCGCACTTCGCCCTCGTCGGGCCGGGTGAGCCCGAGCAGCATGTCGATGGTGGTCGACTTGCCGGCGCCGTTGGGGCCGAGCAGCGCCACGACCTCGCCGCGGCTGACCTCGAGGGTCAGCTCCTCGACGGCGTGTACTGGCCCGAACCGTTTCGTCAGGCCTCTCAGACTGAACGCCTCGCTCATCACGTCCCCCATCGACTTTGCGTTGCAAACCTGCTGGGGCACTTTGTAACACAAACCTCGTTGCGGTGAAAAGTGCTACGCGCCGCGAACTTGAGCGGCCGAGGTCCCCGAGAGGTCCAGGGGCGGGCTCCGGAAACGACGAAGCGCCGGGTGGGGACGGTGCCCCACCCGGCGCTTCGGCCGGTGTTTCAGCTGGTCAGAGGTGACCCAGCAGCGGCAGCACGTCGGCCTTCGCCTGCGCCTGCGCGGACGCCGACGGGGCCGGTTGCGGCTGCGGCAGCGGCGCGCACTCGACGTCGGCGGTGCGGCCCGGCTTGCGGGCCGGCAGGGCGCCGGTCGCCAGGTAGTCCGCGATCTTGGTGTCCACGCACGCGTTGCCGCGCGGCGTGATGGCGTGGCTCGTGCCACCCGGCTCCGCGATCAGCGAGGCACCCGGGAACCGGCTGCGGACCTCAAGGCTGCCCTCGTACGGCGTGGCCGCGTCGAGTGTCTCGTCGATCATCAGCACGCTCTGCACGCCCTTGCCGTTGACCTGGACGGGCTTGCTCGCCTTGGCGGGCCAGTACACGCACGGCGCGTTGAACCAGGCGTTCTGCCAGGTGAAGTACGGCGCCTTGAGGAAGGTCTTCCAGTTGTCGACGCGCCACTGGTTCCAGTTGGTCGGCCACTGCACGTCGGTGCACTGCACGCCGAGGTACACGGCGTAACCGTTGTCGCTGTCGGACTCGAACAGCGCCTTGACCAGCGACGGGTCGTTCTTCGTGACGATCGCCGACAGCGCGTCGGCCACGTCGAGCCAGGTCAGCTGGTAGTAGCTGGCCTGCTGGATCACGTCGGTCAGCTCGTCGGGCCCGATCTGGCCGCCCGCGGGCTTGAGCGAGAGCTTCACCAGCTCACGGTCGACGGTCGCCTTCACCGAGGCCTGCGTCTTGCCCAGGTGGTAGGTGCTGTCGTACTTGGCGAGCCAGCCGAACCAGATGTTGAGGTTGCGGTCGAACGCGACATCCTGGTTCAGGTTCGCCTGGTACCAGACGTTGCGCGGGTCCACCGTCGAGTCGAGCACCATGCGGCGCACGCGCTGCGGGAACATCGTGCCGTAGACCTGGCCCAGGTAGGTGCCGTAGGAGTAGCCGTAGAAGTTGATCTGATCGGCACCCAGTGCGACGCGGATGGAGTCCATGTCGCGCACCGTGTCGGTGGTCTTCAGGTTGTCGAGCAGCGCCTTCGGGTTCTTCTTGGCGCAGTCCTCGGCGTAGCCCTTGGCGCGGTTGAGCCACGTCTTCTCGAGGCTCGGCGTGAGCGGCACGTACGAAGGCCGGTCGAAGCTCGTGTAGTTGTTGTCGCACGAGAGCGCCGGCTTGCTGGAGCCGACGCCGCGCGGGTCGAAGCCGATCCAGTCGTACGCGTCACCCGCGTGGTTGGGCACGCTGGCGCCGACGCGCGAAAGCGTCAGGCCCGAGCCGCCGGGGCCACCGGGGTTGGTGAGCATGACGCCCTGGTACTGCGCGTCCGGTGTCTTGTGCTTGATGCGGCTGACGGCGAGCTGCGCCTTCTGGCCGCCCGGGTTGCTGTAGTCCAGGGGCACGGTCACGAAACCGCACTGGGCGCCGGCCGCCTGGAGGCCGGCGTTGTCGCACTGACCCCACGCCACGGGCGGCGGGGTGTAGGCGGCGGGGGCGGTGGCCGGCGCCGCTGACGCGACGGGCGCGGTGACCAGCGAGGCAAGCGTCGCGACGGCGACTGCCGCGAAGACAGCACGTCTCACGGGAGTTTCCTTCTCTGTCGGGGTTCTCGTCTGTCGGGTCCGCCAGACGTTAGTCGTCTTTTCGGCGCCCGGCCGGTTGTTCGTCCCGCTCTGCCCGATAGTCCCTACGAAAGGTGGACGTCGCAAATTCGGTTGGTCCCCCCGCCCGGTCGCCGTTACGGTGGCCGCCATGACGATCTTCCAGCGCTTGCGGCAGCTCTAGCCCGGCGTGACTCTTCACGGCCGCGCGTTCGCGGCCGTCTTCCCTGCGCGCCGGGTCCTCCCTCTCTGACGGAAAGGACCTGCGTCTTTCATGCGCGAACACATCGTGATGGTCGGTACCACCGCGCCGAGCCACATCTACCCGTCCCTGGGCGTCATCGCCGAGCTCGTGCGGCGCGGGCACCGGGTGAGCTACGTGGTGGGCTCACCCCTCGAGTCGCTGGTCGCCCCGACGGGCGCCCGCGTCGTCACCCACCCGACCTCGCTGCCCCTCGGCGAGGCCGGCGTCTGGCCCGACGACCCGGCCGACGCCATGCGCGTCTTCCTGGACGAGGCGATCGCCGTGCATCCGCGGCTGCTGTCGACGTTCGACGACGACCGCCCCGACCTGGTCCTGTACGACATCGGCGGCCTCGGCGCACCTCTGCTCGGTCTGCGCTACGGGGTGCCGGCCGTGCAGCTGTCGCCGACGCTGGTGGCCTGGGAGGGCTACGACGAGGACATGGCCGAGGTCATGGACCCGATCAAGGCCTCACCGTCCGGTGTGGACTACGCCCGCACGATGACCGCGTGGCTGCGAGAAAACGGCGAGACCGAGGAGGCGTGGACCTGGCTGTCCCACCCGCCGCGGGTGCTGTCCCTCATTCCGCGGGCGATGCAGCCCCACGCCTCCCGGGTCGGCTCGCACGTCCAGTTCGTCGGACCGTGCCTGTCCCCGGACCGGCCGGCGGAGTCGTGGACGCCGCCGTCGTCGGGGAAGCCGGTGCTGCTGGTGTCGTTCGGGACGGCGTTCACCGACCAGCTGCCGGTGTACCGGGCCTGCCTGGCGGCCTTCGCCGACTCACCTTGGCACGTCGTGATGTCGATCGGCTCATTCGTGTCCGCTTCTGACCTGGGCCCGCTGCCGCCGTCGTTCGAGGTGCACTCCCGCGTGCCCCAGCCGGCAGTGCTGTCGGCGGCCTCGGCGTTCATCACCCACGCCGGGATGGGCAGCTGCACGGAAGCGCTGTGGTACGGCGTACCCACGGTGGCCATCCCGCAGGCCGCCGACCAGTTCGGCAACGCGGCGCGACTGGAGACCCTGGGGGTGGGCCGCCACCTGCCTGCCGCGTCGGTGACCGCCGCCGCACTGCGCTCGGCGGTGGACGAGGTCGCCGGATCCGCCGAGGTGGCCGCGCGGCTGTCGTCGTTGTCCACGGAAATCCGCGCCCACGGAGGCATTCCGGCGGCGGCTGATGCGGTGGAGGCGTTCTTGAAGTGAAGGTCGGTGGGGTTCCCGGTGTCCGCCGGGAACCCCACCTCGGTCAGGCCCTGATCTCGTTCAGGTAGTTGTAGATCGTGTACCGCGTCACGTCCAGGTGCGTGGCCAGGTGGTCCACCGCGTCCTTGATGAGGAAGAACCCCGCCTCGTCGAGCTCGCGCACGACGGCGGCCTTGTGGCGCTTCTTCATCAGGTCCACGGGAATGCCCGCCTTGCCGATGGCGCGCTCGACCAGGAACCGTTGCAGGCTGTCGACGTCAGGCGGGAAGGTCTCGGGCCGCGAGGCGGGCGCGTCCGGGGAAGGTGCCGTTTCGCTGTTCACGCACAGGCAGCCGACCGCCACGCCGTCGGCGTCGCGGAGGAACAGGGTGGACGAGCGGATCGCGCGGCCGTCCGGGCCGTGGGTGCGGTAGTTGGTGAGGTCCTGCGTGGTGCCGCGGCGGACGAGGCCGAGCAGGAGGTCCGTCATGGGCCCGCCGACGGTGCGGCCGGTGACGTCGCCCGCGATGGCGACGATGGAGTCGGGCAGGCGGGACAGGTCGTGGAGCAGGACCTCGTTGCCGGGGCCCAGCATGGCGGCCAGGCCGTCGACCGCGGGGATCAGGGCGGTGAGCAACGCGTGCGTCGCGCCGCCCGAAACCACCGACGGAAAAGCCACGGAAGTACGCGGGCGCAGGAGACTGTCCAAAGCGGACCGGACGGCCTCGGCCGCGGAAACCGGGGTCGACGCGTGCGGCGAGAGGCGGACGTGTTCCGGGCGGACCGTCGCCGCGATGCCGGCCGCCGAGAGAGCCGCACCCACCTGTTCGGCGGGGTGGCCGGGCAGCTCGAACGCCAGGATCCCGGCCCGGCGGTCCACAGCGGACACGATCGACGCGCCCAGCGACAGCAGCACTTCCTCCAAGGCGGCCACGCGTTCGCCGATCCGGCCGGCGATCGCCCCGACGCCCGCCTCCTCCACCAGCTCCAGAGCCGCCGCGAACGCGCCGGACGTGATGGGGCTGAGGTTGGAGATCGACCAGCCCGCGGCGGTCGTGTCGGCGGGGTGGATCTCGTCGTCGAACAGGCCGGGGTCGCGCGCGCCCGTCCAGCCGGACAGGATCGGGTCCATGCGCTCCAGCGCTCGGTCGGACAGCACCGCGAAGCCCGTGCCCCAGCCGGCCCGCAGCCACTTCTGGCCGCCGACCACGAGCACGTCCGCGACCTCCCACGGCGCCTCGATCACACCGAAGCCCTGGATCCCGTCGACGACCAGCAGCCGGTCGCCCACCACGTCGCGCAACGCGGCGAGGTCGGCGCGGTAGCCGGTGCGGAAGTCGACGGCGCTCACCGACACCACCGTCGTCTCGGGCGTCAACGCCTCGGCGACCCGGGAGGCCGTCACCGGTCCGGCCGGCAGCCGCCGCAGCCGCACCCGCCCGGCCTGAGAAGCACGAGCCCACGGATAGGTGTTCGCCGGGAACTCCCCCGCCGAGACCAGCACCTCACCGTGGGAGTTGAACGCCGCCTGGAACAACCCCAGGCTCGTGTGCGGCAGCAGCACGGTGTGGTCGGTGTCGCTCCCGCACAGCCGCGCCGCGGCCGCCTTCGCGCGCGTCTCCTGGCGCATCAGCTCGTCCACAGTGGACGGCCCGGCCTTCGTCGCCGCTTCCAGCAGGTTCGCCGTGGTGTCGAGCACCGCGTGCGACGGCGGGCCGAACCGCGCGAAGTCGAGGTAGCCGGCGGGCTCGTCGAACTGCAGCAGGTACCGGGGGGAGATCCGCGTCACGAGAGGACCCGCGCGAGGAACTGACGGGTGCGCTCGTGCTCCGGGTTCTTCAACACGGTCTCGGGCGGGCCCGTCTCGACCACCGCGCCGTCGGCGAGGAACACCACCTCGTCGGCCGCCTCGGCGGCGAAGGCCATCTCGTGCGTCACGACCACCATCGTCATCCCCTCCCGCGCCAACGTACCCATCACCGCCAGCACCTCCCCCACCAGCTCCGGGTCGAGCGCCGACGTCGGCTCGTCGAACAGCATCAGCTTCGGCTTCATCGCCAGCGACCGCGCGATCGCCACGCGCTGCTGCTGCCCGCCGGAGAGCTGCGCCGGGTACGCGTCCGCGCGATGGGCCAGGCCCACGCGGTCCAGCAGTTCGAGTGCCTCCGCCCGCGCCTGGTCCGGGTTCGTCCCGAGCACGCGCACGGGCCCCTCGACCACGTTCTCCAGCGCGGTCCGGTGCCCGAACAGGTTGAACCGCTGGAACACCATGCCGATGTCACGACGCTGGCGCGCGACGTCCTTTTCGCGCAGCTCGTACAGCTTCCCACCGCGCAGCTTGAAGCCGATCGGCTCGCCGTCGACCCAGACCTGCCCGGCGTCGATGGTCTCGAGGTGGTTGAGGCACCTGAGAAAAGTGCTCTTGCCCGCCCCCGACGGCCCGAGCAAGCACACCACCTGTCCCCGGTGCACCTCCAGGTCGATGCCCTTGAGCACCTCGGTGTTCCCGTAGCTCTTGCGCACGCCGACCGCACGCAGCAGTGGCCCCGAAACGACTGGTTCAGACACGGGCACTCCTCACCAACGGCATCCCCCGCAGCGCCTTCCCCACCCTCGCCGCGGGCCCGCGATCGGCGGCGCCGAACGAGCGTTCCAGGTAGTGCTGCCCGACACCGGCCACGGTCACCACGACCATGTACCAGATCGCGGCCGCGATGAGCGTTTCCATGACCAGCAGATTGTTGGACGAGATGTTGTTGGCCGCGTGGATCAGCTCGGTCACGCCGATCACCGACGCCATCGACGTGCCCTTGAGCATGTTGATGAAGTCGTTGCCGGTCGGCGGGATGATCACGCGCATGGCCTGCGGCAGTACCACGCGCCGCAGTGTCGCGCCCGGCGTCATGCCGATGGACTTCGCGGCCTCGGTCTGCCCGACGTCCACACTGGTCAGCCCCGCGCGCACGATCTCGGCCATGTAGGCGCTCTCGTTCAACGCCAAGCCGAGCAGAGCCGCGGTGAACGCGCTGATCAGCACGTTCGTGGGTTCGTGGACGAGGTAACCGCCGAAGGGCAGCGGGATCGAGATCGTCGGGAAGATCAGCGCGAGGTTGTACCAGATGAGGATCTGCAGCAGCACCGGAAGCCCGCGGAAGAGCCAGATGTACGCGGCCGCGAACCACTTCGCCACCGGGTTGGCACTGCGGCGCAGCAGGGCGATCAGGATGCCGAGCACGATGGCCACGGCCTGCGAGATCACCGCGAGCACCACCGTGTTGAGCAGCCCGACGGCCATCACGCGGTAGAACACGAAGTCGGGCACCGAGTCCCACTCGATCTGGGCCTGCGCGAGCGCGAACCCCAGCAGCACGAGCAGGGCGACGATGACCACCGCGCTGACCCAGCGACCCCAGTGCTTCAGCCGGACGATCGGCAGCGGCTCAGCTCCCGCCATTGACGGCCGCCTCCTTGACCGCGCCCTGCTCCACGCCCCAGGCCTGCAGGATCTTGCCGTACGTCCCGTCGGTGATGAGCTCCGTCAGCGCCTGCTTCACGGCGTCGCGCAGCTTCGTGTTGGTCTTGGTGAAGCCGATGCCGTACGGCCCGCCCTCGATCGGCGCGCCCGGCACGACCTCGAAGAACTTGCCGTCGCCCGCGGTGCGCGAGATGTAGACGGCGCTGGGCAGGTCGTTGAGGATCGCGGCGACGCGGCCGGTGCGCAGCTGGTTCTGGTTCTGCGTGTCGGAGTCGGTGGCCGTGACGGTGATCGCCGGCTTGCCCGCCTGCGTGCACTTGGCGCTCTGCGCGGCGGCGAACTTCTGGTGACTCGTGCCCTGCACCACGGCGATGTTCTTGCCGCACAACGTGTCCGGCCCGGTGATGCCGTCGGGGTTGCCCTTGCGGACCATGATCGTGATGCCGGAAGAGAAGTAGTCGACGAAGTCGATCTGCTGCTGGCGCTCCTTCGTGTCGTTCATCGCGGCCATGGTCAGGTCCACTCGGCCGGACTGCAGGCTCGTGATCAGCGAGCCGAAGGCCATGTCCTGGTAGGAGACCGAGACGCCGAGCTTGGCGCCGATCGCCTTCGCCAGGTCCACCTCGTAGCCGATCGGCGTCTTGCCGTCGCTCGAGTAGAAGTTGTTGGGCGCCGACTGGATGTTCGACGCGAGGTGCAGCGTCTTCGCCTGCGTGACGGCGGGCGGCAGGGCGGCGGTGAGCTGCGCGTCCGGCTTCACGGCGGCGATCAGCGCGGCGTTGTCCGGAATGGGCGAAGCTCCCCCGCCGGCCGGCTGCTGCGTGCCGCCGGCACCGTCGGGACCACCTCCGCAGGCCGCGGTGACGAGGGCGAGCGCACCGGTCAGCAGGACGGCCTGCCAGGCGCGGGTACGGGACGGCGACGGCATCGGGGACCTCCAGGGCGTCGTGATGGGCGGAACGGTACAACTGGTTGTTGAAGTGGTCAACAGGTAGTTGAAGTTCGCTGGTCCGCTAAGGTTCGATCATGCGCATCGGAGTGCTCGGAGCCGCGGCAATCGTTCCGGAAGCCCTGCTCAAGCCGGCCCGGGAGAACCCGGACGTCGACATCGCGGCCATCGCGGCGCGCGACATCTCCCGCGCCCACGAGTTCGCCACGAAGCACCGCATCCCCGAGGTCCACGCGACCTATGAAGAGCTGCTCGCCGACCCGTCGATCGACGCCGTCTACAACCCGACGCCCAACGGTCTCCACGGCCGCTGGACCCTTGCCGCGCTGGCCGCCGGCAAGCACGTGCTGTGCGAAAAACCCTTTACCGCCAACGCTTCCGAGGCCCGCCTGGTCGCCGACGCGGCCGACGCGGCCGGGCTCGTGGTGATGGAGGCCTTCCACTACCGCTACCACCCGTTCACGCGGCGCATGGAGGAACTGCTGGCGTCCGGTGAGCTGGGCGAGGTGCAGCACATCGAGACCGCGGTGTGCTTCCCGCTGCCGCGCTTCAAGGACATCCGCTACAACCTGTCGCTTGCGGGCGGCGCGACCATGGACGCGGGCTGCTACGCCGTCCACATGGCCCGCGTCCTCGGCGGCGCGACCCCGGCGATCGTCGATGCGCGCGCCAAGCTGCGCTCCCCGGAGATCGACCGCGCGATGACCGCGTCGTTGCGCTTCCCGTCCGGCGCGACGGGACGCGTGCGCGCCTCGCTGTGGTCCTCGGACGTCCTGCGCATCAGCGCCCGCGTCGTTTGCAGCCGCGGCGAGCTGCGGGCGATCAACCCGCTCTCACCGCAGTTCTGGCACCGCCTGTCCATCCGCCGCGGCGATTCCCGCTCAGTGGAACGCTTTTCCCGCCGGCCTTCGTACGCGTATCAGCTGGAAGCCTTCGCCGACGCGGTGCTGCGCGGTGAAGCGGTGCCGACGTCCCCCGCCGACGCCATCGAAACCATGACCGTCGTCGACGCGATCTACGAAGCCGCCGGCTTGCGCCCGCGCGTCCCCACGTCCTGACGCACCTTCATCAACGCGAACCCCAGCAGGTTGAGCCCCCGCCACGCGCGGGGCTCGCCCACGCGCTCGTCGTCCGGCGCCAGCCCGATCCCCCACACCCGATCCACCGGGCTCGCCTCGACGAGCACGCGCTCCCCGGTGTTCGCCAGGAACTCGGCCAGCCCGGCGTTCTGCCCGAACTTCGCCGCGTTCCCTTCCACGACGATGTCGAACCGGTTGGCGTTCCACACTTTGTCGTCGAAGCCCCGCACTTCGCGGCCGAGCGCCTTCGCCGCCCCCGGATGCCTCGACACCCGAATCCGCTCCGCCACGCCTTCGTCCCCGAACAGCGTCGCCTTCCGCCACATCATGTAGTGCTCCGCGGTCGCGAACAGCCGCCCGTCCACCTCGAACTCCGCCGGCCACCACTGACTCAGACACCCCGCCCCGATCCGCCCACCCGGCTCCGGCCGGTGCCCCCAGAACGAGAGGTACTTGAACCGCCGTCCCCGATCCAAGGCACGACAGAGCTCATCGAACGTCCGCGGCAGTGGTCCCATACGGACAGTGTGAACGACTTCGGAGAGTTTCGCCCGGGTTTTCGCAGGTTGGCGCACTGGGGGCGCAGTTTCGGCGGGGTGGGGGCGGCTGGATGGGGGCGTGGGGTTTATCGCTGAGCGGGATTTGGGGTTGGGGTGGTTGGTGGTGCTGCGTTGCCCTGCCACGCGAGGTGGCCTCGTTCAGGCACCCGCAACTCGACGGGGCCATGACGCGTCACACGGCACATCGCAGCAACGCAACGCCACCGATCCCACGACTCAAGCCAACCGACCCGCCGCGCGAAGCTGCCCACCGCCACAACACGACGGCACCTACCCCACGCCTCAAGCCGACTCGCACTTGTCGTGGCGAAACGGCCGACCCCGCAACACAACCCCACCCATGTCATGCCTCAAGCCCACCCACCACCGCCGCCGCGCTAAACAGCCCTCCCCGCCAACGCAACGCCACCCATCCCACAACGCAACACAACAGGGCCTCCGAAACAGAACCCCCTCCCGACTCACCCTGGTTCCCCACCACACAAGCCACACCTTTCCCCCGCCACAAACGCAACAGGCCCTCCCAACTGCGGGAGACCTCACACCCCCCTCCCCTTCCCCTCCCGGCTCCCCGGCAAGAAGCCTCAGCGCGGTTCGGGGCTGGTTGTCAAGGTACTCTTTCCAGCCTTGACAACCAGCCCCAAACCGTAGCCATAATTGTCGGCTTCGGGGAGCTCTCGTCGAGTGTTTCATCTTTTCGCCGTAGGCGAGTTTTTCGCCTACGGCGAAAAGAAATGCACATATCACCACCCCAATTTTTCTAGCGTGCTACGGCAGAGAAGGTAAAGAATCGGGGGGCCGCCGGGGGAAAGGATGTTGAAGGAGTTTTCGTTGCGGATCGGGCGGATGGTTGGCAATGCAACGAAAAGCCCGCATCAAGCGCACGCCCGCGAAGTCCCAACCAGCTCCGCAGCGAGAACCCAACCCCCGCCCGATACCACCCGCCTTGCCAGCTAGCGTGGCCCGTATGGAGATCGACCTCAGCACGCGCGGCGACGAGTTCCGGGCGTTCTGGACCGAGCGGCGGCTCGCGTCCCTCACGACGGTCCGGCCCGATGGCACGCCCCACGTCGTGGCGGTGGGAGTGACGGTCGACTTCGAGGCAGGCATAGCCAGGGTGATCACGTTCTCCGACTCCCGCAAAGCGCGCCTGGCCGAGGCCGCGGGGGAGAACGGCGTGGCGGCGGCGGTCTGCCAGCTCGAGGGGCCCGTGTGGTCAACCCTGGAAGGCCGCATGGTCCTGCGCGACGACCCGGAAGCCGTCAAGGACGCGGAGGATCGGTATGCCGCGCGGTACAGGCAGCCGAAGCCGAACCCCAAGCGGGTTGTGTTGGAGATCCGGATCAAGAGGGTCATCGGCAACGCCTAGGCGCGGGCGTGCACCAGCCAGGTGTACTCCGCGATCAAGGCGGCGAGATCCGTGTCCTCGCCGGCGGCGGCCAGCTGCTGGTGGCCGACGAGCATCGCCAGGCCAAGAGCGGTGAGGGTGCGCGCGAGGGCGGCGTCCCCCACCAAGCCCTTGACCGCGCGCCCCACGGTCTTCAGCCGGGCGGCGTCCACTCGCTTCTGGGCCGCGCGCACGGCTTCGTCATTGGCCGCCCAGGCGCGGATCGCGGCCTCGGCCTTGTGGTGCAGGCCGAGTGTCAGGTCCATCAGCGCGGCGAAATCGGCGGCGGGGCCGGCCTGGCCGAAAGAACCCGAGGCCAGGATCATGACCTGGCGGTTCTCCCAAAAGGCCAATAGCTCCTCGACGAACGCGGCCCACCCGCCGAAATGGTGGTAAAAAGACCCGCTGGTCACGCCCAGATCGCGGCACAGCCGGCCGACGTTCAAGCCGGCGAAACCATCGCCGGCCAGCACGCCGAGCGCCGCCTCGAAATACTGTTCCCGGGTCACCGCGGCCATCAGACGTTGCGGTCCCGTTCCCGCCAATAAGGCTCCCGCAGAGAACGCTTCAGGATTTTCCCCGTCGCGTTGCGGGGCAAGGCTTCGAGAACGTCGACGCTGCGCGGGCACTTGAAGTGCGCCAAGCGCTCGCGGCAGAACTCGAGCAGCTTGTCCACGTCGAGCACCTCGCCCGGCACCGGCGCGATCACGGCCTTCACCTGCTCGCCCCACCGCTCGTCCGGCACGCCGATCACGGCGACCTCCGCCACACCGGGGAACTCGGCCACCACGCGTTCCACCTCGGGCGAATAGACGTTCTCGCCGCCGGTGATGATCATGTCCTTCACGCGGTCTTCGAGGAACACGAACCCGCCGTCGTCGACGCGGCCGATGTCGCCCGTGCGCACCCAGCCGTCGACGATCGTCTCGGCGGAGGCCTCGGGTTTGCCCAGGTAGCCCGACATCCGCTGGTCCGTGCGGATCCACACCTCGCCGGACTCGACATCCTCCGACGTCGCCGGGTCGACGATCCGCACCTCGACGCCGGGTACGGGAGTGCCGGCCGAAGCCAGACGCTCCGGGCGCGAGGCATCGCGGTGCGCGGCGCCGTCGAGCGTCGTCACGGCGCCCGACAGCTCCGTCATGCCGTACACCTGCACGAACTCCATGTCCGGCCACGCGGCCAGCGCGGTGCGCAGCAGGGGGAGCGGCATCGGCGAAGCGCCGTAACCGAGGTACTTCAGCCGGGAGAACCCGGCGATCGCCTGCTCCCCCGCCTGCACGATCGCGCCGACCACCGCCGGCACGAGGAACGCGTGCGTCGCCCCCGCGGCCAGGGCGCCGAAGAGCGAGGGGGCGTCCGGTTCGCGGGTCATGATCGTCGGCAGGCCGGTGAGGAAACCCAGGATGGCGTAACAGGTTCCGCCGACGTGGAACAGCGGCATCGCCACGAGGTTCTTGTCGCCGCCGGTCATCGGGAAGGCCGTGCCCACCGCGATGCCGTGCGTCAGCACGCTGCGGTGGGTCAGCACGGCCCCCTTCGGGAAACCCGTGGTGCCGCTCGTGTACATCACGAGCACACCGTCGTCCTCGGCGACCGAAGGAAAGTCCACGGAGGACGGATCACCCGCGGCGACAAGGGGCTCGAACGCGTCCGAATCTCCGCCCACGACAACGAACCGCCGCAGAGCGGGCAGCCGATCCCGGATCCCCTCCAGGACCGGCAGCAGCTCCGCCCCGACGAACACGATCTCCGCACCGGAATCGGCGAGGGTGTAAGCCAGCTCGTCGGGCGAAAGCCGCCAGTTCACGATCGCGTTGGCCGCCCCCAGCGCCGCCACCGCGAAGGACACCTCGAGGCACGCCGGGTGGTTCTTGTCCACGAACGCCACCCGGTCGCCGCGCCCGACGCCCTCGGCCGCCAGCGCCGCGGACAGCCGCCGCACGCGCTCGTCGAACTGCGCCCAGGTCCGCGTGACGCCGCCGAAGGTCACCGCCGGCTCGTCGCCCCGCTCGCGCGCCCAGTGTTCGAGGACGTCTCCCAGCAGACGGAAGTCGGGACGTTCGTCGACAGCCATGCTGCGGCTCCCTTCGCAGGCACCAGCGCCATAGAGTGCTCTATGGTGCGATGCCTGAACCTCCGCAGTCAACACCCCGGCCAGGGGAAACCTGCTCAGGCGAAGAGCGCCAGCACCCCTTCGGCGCTGCGCACCACCACGTGCGCGGCCGCGCGCTCGGCGGGCGGGCGATCCTGCCGCTCGGCCTCGTGCCGCCACCGCAGCACGGCGTCCGCGCCGGCGGCGTAGACCTCCCGCGGGTCCGTCTCGAAATCGAGGCCCAGGCGTTCCTCCGGCGTCGTCCCCTGCGCCCCCAGCAGCCGCGCGGCCTCGTCCGCGGGCTCACCGGACAGCGCGGTCCGGCCGCCGCGGATGTCGGCGATCAGGCGCAGCTCCGTGAAGTCGTGGGCGGTGGCCGCGAAGCGTTCCACGCGGGTCTCCAGCCGGTCACTCCCCGGCCGCGGTTCGTTCTGCAGCACGGTTTCCAGCCGCACCACCGCCGTACGCGCCTTCAGTGCCTCAGCACGCGCCGCGAAGCACCCCGCGACGGTGTCCCGCAGCTCCCCCAGGCCGCTGCGCCGCACGAGCTCCGTGGACAGCTTCACGCGGCTGTCGCTGCCCGTGCGGATCAACGTCAGCGCCAGCTTCACCCCGAACAACCCGAACCGTGAAACCAGCGACCGCCGTGTGTCCACGGAAACCGGCCCCGGGAACGCGGGATCGGTGAACGCGTCCACCGACAGCAGGTAGCGCTCCAGCTCCTCGCGCGGCACGGCGGCGAACGCGGCCAGCAGCTCGAACTCGTCGTCGGTGAACGCACGGGCGCCGTACGCGAGCTGCGCGGCCACGGCGATCACGCCCTGCGCCCCGCTGCACAACGGATCCTCGCGCCACGCCCGCCGGGCCAGCTGCTTCGCTGTGAGCAGCGCGTCGATGCGGCCCGCGCCGGTCTCGTCGGCGCGCGCGAGCACCAGGACCGTGTCCACCGCCGTCTGCCGCGCGAACGCCGAACGCGCGGCCGGGTGCGCGCTCGCCAGCTCGTCGGGCTCGAGGTGGCGCAGCAGCCGCACGGTCGCATCGGTCAGCACCGAGGCGGCCGGGTCGTCGACGAGCGCCAGGTCCCGCAACGACCGGGTCTCGCCGAGCGCCGCAGCGAGCGTCGACTTGCCCGTGCCCGCCGCGCCGGTGATGCCGACGCGCAGCGGTTCGTCGAGGTGGTTGAGGGCTTCGTGCAGCGACGCGGCCGCACGCGGGCTGTCGCGGTAGAGCGCGCACGCTTCGGCCAGCAGGCCGCGGACGTCCTCGGTCACGCCGGCAGCTCCCTCGGCGCGCGGCCCGCGAGCACACCCAGCTCGCCGGCGCGCTGGTGCAGACCGGCCAGGCGCTCGATTTCGCGGCGCAGCTTCACCATCCGCCGCTCCCGCTCGGCCGAGCCGGCGATGATCGTCTCGCGTTCGCGCGCGAGCTGGTCGGCCAGCTCCTCGGCCAGCGCCGTGAAGTGGTCCCGCAGCTTCCGCTGCACGCCACGGATCGCGTCGCGGCATTCCTTGGAGAACCGCAGGAAGACGTCATCGACGTGGCGCTGCGCGGTCATCTTCGCCACGGCCTGGCGGCGCTGCAGCCGCATGCCGCCCTCGTCGCTGATCGTCTTCGCCGCGAACGCAGCGCCCGCGCCGAGCGAGACGGGGTTGATCAGCGGCAGCCCCGCGAGGCTCGTGACGAGGCCGAACATCAGCACACCGCCGTAGGAACCCCGCAGGCCCGTGAACAGCTTCTGCCCGATCTTGAACCCCTCGATGCGCGGCTGACGGACGTCGGCGATCAGCTCGGCGCCCGACTCCCCGAGCCGCAGGTCGTGCAGGTCGTACTGCGCCCCGAACGCCGCGGCGACGGCCTGCGCGATCCACTCCGCGCGATCGGCGGTGAAGTTGTAGTTCGTCTCCACGGCCTCGGCGAGCGTCTTGTCGAGCCACGGCCCGAACTCGTCCCACACCTTCACCGGGTCGCCCTTGTCGAAGGTCTCGTCGATGGTCTCGACGATTTTGCGCGTGCGCTCTCGCAGGTCGTACTCGGCGTCGGACTGCAGGTCGGCGATCTCGTCGGCGAGCAGGTTCTGCCAGCGGGTGTTGCGCTTGCGCAGCTCGTCGGCCTTGCGCTGCGCGCGGTGCAGCAGGGTCGTCTGGTCCACCCCCGCGTCCTGCCCGGCGAGCTCCGCGCGGGCCCGCAGCGTCTCCACGAGCTCGGCGGCCGCCGCACGCACGCTCAGGGCGGCCAGCACCGCACTCGTGTGCTCCGGTGGCCGCGCGGCCTGCTCGGCGATCCACGCGAGCAGCGGGGGGAAGCCGGAGCGCGAGTTGAGGTCCTGGTCCGAAGCCTTCGCCGCGGCCATGCGCACGGTGGCCGACACGGGCAGCACGGGCGAGTCGATGCCGGCGTTCGAGAGCAACGCGCGATCGCGTTCGGCGACGGCGCGCCAGCTGGGGCAGACGTCGATCTTCGTCAGCGCGACCACGACGTGGGGGCACCACGTGCGGACGTGGTGGGCGAGCGCGACCTCCGCCTCGCCGAGCGGGGTGGTGGCGTCGGAGACGAGCACGACGGCGTCGGCGTCGGCCAGCACGTCGAGGGCGGCGGCGGTGCGCGGCGAGCGCGGGTCGCCGATCGCGGGGGTGTCGACGAGCACGAGGCCCGCCGAAAGCAGTTCGCGCGGCACGCCGACCTCCACGCGGCGCAGCGACCCCGGGGGGCGCGCGCCGAGCTCGCCGGTGAGCCGTTCGACCGGCACGGGCACGCGCTCGTCGGCGCGGCCCACGAGCGTGGCGGTGGGCTGGGCGGAGAAGCCGATCTCGACCGGCACGGCGGGAGTCGCGGCGTCACCGACGCTGCAGACGGGGGCGTTGAGCACGGCGTTGACCAGGTAGCCCTTGCCCTGCTTGGGAAAACCCAGCACGGCGATGCGGGTGACGCCCGGCGGTCGGTCGCGGCGCCGGCGCAAGCGCTGCACCAGGTCTTCGCGGCCGTGGGACCGGCAGGCGTCCAAGGTCTCGTCGAGCACTTCGAGCCAAGCGGGAGCGGTCACGTCGAAGGAGTGTCCCCCGTGCACGAGGAGTGAGCGAACCGGGTGGTGGCTCCGCGGTCGCACCCAGACCGCGGAGCCACTTCGTCAAAGCCGGTGAATCACAGGTGCAGGTCGAGCCCGGCGCCGCCGTGGCTGGTCTCCGCGCCGGCCTGGAGGTCGAGGCCCAGCGTGTGCTGGCCCAGGTCCGTGACGGTCGAAACGGTGTCGTGCACCGCGCCGAGGCCGGCGTCGGTGCCCGTGTGCGCGTCGGTGCCGGTGTGGGTGTCGGCGCGCTCGCCGCCCAGGTCCGGGACGACCGAGTGCGTGAGGCCCTGGACCTCGTGGGTCACGCCGCCCACGGCGTGGTCCAGGCCACCGGCGCCGAGGCCGCTGGTGAGGTTGCCCACCTGGTCGGTGACGGAGCCCGCGAGGTCGCTGACGTGACCCTCGACGCCACCGGCGGCCTGGGCGAGGTTGCTCGTCAGGCCACCCACGGGGGCCATGGCGCCACCGGCGACCGGCAGGTCGCTCACGTGCAGCGGCGCGGAGCCGTCGACCGCACCGGTGACCTGGCCGGCGACGTCCTGGGCCTGCGCGACGGCGCCGCTGACGGCACCGGCGTCGAGGCCGCCCGAGAGGTCGTTGACCAGGCCGAAGGCGCTCGTCGGGTCCTGCGCGAGGGCGGTGACGCCCGCGGCGGTGTTCTGCAGGTCGGTCACGCCGGACAGCGCGCCGACGGCGGGCAGCTCGCCCACGACCGGGAGGTCACCGACGGCGGGCAGCTCGCCGACGGCCGGCAGCGCCGGCAGGCCCGGGACGGCCGGCAGCGCCGGGACCGAGAGGCCGTCGACGCCCGGGAGGCCCAGCGACGCGGTCAGCGCCTGCAGCTGCTCGATGGCGCCCTGGGGACCGTCGGCGAGGACGCCGGTGAGGTCGCCCGCCTGCGGGAGGTTGCCGAGCGAGCCCAGGTCGTCGACCGGGATGTAGTCGAGCACCAGCGGCATGACCTCGTGCACGTCGGCGGCGCTGATGTCGCCGAGACCGGCGGCCTGCAGGGCGGCCTGCGGGTCCTGCGCGAAGGCGGCCAGCGACGTCGGGTCGCTGAGCAGGTTGAGCGTGAAGTCGTGCAGGGTCTGCACCGGGTCCATGTGGGGATCTCCAGAGGTGTTGATTACGGGGGATTGGCCCGGCCGTCCCCGGCCAGGTTGCCGATGAAGGTAGAGACGGGGCTCGCGGCCCACATCGGGGTTCACTCCCAGTTGTCACGCGTTGGTCCGTTAGGGGGTCGGCGGCTCCCCGTTAGGGAGCAGGGGTGACTCATCGACCCGTCAGTGGGGTTAAAACCGACATTCGCATGGCGTGCGTGACCCGAACGCGTGAGGATGATCGGGGGCCCCGGGGTTCCGCGGCGTGGCCCTCCGGGAAGGTCCCTCCAAACCGGCTCCACACCCCCGTTCACATCGGCGTTCACTAACAGTCGCAGCTCACTCAGCCGTTAGAGGGTCGATATGAGATCGTTAGGGAGTTACGGGCTCATCCGTTCGGGGGCTCGGTTGGGTAAATCCCACCCGCGCTTGCCCGGATGACCCGAACGGGTGAGGATGGCGTACCCCTAGGGGGGCGGATTGCTCTCCTTGGCCCGTCCCGGTGCGACGAAGGGAGGAAGCGGCGTTGCCCTATGTGCTCGGCATCGATGTCGCCCACGCCCGGACCCACGCCGCCACCCGCCGGAAGCTGACCGACGGCTGGGGCGCCCCTGAACCGCTGTGGCTCGGCGAGAGCTCGCCGGCCGCTGCGACCGCGTTGTTCCTGGACGATGAGGGTTACCTGCTCACCGGCGACGCCGCGGCGCGCGCCGGAACGAGCGTTCCGTCTCGGTTGCTGACGGGGTTCCACCGTCGTATCGGCGACGACGTCCCGGTGTTCGTCGGGGGCGAGCGGTTCTCGCCGGAGTCACTCACCGCAGTCCTCGTCGAGGGCGTCGCGGAGCACGCGGGCGCTCAACTGGGAGGAGCGCCCCACCACCTCGTAGTCACCCACCCCGGTGATTGGGGCGACTACCGGCGTGACCTTCTGCGACGAGCGCTGGGGGAATCCGGCTTCGCCGCCGTGACTTTGGTGCCCAGTTCGATTGGTGCCCTTTATGCCCACCTGCCCGATCCCGGACCCGGCGACCGGACGGCCGCGGTGTGCGAGTTCGGGCCCGACGGCGTCACCGTCACGCTCGCCACGGCCTCCGGCGCGGGCGGCTGGGTCGCGCGCGCGAGCACCGAGGGTGTGGCGCCCGCGGCGGCCGTGAGCACGGCTTTCGCGCTCGCCCACGGGATTTCGGTGCTGCCCGAGGCGTTGGCGGGCATCGTGTTCTCCGGCGAGCCCGGCCCGGGCGCACTGCCGGGCCGGTTGCCGTGCCCCGTGTTCACTTCACCCCAGCCCCCGCTCACCGCCGCGTTCGGAGCCAGTAGCCTCGCCGCTCAACGGATGAGCCCGCCCGCCCGGCGGGAGCAGCCCGTGGCCGAGACGACCTTGATCCCCAAGGTCGACCCGGTGCCCGAGCTCACCGAGCGGCCCTCCCCGCCGCCGGTGGACATCACGCCGTTCGAGCTCCCCGAGCCCGAAGGCGCCGCGAAACTGCTCCGCCGGTGGCGTCCGCTCGCCGCCGCGGCAGCGGTGCTCGCGATCGGATCCTCGGTCCTGATCGCCGCCCTCTCGTCCCACGAAGCCACGGCGGACAAGGGAACCGCCCCGGCCCACCCCGCGTCCCTCACGTCATGCGCCCACCCGGGCGCGGCCCCCACCGGTGAAGGTCACTGTTGAACGCACTGCTGGCGAAAACCGGCACCGACGCCGTCCACCCCGTTGCGCGCCTGCTCCTCGCCGAGCTGGCGGCTGCCACTTCGACGCCCGCGCGGCTCGTGGTCGTCGCGCCCGGTGGCTACGGCAAGACCACGCTGCTCGGCGCCCTCGAGTCGGGCTGCCGCGAGGCCGGCGTCGACGCGACGCTCGTCGACGACGCCGACCAGCTCGGCGAGGAGGACGTGGCGAGACTGACGGCGCTGGCGGGACCGGTGGTGCTGGCGCACCGGCCGAACCCGCGCTCGGAAGCGTTGCGCGCGCTGGCGGAGCCCTTCGCCCGGCAGGTGGCGCTGCCGCCGCTGGACGCCGAGGAGGTCGGCGCGCTCGCGCGGCAGCTCACGGGCCGGCTCGTCGACGGGACGGCCGCGGCCGCGTTGCACTCCCGGACCGGCGGGGTGCCGCGGCTGGTGGAGCGCGCGGTGACCGGGCAGCTCGGCGAGTTCCGGGCCGAGCTGGCGGAGCTCGACGACGACGTGCTGCGGTACCTGATCGCGGCGGAGGCCGGGGCCGGCCGCAACCTGGATCTGCTGTGCGCCTTGCTGGAGCTGGCGCCGGACCGGTTGCCCGAGGTCGTCGACGGTGCCCGGGCGACGGGGCTGCTCGACGCGAACGACGAGTTGCTGCCGGTCGCCGCCGAGGCCGTGCGGACATACGGTCCACCGGCGCGTCGGCTGACGGTGTTGCAGCAGCTCGTCGAGATCCAGCTGCGGGGCGGGTTGCCCGTGCTGGAGCTCGCGAAGTCGTTGCTGGACACGGGAAGTTCGGGCGCGAGTGCGGCGGCTGCGTTCGCCGCGGCCGCCGGCGAGGCGCTGCCCGGGGACGCGAAGCTGGCGGCGCGGCTGTTCGAGGCCGCCGCCGAAGCGGGGGCGCGCGACACGGCCGTGACGACGGGGTGGGCCCGGGCGGCGGCGTTGTCGGGTGATCTCGACACGGCTCTGCGGCTGGGTGACGGGATGCTGAGCGGCGACGATCCCGAGGCGCGGGCCGCCGGGGCGGAGATCGCCGCGACGGTGCTGGCGCACCGAGGTGAGCTGGCGCGGAGTGCGGAGCTCTACCGGTGGGCCGCGGCGGCGGACGCTTGTGCGCCCGGTGACGGTGACGCCGGGCCGGATCTGACCGCGTCGGCGTGGGGCGCGCCCCGGCCGACGCCCGGCCACAACGCGCCCGTGCCCGGTGAGGCTTGGGCGCCTTCGTGGAACAACGCCCGCGGGCCCGAGGTGTACCGGTGGGCCGGGCGCGGGGCCGCGAACGCGTTCGCCGCGATCGCGCTCGTCGGGTCCGGGCAGCTGGACTCGGCGCGGAACCTCGTGGACGCGCCCGTGCCCGGGGTGGCGCCGACGCTGTTCGCCGGCGCCGTGGCGCGGACGGCCAGCGGCGTCGTCGACTCGGTGAGCGGGCAGGGCGCGGACACGCTCTCGGCACTCGTCGGCGCGGCCGCGATGCTCGAGCCGGCCGCGACGGGCGCGCCGCTGCCGGACAGCCCGGCCGCGCTGGCCGCGCTCGTCGGCCTGCACTCGGGTGAGCTGGGCCTGGCCGAATCGGTGCTGGACCGCGCACTGGCCAGCGGCGTCGGCGGCGACCTGCTCACCGCGCGGCACCGGCTGTTGCTCGGCTGGGTCGCGATGACCAGCGGGCACCTCACGGCGGCCGCCGAACACCGCGACGCCGTGGCGGGCACCCACCTCGAAGCCCGCGACGAGCTGTTCTTCGCGACGCTCGAACTCGGCCTCGCCCGGCGCGCGAGCGATTTGGTGGGGCTGCAGCAGTCGTGGGACCGCGCGTACCAGGCGTCGATGCGGCAGCAGACCGACCTGTTCACCCTGCTGCCACTGGGCGAGCTGGCCATCGCCGCCGCCCGCACCGGCGCGCACGCGAAGCTCACGCGCCAGCTGCGCCACGCCCACGCCATGCTCGGCGAGCTCGGCAACCCTCCACTGTGGACGGTCTCACTGTGCTGGCACGAGCTGCACGCCGCCATCACCGTGGAAGACCTGGACACCGCGTCCCACCAGCTGTCCGCCCTGACGACCTTCGCCGGCCACGGCCGTTACCCCGCGGCCCTGGCCCGCGCCGCCACCTGCTGGCTCGCGGTCCTCAGCGGCGCCTTCGACCACGACGAGGTCTCCGCGGCCGCCGCCGAGCTCCACGAACTCGACCTCTGCTGGGACGCCGCGCGGTTGGCCGGCCAGGCCGCCATCCGCACGTCCGACCGCAAAGCCATGGTCCAGCTCCTCGAAGCGGCCCGCCAGTTCCAGGCCGGCACCGGCCGCCGCGAATCCGCCACCCCGGAACCCGGCGCCGCCCCCGGCCTGAGCACCCTGAGCGAACGCGAGCTCGAAGTCGCCCGCCTCGTCGTCGACGGCCTGACCTACAAACAGGCCGGCAGCAAGCTCTTCATCTCCGGCAAGACCGTCGAACACCACATGGCCCGCATCCGGGCCAAGCTGGGCGCCGCGGACCGCCGCGAACTGCTCGCGACGCTGCGGGAGCTGCTGGCCAAACCCGACCTGTCCTGACACCGGCACAGCCGCGCATCAGTCGCGGCTGGGGCCGAAGCGTTTCCGCACGACCGGCAGGGGTCGCGAAGTCACACGCCGCGGCCGACCCGGGCACGCGGCTGCCAGGGCTCGACGCCGGCGAAGTCGGTGCGGCGCCGTCCGCGCGAGGCCGTCCCCGCTCGGAAGCGACGGGCTGCTCGCGACGCTGCGGAGCTGCTGGCGAAAGCCGACCTGTCCTGACACCGGCACAGCCGCGGGTCAGTCGCGGCTGGGGCCGAAGCGTTCCGTCCGGATCGAGTGCGGCGAGTGGCCCAGCGCCAGCAGCGCGTCGGCCACCGTTTCGACGAAGGCGGTGGGCCCGCAGACGTACGAGGTGGGCCCGAAGTCCTTCGGCCAGCTGGCCGTGTTGAGGGTGGCGACGCTGAGGCGGCGCGGGATCCCGGCCACGCCGTCGGGGAGTTCGCGGGTGTAGACGTACGTGACGTCCAGGCCGGCGTACGGTTTGCGCAGCTCAGTGGCGTAGTAGAGGTCCGCGGGGGTCCGCACGGAGTACACCAGGCGGAACAACGCGCGGCTCCCGGCGGCGCGGCGGGCGCGGATCATCGCCATCAACGGCACGACGCCGGAGCCGCCCGCGACGAGCAGGACGGGGGCCGGGTCGGTGGGGCGCCAGACGAACCAGCCGCCGATCGGGCCGCGGATCTCCACGGGGTCGCCCACGGCGTAGGGGCCCGTGAGGTGCTCCGAGACCTCGCCGCCGGGGACGCGCTGCACCGTCAGCTCGAGGCGGTCACCGTCGGAGGGCGCGGCTAGGGAGTAGCTGCGCTGGGCGGTGTAGCCGTCGGCGGCGGTGAGGCGGACGTCGACGTGCTGGCCCGGGAGGTGGCCGGGCCAGCCGGGGACGTCGAGCACGAGGGTGCGGGCCGTCGCCGTCTCCTGGCGGATCTCCGCGAGACGCGCGACGCGCCAAGCTAGTCGCCCTGATACCGCTGTTCGCGCCATGGGTCTCCGTAGTCGTGGTAGCCGGACGACTCCCAGAAGCCCGGCTCGTCCTTCGTGGCCAGTTCCAGGCCGCGCACCCACTTCGCCGACTTCCAGAAGTACAGGTGCGGCACCAGCAGCCGCGCGGGGCCGCCGTGTTCCGGGGTGAGCGGCTTGCCGTTGTATTCGTACGCGATCCACGCCTGCCCGTCGAGCAGGTCGGCCAGCGGCAGGTTCGTGGTGTAGCCGCCGTAGGAGTGCGCGAGCACGTAGTCGGCCTCGGTGTCGAGGTCACCGAGCAGCGTCGCCACGGGCACGCCACGCCAGCGCGTGTCGAGTTTGGACCACTGCGTGACGCAGTGGATGTCCACGGTGAACTTCTCGCTCGGCAGGGCGATCAGGTCGCGGAACGACCACGAGCGCTTCTCGCCCTTCTCCGTGGTGATCACGAACTCCCACTTGTCCAGGTGGACGCGCGGTGTCGGCCCCGCCGACAGCACGGGGAAGTCCTCCGTGAGGTACTGGCCGGGCGGCAACCGCGGGTTGTCCCCACGAGCGCGACCGGTGAACCCCGGTGTGATGACACCCATCGCGGACTCCTTTCGCCTGCCCTCCAACGCCCAGCGCAGCCTACCCGCGAACGTGCAATCCGAGCGACGTCACCAGCACTGTCGCTTGTTCAGGCGACACGATGGCCCCGCCGAGCTCCGCGCGCACCGGGTCGAGCGCCGACAGGTCACTCCCCCGCAGCTCCGCGCCGCCGAACTTCACGTCCAGCAGCTCCGCGCCCGACAGGTCGACGTCGGCGAACGTCGCCCCCGTGCAGTCCGCGCGCGTGAGGTCGGCCTCGCGCATCCGCACGCCCTGGAACGTCGCGCCGCGCAGGTCCGCGCCCGCCAGCCCCGCGAACGACCAGTCGCCCCCGAGCACCTTCATCGGCCGCAGCGAGCACTCCGTGAACCGGCTCCCCACGAGCTTGCACCCGGTGAATTCCGCGTCGAACAGGTTGCAGCGCGTGAAACCGCAGCCGGTGAACGCCGTGTCCACGTGCTTCGAGGCGTTGAAGCGCACGTTGCCGAACACGCAGTCGACGAACGAGACACCGCGCGTGACGGCCTCGGTGAGGTCGACGTCGTGGAACTCGCACCGCTCGAACCGCCGCCCGGTGAACTCCTCGGCGTACCAGTCTTCGCGGCGGAAGGTCAGCTCGATCTCGGCAGGCTCAGCGGCGTCGGGCACGCGGCCAGGCTAGCCGCAGCGACCCGGTGATCGGCCAACCGGCGCAATTCGACCGATGGCGCGTTTCACCGTCACCTGGAAGTGGGAATTAATCAGCATGTCCAGATGGCGAACTTCCACCAGAACCAACACGGCAGCCCGAGTGATCACCGGAATCGGCGCGTTGTTCGCGTTCATCGAGGTGCTCTACCTGGTGATGCTGCTGGCCGGCGCCAACGCCGCGAACGGCTTCTTCATCTTCATCCGATCATTGGCCGACCCGCTCGCGCTGTTCTTCCCGGGCCTGTTCCCGGTGAGCAACCCCGACCTCGCAGTCATCCTCAACTACGGCCTCGCCGCGGTGTTCTGGCTGGTCGTCAGCGGGATCATCGCGCGGCTCGTCGCCCGCTGACCCGTTTTTTCCCCGGCCAAACGTGTTTTACGCCAACACCGGCGAAAAGCGCGGTGAACGCCACAGCCGGCAGCGACCGGTCACCGCGCCTCCTACGATGTCCGGGTGACCGAAGGCAGATGGTTCGAGGGCTGGCCCGAAATCGCGGGCCTCGCCGCCGCGGCGGGTCGTTCCCTGCTGCCGAACGTGCCCGCCACGCCGGCGGCCCTCGCGCGCACGGTCACCGAACAGCTCGTCGGCCGCCGGCTCACCGCGAAGGCCAACGGCGGCGAAGCCCGCTTCACCCTGACCGAACTCGACTACCCCGCCGATTCCCTGCGCCTGGCCACCGGCCGTCTCGGCAACGTGCGCCTCGTCGCCGAGGATGTCGAGTGGCCGACGTCCGCGACGAGTGGCATCCCGCTGCGCCGCGTTGTCCTGCTGGCCAAGGACGTCCGCCTGCGCAGCCTGCCCACCCCCACCGTGGCCCCCGGTGAGGTCGAATTGGACATCACCGTGCCCGGCGGCGTCGTGCGGGAGCGCGTGGCCCAGACCCGGCCGGACCTCGTCGCGACCCCGCACGACGACGGGTTCCAGGTGCGCTGGGCCAAGCACCCCGGCTGGGGCCGGCTCACGCTCACGCCCGCCGTCGCCGCCGACGCCGTGGTGCTGACCCCGACGACCCTCCACATCGGACAGCGGGAATTCCGCGCCCCGAAACGGATCCGGCCCGTCGTGCTGCCGCTGCCCGAGCTGCCGAAGGGGTTGCGGCTCACCGCCGTGCAGCCGGCCGACGACGAGCTCGTGCTCCACACCGTCGCCGACGAGTGGCCCGAGCGCCTCTCCCGGGTGCCGCTGCCCGACCTGCTGGCCTGGCTCACGACGGCCGCGCTCACGCTGACGTTGCCCCGCTTCCGGTAGAGCTCAGGACCACGCCACCGGCAGCGAGTGCACGCCGTAGACGAGCATGTCCGTGCGCAGCGGCACTTCCTCGGCCGGGATCGCGAGGCGCAGCTCCGGCAGGCGCGCGACCAGCTCCGCCAAGCCCACCCGGAGTTCCGAACGCGCCAGCTGCTGCCCGAGGCACTGGTGCACGCCGTGGCCGAACGCCAGGTGCGGCGTGCGCGGGCGCCTGAGGTCCAGCCGTGCCGGCTCCGGCCAGTGCTCGGCCGCGCGGTTGACCTGCGGCACCGAGATCAGCACGGTCTCGCCCGCCGGGATCGTGACGCCGCCGACCTCGAGGTCCTCCGTCGCGACGCGGTTCGGTCCGATGTGGATGATCGACAGGTACCGCAGCAGCTCGTCGACTCCGTTGTCCAGCACCGACGGGTCCTCGCGCACCAGAGCCAGCTGGTCCGGGTGTTCGAGCAGCGCGAAAGTGCCCAGCGCCAGCATGTTCGCGGTGGTCTCGTGGCCCGCGCCGAGCAGCACCGTCGCGATGTCGACCAGCTCCTGCTCGGTCAGCGCCGGGTCGGCGTCGCCGTGGATCAGGCCGGACACGAGGTCGTCGGCCGGGTGTTCACGCTTGTGCGCCACCAGCTTGCGCATGAACGCGTAGATCGACTCCGAGGCCTTCGCCCGCTCCTCGTCGCTCTTGGTCAGGTTGAGCGCGATCCCGGTGTGCTCCTGGAACTCCGCGCGGTCCGCGTAGTCCACCCCGAGCAGCTCGCAGATCACCAGCGAGGGCAACGGCAAGGCGAACGCGGGCACGACGTCGCCCTCGTTCCCGGCCGCGCGCATCGCGTCGAGGTGCTCGATCGAGATCTCGCGGATCCGCTCCTCCAGCAACTGCATGCGCCGCACGGTGAACTGGCCGGTGAGCAGCCGGCGCAGCCGCGTGTGCTCGGGCGGGTCCATGAACAGGAACCGGCCGTCCTCGCGCTGGGCAACGTCCACGGGGCAGCGCGCCTCGCCGACCTCTTCGGGGCGCAGGTCCATCGCGCTGCGGTGGCGGACGTTGTCGGAGCTGAACCTCGTGTCGGCCAGCACCGCGCGGGCCTGCTCGTAGCCGGTGACCACCCAGGCGTGCGCGCCGTTGAGCAGCTCGATCCGCGACACCGGCGCCTTTTCCGCGAGCACGGCGGGCGGGTCGAACGGGCACTTGCCGCGCCGCAGCATCTCCGGCGGAACCGGGCGGCGCATCGTGGGCGGTTTCGTGGCGGACATCAACGATCCTTCCGGGTGGTGGGGACGCGCGGGGCGGTCAGCAAACCGGTGAGGGCGTCGGTCAGGGCCTCGCCGACCAGCGCCCAGTCGGCGGGCACGCCGGTGGTCGCAGCAAGCCGCTCCTGCTCGGCGCACGTGTGGATCACCGCGACGCGCGCGGTTTGGCTCCGCAGTACCGATTCGGCGGCCGGCAACGGCGTCACGTGCGCCCACACCGCGGCCGTGCCCTCGACGAACTCGGCCGCCGGCACCCGCTCGACGCCCTCGACGTCGAGCAGCGCCGGATCGGTCACGACCTGCGCGAGGAACCGGGCGCACCAGCTGGGGTTGCCGAGGCTCGCCAAGTGCTCGGTGTAGGGCAGCACGAGGCTGGCCACGTGGTCACGCGGGCGCTTCGAACGCCGGACGGCCGCCACGCGTTCCTTGGCCCGCGCGGCGATCGGCTCGACGTGTGACCACGTGATGGCGCGGATCAGGTCTTCGCGCGTGCCGACGTGGTAGGCCAGCGCCGAGTTGTTGGCCTGTCCGGCGGCCTCCACGATCTGGCGGTTGGACACCTGCGCGAGCCCGCGCTCGGCGAACAGCTGTTCCGCCGTACGGAGGAGCAGCTCACGCGTCGCCTCGGCCTGTTCCCGGCGCGAGCTCGTCTCCACCGCACACCCCCTCGTAAGAAGATCTTCTTACGAAGCTAGTGGTAAGACACGTGTCTGCCAACCACCCCGGCGTCAGCAGTCTTCGCCGAGGTACCGCGTGTGGTCCTCCTGGCGGTTCACGTCGGCCGCGTAGTACTCGGCGGCGAGCTTCTCCGCCTTGCCCCGCAGGAGGTCCAGCTGCTTCGCGAGCTCGTCCTCCGCGCTGGTGCCGCCGGCGTCCCGCCGGGAGGCGAACCAGCGAGGCAGGTTCAGGTACGTTTCCACCGACAGCGGCAGGTCTGTGCGCGCGAGCAGCAGCACGCGGTACTGCAGGTCGGGCGTCGCAGCGAGCCGCAGCGGGTCCTTCAGCAGGTCGGACAGCACTTCGGCGACGTGGCGCACACCGTCCACAGCGGACGGTGGCAGGCGCCCGGAGTGGCCGGCCACCGTCTGCAGCAAGGCCTCCAGCGCCGAGCGCACCTGCGCCGCCTCGACGGCCGGGTCGACGACGAGCCGCACCTTCTCCGGCGGCGCGACGAGCGCGCCCGCCGTGTAGAGCACGGCCATGACCACGAACATCAGCCACAGCGGCCCGATCACCCCGACCGCGTACAGGACGAGGCCGATCAGGCCGCCGAGGCAGCCGGCGATGTTCTTGGTGGAGCCGAACCAGCGCCTCATTGGTACCCGCGAATCTCCTGGAAGACACTGGACAGCTGGGTGTTGCGGGCGTCGAAGACCTTGCCGCCGGTCATCGTGGCGACCTGCGTGAGCTCGTCGCCGCTGCCCTCGCCGAACAGCACCGTGAACACCGGGATCTGCTTCATCGCCGCGGGCAGCGACGCGAAGGCGGACTTGAAGCCGTCGAGGTTCGAGCCGCTCTCGTTCTCGCCGTCGGTCATCAGCACGATCGAGTTGAACCGGTCCGGGTCCTGCGCCACGAGCGGTTCCATCACCTGGTAGGCGCGGTCGAGGCTGTCGTAGATCGCGGTGCCGCCGTCGGCCTGCAGCCCTTCGGCGAAGCTCTTGATCTTCGCCAGCTCGCCCTGCGGGTTCTGCTCCGGCACGGTGAACGTGACCGGCCGGCCCGGCGCGGTGTTGAACGGCAGCATCGTCACCTCCTCGCGGCTGCGGAACTGCCGGTAGCGGCCCACGAGCGAGTTGTCCGCGCCGGTGAGGCCGGCCAGGGCCGAGCGCAGCGCCTCGATGCGGTCGCCCTGCATCGAGCCCGACGTGTCGAGCACGTACAGCGTCCGCGACGGACGGCGGATCTTGCTGAAGTAGGCCGAAAGCAGCGCGTCGACGGCCTGCTGCGTCGCCGGGAACGGCAGCTCGACCAGGTCGTGGGGCACGAACTGCGCGCCCAGCTGAACCCCTGGCACCACTGGCCGCCGCTGCGTGACCTGCATGATCCGCCGCTGCACGTCGGGCGTGCGCAGGTAGTCGGTGAGCCGCTGGTGCGCGTCGCGGGCGTCGTTGCTCGCACTGGTCAGGAGCGTGAGCGGGTAGTCGGCGGTGACGACGCCGTCGCTGGGGTAGATGAGCTTCAGCGGCTGCGGCAGCTTGCCGGAGGAGTTCATCGACAGCAGCACGGACTCGTAGTTGACCAGGCCGTCGACCTTCGCCCCCGGGTCCTGGCCGGTCTCGCGGCGCTGGAACGCGTCGGAGAGCCAGCCCGACGAACCGGCCGACATCACCTGCGCGCTGAAGAACTGCGTGAGCTGCGGCGTGACGGCGGTGATCTGCTGCGCGTCGATCGCCGTGCCGGAGTGGGCCAGCGCGGACGCGACCCCCACCAGCGCGGAGAAGCCGGAGTTGGACGCCGACGGGTCGGTCATCCCGTAGGTGAACTCCTTCTTGCCCGCCGCCGCGGCGATGTCGCCCCACGTCGGCGCCTTCTTGTCCCACCCGAGCCGCTGCGCGACCGGCTGCGCCAGGCCCAGCATCACCGGCGAGCTCATGATCTTCACCTGGTTGCCCAGGCGCTTGGCCGCCTCGGGAATGCCCGCGGGATAACGGTTCGAGGAGAACCAGACGGCGTCGTACTTGCCGTCGAGGCTGCCGTTGGCGAGCGACTCGGCACCTTCCAGCGTGCCGGTGAACGTGAACTTCACCTTCACGCCCGTGGCCTTCGCGGCCTCGTCGAGCACCGGCTGCATGTCGGCCAGCTCGCTGCCCGCGAGGATCCGCAACGTGCCGGCCTGAGGCGGCCCGGCGTCGTCACCAGAGCTCGGATCCGCCGACGAACACCCCGTGACCAGCAGTGCGGCGGCGAGCGCCAGTACCGCGAGTTTCTTCACAGCTCCCCCTCGTGCGAACGGCGGAGCCGGTCTTCGGCGCGCCGCAGCTCGCCGGACAACGACTCCACTGTGGACGCCATGTGCAGCACGGCCTCGGCCTTGAACCCGTCGATCGCATCGAGGGCCGAGTAGATCCGGTCGAACGAGTCGCGCAGCGTGTCGACGGCGACGGCCGGGTCGCTCGACGCCTTGCGGATCTCCGCGCTCTGCGACTCCAGCAGCGCGGCGTTGGCGCGCAGCAAGCCGTCGGTGGTCGACTGCAGGGCCGCGACCTCGTCGAGCACGTCGCGCTGGTTGGCCAGCGCCGCGCTCACCAGCAGGGCCACGCGCAGCGCGGAGACGGTGGTGGACACCGCCCGCTCGACCCCGCGGATCAGCTCGTCGTTGGTGCGGCGCACCAGGTCCAGCGCGAGGTAGCCCTGCGCGCTCACGGCCAGTTGCGTCAGCACGTCCTGGTGGCGCTGGCGGATCGGGTAGAGGATGTCGGCGCGCAAGGCGTTGGCGTGCGAAGGATCCGTGAGGTCGAAGACGCCGGCCTGCCGGTCGATCGCCCCGTCCACGGCCTCCGCGAACGCCGCCGCCTCGGCGAGCCGGCCCAGCGTCGCCCAGAGCCGTTCGCGCTCGCCCTTGAGCGCCGCGTTGTCTCGGCGGAGCACGTCCTGACGGGTGCGCAGCTCGCGGACCAGCGCGTTCACGGGCTCGTTGGCCGCGCGGTAGCGGTCGAGGGCCCGCTTGGCACTCGCGGCGGCCGGGAAGATGCCCAGCAACTTGCGGCCGGTGATCGGCAGCTTGGCCGGGTCGAGCTCCGCGACCGTGCGGCGCAGCTCGACCAGGCTCGTGGTCACCTGCTGCTGCGGCGAGCCGACGGACCCGCGCGCGGACTCCAGCGCCTTCGTCGAGCGGTCGAGCATGGTGCCCGCGACCGTGGCCGCCGCCCGCATGTCCGCTTCGCCGACGGCGAGGATCTCGTCGAGCAGCGTGGTGAACTCGGGCGACTTGACGTCGAGTGCTTCCAGCCGCGTCGCGAACTCGCCGGCGCGACGGGCGATGTCGGCCCGCGTGTCGGCACCGAGCGCGATCAGACCGGCGGCGCGCTCCACGGGAACCGCCGCCACCGGCTCCGGCGGGGTGAGGGTGAACTCGTCCATCAGTACTGCTTCTGGATCGCGTCGAGCATCCGTTCCAGCGTCTCGAACGACGGCGGTTCGACCGTGTCCACGAGATCGGCCGGCACCGGGGCCTTGGCCGCGGCGACGACGTCGCGGAACAGCTGGGGGTTCGTGGTGCGGAAGCCGAACGTGGCGGCGAGCTTGCCCAGCTCCGGGTCGGTGGAGAGCAGCTGGCCGACCTTGTCCCCGTTGGGAGAGAAGGGAACCAGCGTGTGCTTCGAGTACACCGTAGGCGCCGTGTAGAGCATCCGCATGTCCGGCTGGATCGAACCGTCGTGGCGCACGAGACGGTCCACGTACTGCGACTCGTAGATCAGCGCGAGCGGCGTTTTGCCCATGCCGGCCGAGAGGTAGTCCTCGAACGGTCCCTCGGTGCTGTTCTGCGTGTAGCCCTGGTCGAGGAACAGCTTCGACACCTGGGGCAGCACCTTGGCTTCCTGGTCCGGCGTCGAGACGACGTTGTCGCCGTTGGCCACGAACGACACGATCGACAGGTACATCGCCGCGGAGTTCGACTCCCGCGGGTCGGTCGTCGTCACGAGGATGTTCTTGCGCACGGGGTATGCGGTGTTGCCCGGCAGCTGGTCCCAGCGCGTACCGGCCTGCGTGAGCTGCAGGTACTTCGCGATGTCGAGCACCTGGTAGTCGCCGGCGCCCTTGTGCACGGCGCCCGCGGCGGTGAGCAGCCGCACGATGGGCTCGAACGTCGCGATCGCCATCGGCGACTGGAACGGCGTGTACACCGTGGTCACCTTGCGGTCGCGCTGGATCTTCTGCGCCGCCGGGGACGACGAGGGAAACGCGAACTCGTACTTGGCTAGGTCGACCGTGGTCGCGATCTGGCGCGAGCCGGCGGTGTCGACCGCCACCTTCAGGCCGTGCTTGGCGAACGCGTCCACCACGCGCTGGTCGGTGAAGAAGGCCTGTTTCTCCGAGCCGATCACCCCGCGCACGACGGTGAGGTCACCCTCTCCCGACGCTTCGTCGCTCCCCGACCGCCCCCACACGATCACGGCCACGACGGCGAGCACCAGAACCACAGCCAGCCCGATGGACAACCGGCGTTTCACGAACCCACCTTCCGCACGTCCCGCGACGCGTCACCTCGGATCCTTCAGTCCCCGCAACTCGTTTGACGCGCGGCACGAGGAGTTCGAAGTGAACGATCAGTGAACGAACGGGTTCGATCGGGGTCCGGTAAGAGCCCGGCTTTTTGTTGTGGCAGAAGGGAAATGACGAACCGCCCGCGCGCCGCCGCCGGTTGATCACGGCGGTGGCGCGCGGGCGGGTCAGAGCGGGTGAATCAGAGCGGTTGGTTCAGAGCGAGGCTTGTTCCTCCACCGGCAGGCAGATCTCGAACCGCGTGTCACCCGGCACGGACGTCACCTTGATGTCGCCCGAGTGCCGTTCCACGACGATGCGCCACGAGATGTCGAGGCCGAGGCCCGTGCCCTCGCCGACGCCCTTGGTGGTGAAGAACGGCTCGAAGATGCGCTGGCGCACCTCTTCGGGGATGCCGGGGCCGGTGTCGCCGATCTCGACGCGCACCTGCTTGCCTTCCTGCCAGGTGCGCAGCGTCAGCGTGCCCTCGCCGCCCATGGCCTGGACGGCGTTGTCGATGATGTTGGTCCACACCTGGTTCAGCTCGGCCGCGTAGGCCGGGATGTGGTCGATGCCGCGGTCGTACTCCTTGACGACGTGGATCCCGTCGAGCTTGCCCGACAGCATCACCAGCGTGGAGTCGAGCCCTTCGTGGACGTCGATCCACTGGTGCGGCGCGCGGTCCATCTGCGAGTACTGCTTGGCCGCGCCCACGAGCACCGAGATGCGCGTGGTCGAGTCCTCGATCTCGCCCATGAGGATCTCGGTCTCGAGCGCGTACGCGAGCCAGCGCAGGGCACCGTCGAGCAGGCCCTCGCCGACCGATTCCAGGACCCCGTCGAGGTTCTCGGTCTTGAGCCCGGCCGCGACGAAGATCGCGGCGAGGTCCCAGCCCTGGTCGATGCCGTGGTCGTCGAACCAGTCGCTGATCTCGTCCTCGCGGTCGGCCTGCTGCATCGCCGAGAGCCGCGGCGCGTCGGCCACCGTCTTGACCAGCTGTTCCTGCACGTCGAGCAGCTGCTCCAGCAGGTCCGGGTCGATGTCCTTCTTCGCGAGCAGGGCGAGCTTGTGCCGCATTCCGGCCACGCGCTCGCGCAGCGACGCCGTGGCGCGCACCGCGGCCGCGGCCGGGTTGTTGAGCTCGTGGGTGAGCCCGGCCGACAGCTCGCCGAGCGCGAGCAGCCTGCGCCGCGAGGAGATCACGGTGTCGGAGTTGCGCCAGCCGAGGTACATGCCCTCCAGCAGGTGCGCGGCCATCGGGAACCACTTGCGGAACTCCACCGCGAACTCCGCCGAGGGCAGCGCGAGCAGCGTCAGGTCCCCGATCGCCCGCACGGTGGCGCCGTAGGTGTGCTCGGTGTCCTGGTGCACGAAGAACTGCGTGGCGCCGAAGTAGGAGCCACGCTGGTCGGAGCGCTTCACCTCGACATCGGCACCGGCCACCTGCCGCGACATCCGCAGCGCGCCGGAAAGCAGGATGTAGAAGCAGGTGGCGGGATCGCCCTCGCGGTGCACCGCGGTGTCGCCCTCGTAATGCTCCAGCACGGCGTGCTGTTCGATCCAGTCGAGCTGCTCGTCGGAGAGGTGCTCGAACAGGAAGAGGCCGCGGAGTTCTTCGCGCGGCAGTGCGGGCTCCTTCACTGTTCCTCCAGGTAGCGGTGGACCAGGGTGACGGCCATGGCGCCTTCGCCGACGGCGGAGGCCACGCGTTTCACCGACTGCGACCGGACGTCGCCGGCCACGAACACGCCGGGCACGGACGACTCCAGGTGGTACGGGTCGCGGTCGAGCGGCCACCCGGCCGGCCGGCGGCCCTCGGCGACCAGGTCGGGACCCGTCTGGACGAACCCGTGGTGGTCGCGCTGGATCACCCCGCCCAGCCAGTCGGTGCGCGGCGCCGCGCCGATGAAGATGAACAGGTGCCCGGTCTCGACGGTCTCCGTCGTGTCGCCGTGGCACAGGGTCACGGCCTCGAGGTGGTCGGCGCCATGGGCCTGCACGACGGTGGTGCCCGTGCGGACGGTGATGTTGTCGATGCCCGCGATCTGCTCGATGAGGTAGTGCGACATCGACTTCTCCAGCGAGTCGCCGCGCACCAGCAGCGACACCTCGCTCGCGTGCTGTGCGAAGAACACCGCCGCCTGGCCCGCGGAGTTCGCGCCGCCGACGATGTACACGTGCTGGCCCTTGCACTCGGGCGCTTCCGTGGCGGCGGAGCCGTAGTAGACGCCGCTGCCGGTGAGCTCGCGGATGCCGTCGGCCTCGTGCGCGCGGTAGGTGACGCCGCTGGCGAGGATCACGGCGTGGGCGGCGATCTCGGAGCCGTCGCCGAAGGTCACCACCCGGCTCGACCCGCGCACCTCCAGGCCCACCACGTCGCGCGCGGTCAGCACCTCGGCGCCGAACTTCTGCGCCTGGCGCCGGGCGCGGTCGGTGAGCTGGGCGCCGGAGACACCGTCGGGGAACCCGAGGTAGTTCTCGATGCGCGAGCTCGTGCCGGCCTGGCCGCCCGTGGCCTTGCGCTCGACGAGCACCGTGCGCAGGCCTTCCGACGCGCCGTACACGGCCGCGCCGAGGCCGGCCGGGCCGCCGCCGATCACCACGAGGTCGTAGAACTCCTGCGCCGGCCGCGTGGACAGGCCGACCGCGACGGCGATCTCGCTGCCGGTGGGCTGCTTGAGCACGGTGCCGTCCGGCGTCACGACCACCGGGATGTCGGTCTCCGCGGCGTCGGCGGCCTGCAGGATGCGCCCGCCCTCGTCCTCGTCCACCGAGTACCAGCGGTACGGCACGGCGTTGCGGGCGAGGAAGTCGCGCACCTTGAACGAGGGCGCCGAGTACCGGTGGCCGACCAGCTTGGTCTCCTCGACGGACTTGTCGCCGACCGCGAGCCACGTCTCCACGAGGGAGTCGATGACCGGGTACAGCTTCTCCTCCGGCGGGTCCCACGGCTTGAGCAGGTAGTGGTCGACGTCGACCACGTTGATCGCCTGGATGGCCGCGTCCGTGTCGGCGTAGGCCGTCAGCAGCGCGCGGCGGGCGTTGGGGAACAGGTCCATCGCCTTCTCGAGGAAGGAGATCCCGTCCATGTGGGGCATGCGGTAGTCGGCGAGGATCGCCGCGACGGCGTCGCCGCGGAGCTTGATCTCGCGCAGGGCGTCGAGGGCGTCGGCCCCGGAGTCCGCACGGATCACGCGGTAGTCCTTGCCGTAGCGGCGACGCAGGTCACGCGCGACCGACCGCGAAACAGCGGGGTCGTCGTCGACGGTCATCAGGATCGGCTGGCTCACACCCGACAGCCTACGGCCGTGTCCGCGAGCGGAGAACGCTTGCGCGGGCTGGACCTGCTCCAGCAGGGCCTGGACCTGGGGATGGGCGCCGGAAGTGCCCGCGCGAACGGTCCGTTCGTGCCACCCCGGTTCAGGCCGGACGGCCCAGCAACGCGAACGCCAGCCCGGCCGGCTCCCGCACCCGGGCCCACTCCGGCGCGGTCGCCAGCGCCTCGAACGACCACGGGCCCGTCGGGCCGCTCATCTCCTCGAGGAGGGCGTCGAGCTCCGCCAGCACCGCGACGGTGTCGGCGGGCAACGTGTCCTTCAGCGCCGCGAAGTACTCGTCGAACTCCAGCGCGAGCTCGTCGGCATCGCGCAGCCCCTCCTTCTCGAGCAGCGCGATCTGCGCCGAGGCCGGCTGCGCCAGGTCCCCGACCGCGATCACCAGGCGCCGGAAAAAGGACTCCTCGTTCATCCCACCGAGCGTAGGCGCCGCCCCGCCGGCCCGGGGCCACGGCCGATTTTTCCGTGTGGGCTCGGGGATTTCGGATTCCGGCGTCAGCTCGCCCGGGCCACCCGGCGAGCGAGCGAACCCGTTCTCGATCCGGCGTCCGAAGCGACTGCCCCGGTCACTCAGCGGAGGACAGCGCCGCGAACTGTGCCCGCAAATACCCCAGCCGATCCGGATCCGCGACCGTGCGCAGAGCCGAGATCCGCCCGTCCCACGTTTCCACCGAGGTGAGGCCCACGATCTCGCCGCCCTGGAGGAAGAGGATGCCCGGGGCGCCGTTGACCTCCGTGAGCAGGAAGTCGGACACCGTGGCGAAGCGGGCGAGGGTGGCGGCGGCGTTGCGGCGGACGGCGGCGCGGCCGCGGACGTGCACGCGTTCGCCGTCGCCGAGGTCCGTCCAGGTGGCGATGTCGGCGACGAGCAGGTCTTCGAGCAGCTCCAGCCGGCCCGAGCGCACGGCCGTCATGAAGCTCTCGGTGAGCCGCATCGAGCCGCTGTCGGACGTCGGGAACCGGGTCTCGCCGGTGTCGACGCGGCGGCGGGCGCGGCTGTAGAGCCGGCGGGCGTTGGCCTCGGTGAGCTCCAGCAGCGCGGCGAGCTCCGGGTACGGGTAGTCGAATGCCGAGCGCAACACGAAGACCGCGCGCTCCACCGGCGTCAGCGACCGCATCAGCACGAGCATCGCGAGCGACACCGACTCGCGCCGCTCAACGGTCTCCAGCGGGCCCAAGGCACCGCCGCCGGTGAGGACGGGCTCCGGCAGCGCGTCGCCCGCCGTCGACTCGCGGCGAGCGGGCGCGGACGTGAGCCGGGTGAGGCAGAGGTTCGTCACGGCCTTCGTGAGCCACGCTCCGGGCGCGGTGAGCTCGCCAGGGGCGACGCGACGCCAGCGCAGGTAGGCGTCCTGCACCGCGTCCTCGGCGTCGTCGGCCGAGCCGAGCAGGCGGTAGGCCAGGCCGAAAAGCCGGCCGCGTTCGTCGGTGAAGAAGTCGGTTGTCACAAGGCGCTCCCCTGCTCAGTCCTCACTGCGCCACCGCACGAAGACCGCAACCACCACCACAGTAGAGAGGGGACCCCCGTGGCCACCACCCGAGAGACCGTCGAACGGTTCTACGCCGAACTGTTCAACGGCCGCGACTTCGGCCTGATCGACGAACTGCTCACCCCCGACGCCGTGAACCACGGTCCGTCCGACGAGTCGGCTCGCGAGGCCGTGATCGGTGCCGGCGAGATCGTGCACACGTCGTTCTCCGATGCCGTGCTGCACGTGGACGACATCCTGGTCGACGGCGACAAAGCCGCCGTCCGCTGGACGATGACCGGCACCCACGACGGCGAATTCCTCGGCAGTCCGCCCACCGGCAAGGCGATCCGCATGCGCGCCACCGTCGTGTTCGGCCTGCGCGAAGGCCGCATCGCCGAGCTGTGGCCGATGCTCGACCTCCACGGCCTGCTGCAGCAGGTCGCCGCCTGACGTCGTTCCCGCCGCCGGAGGCGAACACCCTCCGGCGGCGGGAACCGGCGTCAGCTCGCCAGCAGGACCGGCTGCGTCCCGAACGACACGTCCACTCCCGTGCCCGGCAGCAGTTCCGCCGCCGAGACGCTGGGGAGGTCGGCCAGCACCGCCGTGCCGTCGGACAGCAGCGCGGTCACACGGGTGACCGCGCCGCGGAAGCTGTGGTCCGTCACCACCGCGCGACCGTCGGAGGCGGCCACGAGGGTCACCGCCTCCGGACGCACCAGCACCGTCACGGCGTCGCCGTCGGTGCGCCGAGCCGGTTCGGCCAGCACGAGCCGCTCCCCCGCCACGTCGACGGACGCGCCGCCGACCGCGACCACGCCGGGAAGGCGGTTCATCGTGCCCACGAACTCCGCGACGAACGCCGTCGCGGGCCGGGCGTAGAGCTCCACCGGGCTGTCGCACTGCTCGAGGCGCCCGGACCGCATCACGCCCACGCGGTCGGCGATCGAGAGCGCCTCCTCCTGGTCGTGCGTCACGAACAGCGTCGTGATGCCCACGCGCAGCTGCAGCCGGCGGATCTCGTCGCGCAGCTGCGTGCGCACGAGGGCGTCCAGCGCCGACAGGGGTTCGTCGAGCAGCAGCACGCGCGGCTCGATCGCCAGCGCTCGGGCCAGCGCCACGCGCTGCTGCTGGCCACCCGACAACTGGTGCGGGTAGCGCTTCTCCTGCGCCGACAGCCCCACGAGCTCCAACAGCTCCCGCGCCCGCTTCTGCCGCGCGGCCGTGGCGACGCCGCGCAGCCGCAGGCCGAAGGCCACGTTGTCGCGCACCGTCAGGTTCGGGAACAGGCTGTAGGCCTGGAACACCATGCCCATGTCGCGTTTGTTGGCGGGCACGCCGACCACGTCGGTGCCGTCCACCAGCACCTCGCCGGCGTCCACCGCCTCCAGGCCGGCGAGCACGCGCAGCGCCGTCGTCTTGCCGCAGCCCGAAGGGCCGAGCAGGGCGACGAGCTCGCCCGTCGAGATCGTCAGGTCCAGCCCGTCGAGCGCCCGGACCTCGCCGAACTCGCGGCGCAGGCCGCGAAACTCGACCGACGCACCGGTTTTCGCCTGCGGAGTCTCCAGCACAGTTTTCACGACACACCTCGCGAAGCCTTGCGGCGACCGGCCACAAGGGACAGGACGAACAGGAGCAGGAACGCGACCAGCAGCGACAGCAGGGAAACGGCGACGGACACGCCCGCCTCCGACTGCCCGGTGCTGACCGTCCACACAGGAAAGGTGTCCATCAGCAGGATGCTCGCCAGCGTGTACTCGCCCAGCACCAGCGCCAGGTTGAGGAACGCGGCACCGAACACGGCCGACCGGATGTTCGGCACGATCACCCGCAGCAGCACCGTCGGCCACGACGCGCCTAGGCTGCGCGCGGCCTCCACCAGCGTCGGCAGCGAGATCGCCGCCAGGCCGGCGTCGAGCGTGCGGTAGGTGAAGGGTAGCGCGAGGATCACGTACTCCAGCACCAGGATCACGGGCGTCCCGTTGATCACCTCCGGCGCGTCGCGGAACACCACGAGCACGCCGTTGACCAGCACGATCGGCGGAATGACCAGCGGCAGCAGGCTCACGCCCTCGATGAGGCGGCGCAGCTTCGGCTTGCGCAGGTGCACCCAGCTCACCGTGGGCACCATCAGCAGCAGCGTGAGCGCGACCGTGCCGGCGGCGACCCACAGCGACGTGCCGAGCGTGGGCAGCAGGTCCGGCTCGTCGAGGATCTTGCCCCACGAGGCGAAGCTGTGCGTGTTGTTCACGTCGCGGAGGCTGAACTCCACGGACGCGCCCATCGGCACGAGGAAGTACAGGCCGAACAGCGTGAGCACCGTCCAGCGCAGGGCTTTGTTCTTCACGACAGCCACCTCGAAGCCCGCTTCTGCAGGTACGCGTAGATCGCCATCACCAGCGCGACGACCACGACCATGCCGAGCCCCAGCGCCTTGCCGAGGTTCTGCTGGTCGGCCACGACGTTGCCGCTCACCAGGGAGCCGATCTGGATCGGCACGAGTGGCACGACACCGGTGGTCAGCGCGTAGGCCGTGGCGTAGGCGGAAAACGCGTTGGCGAACAGCAGCAGCGTCGAGGCGAGGAACGGCGGCAGCAGCACCGGCACGGCGATCAGCCGGAAGTACTGCGCCCGCGTGGCCCCGAGGTTCGCCGCGGCTTCGCGCCACTGCTCGCGCATGCCCTCCAGCGCCGGGGTGAAGACGATCACCATCAGCGGGATCTGGAAGTAGACGTAGACGATCGCGAGGCCCGTGAACGTGAAGAGGTTGAAGCCGCCGGCGTAGATGTCGAAGCCGAGGCTGGCCAGCGCCTTCGTGACGATGCCGATGCTGCCGAGCGTCGCGATGAAGGCGAACGCCAGCGGCACGCCGCCGAAGTTCGCGAGCACGCCGGCGGCGCTCGAGACGACCTTGCGCAGCAGACCGTCGGGCTTCGAGCCCAGCACCGCGTTGGCCAGGATCGCGCCGAGGATCGCCCCGGCCGCGGCGGTGAGCGCCGAGAGCTCGATGCTGGTGGCGAACGAGCGCCCGAACTGGTCGGCGAACGCCGCGGTGAGGTTCTCCGTGGTGAAGGCGCCGTCGTTGTCCTGGAACGCGCCGATGGCGACCATCACCACCGGCGCACCGAGGAACACGCCGGTGTAGAGCAGGAACGGCAGCAGGCCGAGGTGGCCCGCCACCCACGAGAGCAAGCGCCGCGCGGACCCGGGGCGCACGGGCGCGGCGGCGGGAGCGGCCGGGGCCACTCCCGCCGCCGCGGTGACGGTTTCGGCGGTCACGTCAGCCGAGCGCCTTGGCCCACTCGTCGGCCAGGACCTTCTTGGCGTCGTTGACCTGCGCGTCGGTGGGGAACTTGACGTCGCCCTCCACCTTCGGCAGAGCGGCCAGCGCGGTCTTGTCGGCGGTGCCGGCCGCTTCCATCTTCGGCAGGCGCGCCGGGCGCGAAAGGCCCTTCAGGAACAGGTTCTGGCCCTCGTCGGAGTACAGGAACTCCTCCCACAGCCGCGCGGCGGCCGGGTGCGGGGCGGTCTTGCTGATGCCCTGGGCGTAGAAGTTCGAGTAGATGCCGTCGCTCGGGACGGTGACCTTCCAGTCGACCTTGCCCTTGAGCTTCGCGGCGTAACCGGCCTGCAGGTAGTCCCAGTCGAGCGTGATCGGGGTCTGGCCGCTCTCGATGGTGGCCGCGCTCGACTGCACCGGGATGAAGTTGCCGGACTTCTTCAGGTCGGCGAAGAACTGCACGCCCGGCTTGATGTCGGCGAACGAACCGCCGTTGGCCAGGGCCGCGGCGTAGACGCCGGCGAATGCCGCGCCTGCCTTCGTCGGGTCGCCGTTGAGCGCGACCTTGCCCTTGTACTCGGGCTTCTTGAGGTCGGCCAGCGTCTTCGGCGGGTCGGTGACCTTGGAAGCGTCGTAGCCGATGGAGATGAAGCCGCCGTAGTCGAAGAACCAGGAGCCGTCGTCGGCCTTCTGACCCGCCGGGATGTCGTCGAAGGTGGTGACCTTGTAGGGCGCCAGCAGGCCGTCGGAGGCGGCCGAGAGGGCGAACGCGCTGCCGAGGTCGACCACGTCGGGCGCGCGGTCCTGGCCCTTGAGCTGCTTGACGGCGTTGATCTCGTCCTGGCTCGAACCCTCGGGGTTGGCCTCGTTGACCTTCAGGCCGTACTTCTTCTTGAAGGCGTCGAGGATCTCGCCGTAGTTGGCCCAGTCGTGCGGCAGGGCGATCACGTTGAGCTCGCCCTCCTTCTTGGCCGCCTCGACGAGCTTGTCCATACCACCGAGGTCGGCGGCGGACTTGGCGGTGGCGGCGCCCGAGCTCTGCTCCGAGCCCGACGCGCCACCCCCGCAGGCGGTGAGCAGGAGCGTGCCGGCGGCCGCGAGGGCGGCCAGGGCAGCAAAACGTGATTTCACTTGTCCAGTCCTTTGATACCCGGGGTGTGGGAATGCCGAGCGAACAGTCCACGAAGGACACAGCCGGGTCGTGAACCGCACGTGAATGGCCAGTGCCCTGCTCATGCACGATCATCACCGGGAGTCGCAGCGCGACGGGCCCATCGCGGTTGGTGATCTTTGAGAACGGTGTGGTCACGAAAAAGTCGCCCAGTTTCCGGAAGTTCCGGGAACTGGGCGACTCTTGTCGATCTCTGACTTGTTCTCTTGTGGACTGGGAACCGGTGCGCGCCGAGGCCGCCACCACGGCGCGCACCGGTTGTCCGGAGGTGGGCTACGGGTAGCTCACCAGGTTCACCGGCCGCGTCCCGTCGGGCGTGGTCGCGCCCGTCGTGTTGATGACGTGGGTGATCGTGCCCGCGTGGTTCAGCGACACGGTGACCATGTCGTGGAACCGCACGCCCGGGGTGTTCGGCGCCTCGTACGCGTGAGCGCTGGCGACCGACGGGTTGGTGTTGAAGAAGCAGTAGCTGCCCAGGCCCCACGCTTCGTGGCTCGTCACGTTCGGGCCCACCTTGTAGGCCGAGTAGCCCTGGGTGGAACCGTTCATCCAGGCGGCCTGGTTTGGCACGTCGTAGGGCATCTCGTTCTGGAAGAAGTACGTGCGCCCGCCGTTGCCGTTCCAGACGACCTGCGTCTTCTGGTAGTGCTCCACGAACAGGCCGTACATCGTGACGTTGTTGCCGTTGACGGTCAGCCCGTTGTCGGCGGTGTTGGTGTTCCAGCCGACGAAACTGTTGTTCGCCGCGTGGTCGGCGCGCCAGATCCACATGTGGTCGCCGATCACGTTGTTGCTGTTCACCACCAGGCTGTTGGTCGCCTTGCCGACGGCCGCGCCACCGATGCGGAAGAACACGTCGTGCAGCGACGTCGGGTCGGCCGAGTGGTCGGCGGTCGAGCCGGGCGCGCCGACCTGCATGAGCGTGTTGGAGTTCGTCGTGCCGGCGTCGATGAGCAGGCCCGCGACCTTCACGCCGTTGACGTCGTCCACGTTCATCGCGGTGATGCCGTTGTCGGGCACCAGGGTCGCGATGCCGAGGCCGAGGACCACGGTGTCGGGGCGGGTCACGTGCAGGGTCTGGTTGAGGTGGTAGACACCCGGCGTGATCAGCAGGTTCTTGCCAGCCGCGAGCGCGGCGTTCAGGTCGGCCGCCGAGGCGCCCGGCTTGGCGATGTAGAACTGGTCGATCGGCAGCGAGGAGCCCGGTGCGGTGCCGTTCGCCCAGCTGGTGCCGGAGGTGTTGGTGCGCAGGGCCGGCACGAAGACCTGGTACTTGCCGGCGCTGTCGAGGTAGAGGAACGGCTTCTCGCGCACCACCGGCGCCTGGCCGACCGTGGTGTACGGCGGGCTCGGGAACGTGTTCTGCGGCGCGCCGTTCACGCCGACGAAGACCATGTTCCAGTTGGAGCCGTTCCAGCTGCCGAACTGCGAGTCGCGCGAGATCCACTGCTGCTGCGAGCCCGAGCGGACCTGGCCGTCGATCTTCGAGTCGGAGATCCAGCCGCCGCTGGCCCAGCCGCCGTCGTCGAGCTGCAGGTCGCCGCGCACGTGCATGCGCCGGTAGGGCGCCGCCTGGCTCACCGCCCACCGATCGGCCCCGCCGGTCGGGTTGACCGACAGGTTCTCGGCGCCGCGCCAGAAGTTCTGCGTCGCGTTCTGCGGCGGGAACCAGTCGGCTTCCACGTGCACGGCGCCGTTGATCGTCACGGCGTCGGGGCTGAGCCCGAGGCCGAGGACCTGCGTGTAGAAGCCGACGTTCACGTCATTGGAGTACGTGCCCGGCTTGAACATCACGGCGTAGCGCTGGCTGCCGAACTGGTTCTTCTCCTGCTGGCTGAAGATGCTGTTCAGCCTGCTCTGGATGCTCGCGGCGGACATCGACGGATCGAAGATCACGACGTTCGGGCCGAGGTCCGGGTCCTCGCTCGGAGGAGTCGTAGTGCCACCCACGGGAGTTATTGTGAACGATTGCGCACTGGTGTTATTACAGGTGTACTGCTGAAGCTGAACGCTGTCTGCGATAGAGGCGCTCGGCACGTCGAGGCACTTGCCACTGTTGCGGTTCACGAAGTGGTACGCACCACTCGACTCCTGGACCGGCTGCCACTGCTGGTTGACGCCGTTCGAGTACGACCAGAGCTGCACCAGGCCACCGTCGGCCTTCGAGACGTCCGTGACGTCCCACGACTGCGCCGGGTTGAGCTGCGTGTTGACGCGCACGTAGCCGTCACTGGTGGCCTGGAACTGCCAGACCTGGGAGGACGTCTGGTTGCACGCGTACTGCTGCACCACGGTCCCGTTCGCACTCGCGGCGGCCCTCGCGTCCACACACTTCCCGCTGTTCACGGACTGCACCGTGTACCACTGGTCGGGCGCGATGGCGGCGGCTGTCTGGGCTTGGGGTTGCGCTTGGCTTTGGGCTTGGGCTGGGGTTTGTGCCTGGGCTGGGGTTTGTGCCTGGGCTGGGGTTTGTGCCTGGGCTGGGGTTTGTGCCTGGGCTGGGGTTTGTGCTTGGGCTGCCGGCTCCGCCTGCGACACCCCCGCATACCCACTCACCAGCGCGAACGCGGACAGCACCACCGTGCCCACTCTCCGCAATCCCATCGGAACCTCCTCCACCGCACCGCGGCGTTCGACGAGCAGGAAACGGCAAGGCTCATGCCCAGACATGAAGACGCGGCGTAGCGGGCGGGGACCTCGGCGTCACAACCGGGTGAAAATGTAACGGCGGCCACACGGGGAGTCAATACAGAGCTAAAAATAAGTCATGAAGAGGTTCTTGAACCGGTAGTTCCCGGGGCGGGGTTCCGGTGACTCACGCTCCGGGGTCGTTGCCTGACTCGTCGAGCCTCGGACGTTGGGGGTATGGATCTTCCCTGTGACGCGTTTGTTGGTTCTGACCTGGGGTTTTGGGGCTTCACGCTCGTGCCCCACCCCCCTGCGTAAGCCGCCCGGGGCGGGGTGTACTCTTTGTTCACACGAGATGCGGAGTTCACCTCCGCTCCGGGGCTATGGCGCAGCTGGTAGCGCACCTCACTGGCAGTGAGGGGGTCAGGGGTTCGAGTCCCCTTAGCTCCACCATGACGAAACACCGCCCACCGGATCCAAAGATCCAGGTAGGGCGGTTTTTTCGTCGAGCCAATCTTTGAGTTTCTAGATTGCCAACTTCCACCGTGGCGCGAAAAGTGGAGCAAAACTGGAGCAGCTCGGTCCAGCACCACACAAACGGGGCTGCCAACACAGCGGCCACTGCCCCCCGGATGGGCGAATCTTGAAAGGTGTTTTAGAGCTACCACTGCGGTGCCCCACGCTGTCGCGGGGAGCCACGCTCGTCCCGGATGAGCTCGGGCGCGACTGCCTTTACCGCCAGAGTCGGGCTCGGCCACTGGGCGCAGCTAGTGGTCTGATCCGGTATCGCCCTGAAGCGAACACTCCGGCGTGATGTGTCCGGCTGCGTGCTAGCCTCATGCCCATCCTCTTACGAGGTCGTGGCCGTACGCGAAGGGCTGCGACGGCATGAGCGGCAGGGCTCCGGCGCCCCCGCTGGCAATGCCAAGGGTGTAGGGCACCCGCTTCGCGCATGCTGACGCACTGAATATTTCGAACGTGACCATGTGCGGGCCGGGACGCGGAATGGATCACACGTGCCCGAATCACTCCGTCGCAAGCTGAGGGACATCCGGCGGTCATACACCGGCGAGGACAAGGCGAGCGCGGCAGCCGGCGTTGGCCGCGGTGGCCTGGGACTCGATCTTTGCTCACCTCAGCAACGACGATTCCGCGCCCTGCTGGCGCTCTTTCTCTTCAACGCCAACGTGCCCGACACGCCTTTCGATGATCAGCACAGCGCGAACGCGTTCCTCGCCTACACCATGACCGTGTCGCCACGGTTCGACACGCTGGTCTGCCTCGTGCCCGGCGCGGTGGAGAACGCAGTCGGCCGGCTGCTGGCATCACCCGGTCCCGACAGTCTTCAGTACGGCGTGCCGGGGCTGCGCGTGGAGGCTGCCGTCGACTTCCGCACCTATCACCTCGTCCACCTGCCTACGGGCGCGAAGATGGTGGTCGCCTCCCGCCCCGACTTTCCGCTGCTGAGCGACATCCAGAATGCCGGACCACACCTCGATACGTGGAGCGCCAACACCTTCGTTGGCGCCGACATCCCGCTGGCGGACGTGGAACGCGAGGCGTTGTCTCGCCTGCCGGCAATGCCGGCAGGGATCGAACGTATCTTGGCAGCGCTCGTCACCCGGCTGGATGCGCGCGACCCAGCGAGGAAGTGGGCAGTCGGCAACTGGTGGTACGACCCCCTCGGTCGCCCGTTTCCGCCCGGATATCGCCACAACGGCAAAATCTCCCTGTGGGGTCAACGTCCGAAATGGGCGCTCCGCTGGAACGGCTGGCCACGCCCCGAGGACATCGTCGGATGCCTCACCGCTCCCATCGTCGGCGTCGACCGCCTCACCGCCAGGCAGCTGTCGCCCGCAGAATTCGTTATCGAACTCGACGGATGCAGCCTGAGCCTGAAATACGGTGCCTATGAGCGCCGATGAGCTCGTGTTTTCGCCGTGGCGTCGCTGATCGCGGGCGTGCGGTAGGCTTTGAATACTCGGAGCGCGAGGGGCCGGGGCTGCGGCGGATCTACCCCAGACGATCCCGCTGGCGGCAAGAGGGTGTGGGGCACCCACCTTGCGATTCATTGGTCTTGGGTCGTCAGCTTGTCTGGCACGTGTCTACAGTCGAGTCTGGGCGACAGGAGACGCGCCATGCCTGGAACTTCCCGTTCACGCTTCGCCGACGCCCGCAGCCTGATCACTCACGAACCCCGCTCACTCGCAGCCCGAGCCATCCCGCGGATCACCGCCGGGACGACGCCACCAGCGCTCGGGCTGGACTCCTGCGAGCCCGCGCAGAAGCGATTCCGCGCGTTCGCCGCACCCTTCTTGCTCAACACCCCAGCCGTGCCACCTCACCTCAAGGCTGCGGGGCAAGCCGAGCTCGTCGCCATCTCGGGAGCCTCCCGGGTCGGCTGGACCAACGTCATCGTCTCTCTCTCCCCCCCAATACGACGATCTCAGCATCCTCTCTGACGTAGCCGATCACCTGGTGCAATGCCTCGCCGCCGCCGACTCGACCCACGGCATCCCCGGACTGCGACCAGTAGAGGTAGAAGGCCTTGGCGATGCGCTGTTGTTGAGGCACCTTCCCACAGATGCCCTGCTGCGAATGCGCTACCACAGCCTCTACACCCCCAAACAGCGAACACCGCCGTGGTTCTACCCCACCCACTGGCGACGCCTGCGACGTGACCCCGTCCTGGGCCAGCGAGAACGCGCGGTCCTCGATGCGATTCCCCCAATGCACGAGGACGCCGTAGACCTGCTTGCCGGCTTGGTCGCCCGGCTCACCTGCCGAAGCGACGAGGAAGGATGGGCGGTCGGCTGGCTTGTCAGAGATCCCCTGCCGCGCCCCTCCCGTGAGCAGAGTGGGTTCGACTTCATTCAACTGTGGGGCAGGCAGGACCACTGGACCCTCCAATGGGGAGGCTCCAACTCCGTACCTGCAGGCGATGTAGCCCGGGCCCTTACCCATCCAGTCATCGGAGTCCTCGGCGCCCGCACCACAAAGTCAGCCGAGACACGGGCGGAAGTCCAACTGCGAAAAGCGCGCCTGACGCTAGAGGTACACGACGTCCCGATCTCTGCATACTTCGCCAGCACCAACTACCCCTCAGTCGAGGCATGACCGTGACCCGCGCCCAACAGCCACCCTCCTGGCTGCACATCCTGGACAGCTGCCTCCGCGACCGCCGACGGTTCCGCCGCCTGATCGTCTTGATCCTCATCCTCGCGGCCTTCACGATCACACTCGTGGCCATCGCCGGCTGGCCGCTGGCCGGCATCGGCTCGATAGCAACGTGCGCCCTGGCTCGTCGCCGTGCGCGGCAACTGCGTCAACACGACTGACCAAAACGAGCATGCCATCGTGCTCCGGCGACGTGGATCGCGAAGTTCTGCACAGCCAAACGTCCTTGGCTGGAATGGGCGCCTTCCGCAGAAAGATGCCGCGCCTCCGCCAGGTGTTACATCACGCTGACGTCAGCTTCGAAACGCGTTGATTTGGTGCGAGATGGTGTCGTCTGGTGCGTCGTGGTCCTCGAGGTTACCAAGCGCCTCGACCGCTCCGACCACCGCGGACGCGCGACGATGTTGGTCAGGGTGCTGCTGCCAGTATGTCCCCGGAATCTTCAGCACCGCCACGAGCAGGTCGCCGGGGTAGAAGTCACCCTCAGCCAGAGGATTCCGTTCGAGGTGAGTCAGCGCAACAGGGACCAGCACGTCGACGCTTTCCTGCTGGAGCAGCAGGACACGGAGGTCTTCGGTGTCCATCGCGCTGACTGGCTTGTGGCGCAGCTCGTAGACGGTCTTGACCAACCGCGTTGCATCGGCCGGCGGGCCGCCCCATCGGCAGTCTTCGATCTGCTCGAGAGTGAGCGATTCGTCGACGTCAGGCCTGGTCCCCATGGCTCCTCATGTCAGCTGTCGTGATCGTGTACTCAGGCTGCTATCCGCGCGGTACCCACTGCTCACTGTAGTCGAGCAGCCGACTCGCCTCGGACAGTTCCGCCTCGATGGAGGGGGGTCTTCAGGTGCCAGCTGTGTGTCGGTGAGCTGGCGTTTCAAGCGGTTGATCTGATTCGCAAGCCCTGTTTCGGCCTCTCTGACTTCGGTGACGTGGTCCCAAGGTGTGCCGTCCGACTTGCGGGCGACAACTTCGCCGTTCAGCTCACGACGGGCCCCATCGAGGTCCTTGCCTGTGAGATGTTCCTTGAGCCGGTCCGTCTTCGTGGGCTTGGTCGGGTTAGCACGTGGCTTGACCGGCTCGACGTAGTCATCCGTCATCGCGTGCTTGACAAGGTCGCTGGTGGCGCCGACGGTCATCGCTCCACCGGCGACGATGCCGGCGGCGGACACGACGTTCAGCGGAACGCCGACGATGGCCCCGACTCCGGTGGCGTCGAGCAGAACCCCCGCGCCTTCACCCGCTGAGCTGACCACGGTCAGCGCGATCCCTCCGACAGCGGCAGCTGTGTCGAGTGGGTGGTTGAGCATCGCGTTGCCGAACGAGGCGAGGCTGTTCGCCGCGTGGGTGCCGAGGTCGGCGAAGAAGTTCCCGGCGTCATCCAGCCAACTGGAGCTTTGTGGTGCTACGTCCGCTTCGGCGTCGAGCATGCCCGCGATGGCGTCTCCAGCTTCTGACAGCTGGGCTCGGGCCCGGTTGAGCACGTCATTGGCACCTTGCCGTCCGGCTTCACCTGGTGGCGGGACCCCGTTGATTGACCCAGGTTCTGTGTGAGTCGGTTATTGGTGGGTGCAGGCGGCAGCGTAACCGGCTGGGGTCTGGTAGCCCAGGC
>NZ_JBFAQX010000011.1:120841-258576 GCF_040678995.1 Amycolatopsis sp. NPDC049253 | reverse complement strand
AACGCCCGGTCCCATTCCGAACCCGGAAGCTAAGCCTGGTAGCGCCGATGGTACTGCAACCGAAGGGTTGTGGGAGAGTAGGACGCCGCCGAACTTTACGTGACAGTCAGGCCCCGGTCGAGAACGCGCAAGCGGTTCTCCCGGGGCCTGACCGCATTTCCGGGCCCGTTATGGCCTCGATCTAGAGGTCGATGACGATCTTGCCGTGCACGTGGCGGCCGGCCTGGAGCTCGGTCGCGCGGTGGATCTGCTCGACCGGGAAACTCGCCGCGATCGGCACCCGGAGCCGGCCCGCCGCGATCAGGCGGGCTATCTCTTCCAGGCTGCCGGGAGCGGCGTTCGCGCCGTTGGCCGCCGGCACACCGTCGACTTTCGTGGCGATGGTGCAGATGCGGCTGTCCGGAACGCCGAGTTCCCTCGCGGCGTGCAGTGTCTCTGTCCCGTGCAGGTCGATGGCGGCGGTGACACCGCCGGGAGCAAGGGTTCGGACCCGGTCGGCCAAGCCGTCGCCGTAGGTGACCGGGTCCGCTCCGAGCTCGCGCAGGAACTTGGACGAGGCCGCTGATCCTGTGCCGATCACGCGCGCTCCGGCGATCCGCGCCAGCTGGACGGCGAAGACTCCGACCCCGCCGCCCGCGCCGCCGATCAGCACTGTGTCGCTCGGGCCGGGCGCCACCGCGGCGAGGGCGGCGGAGGCCGTGCGGCCGGCGATGCTGAGAGTGGCGGCGGTGCGGTCGTCGACACCCTCGGGAGTGTGGTGGGCCTCGTTCGCCGCGGCCGCCCCGGCCGGGTCGATCACCACGAAGTCGGCTACTGCGCGCGATAAGGCGCCCCCGAACACCCGGTCACCGGGCGTGAAACCGGTCACCTCGGCACCGACTTGGTCGACCACCCCCGCGTAGTCGGTCCCGAACCCGGCCGGGAGGCTCAAGCCGAACCGGGCGGCGGTGTCCGCGTCGGCGGTCATGATCCAGTCCATCGGGTTCAGACCGGCCGCGGTGACCCGCACCCGGACCGGTCCCGGGCCGGCCTGCGGAGCGGGAATCTCACGGACGTCCAAGACTTCAGGGCCGCCGAACGAATCGAGCTGCACCGCCCTGCTCCTGCCTGCGGGCAAGTGATCGCTCTGGTGCCGCATGTATGCCTGTCTCCTTGGCTGAGGGAACGCAGTGAAACGGACTATGCTCCGTTTGCATGGACGACTCTAACACAATCGGAGCGTGATCCGTTTTGGCTGAGGCGGAGATGCGTGCGCCACGGGCGGACGCAACCCGTAACCGCGAGCAGCTGCTCGCGGTGGCGACTCGCGTGTTCGTGTCGGCTGACGCCGAGCCGTCGATGCGCGCGATCGCCCGCGAGGCCGGGGTCGGCATCGCCACGCTGTACCGGCACTTCCCGACCCGCGAGTCGCTGGTCGACGCGGTCTACCGGGACCAGGTCGTGCGGCTGACGACCGGCGCTCGTGACCTGCTCGCCCGGCTGCCTCCGGCCGCGGCGATGCGGCGCTGGATGGACTTGTTCGGAGACTGGATCGCGACCAAGAACGGGATGCTCGACACGCTGCTCGCGATGATCGAGTCGGGCGAGATCGCCCACGCGCAGACGCGGACCGAACTGTTGGCGGCCATCACCACGATCCTCGACGCCGGCCGCGCGGCGGGTGACCTCCGCTCCGACGTCACCGCCGAAGACATCGCCGCCGCCCTCATCGGCATCTTCACCGTGGCGCCCCGGCGCGAGCACGAGGCCAAGGCCGGCCGCCTGCTGAACCTCCTGATGGACGGCCTCCGGCCACCGCCGAGCTGAGCCGCCTCGAACCGGCGGGTCGGCCCCGGTGCCGGTGCCGCCCAGGGTGTCGAGCCGGCCTTATCGCCGGGGCCGGCGCAGGAGATACGTGTCCATGATCCAGCCGTGCTTTTCGCGGGCCTCCGCGCGGACCGAGCTGATGCGGGCCGCCAGAGCGGAGTCCAGGGGGCCTGACAGCAGGATCTCGTCCGGCGTTCCCACGTACGCGCCCCAGTAGATGTGCAGGCCCTGGTCGGCGAAGCGCTCGAAGGTGGTGTGCGCGTCGAGCAGGACGAAGACGTCGTCGGCGTCCGCGGGCCAGCCCGTGGCGAGGCGGCGGCCGGTGGTGAGCTGAACGGCGCGACCGATCTGGTTCATCGTCGTGCGGTGGCGGGCGACGAGCGCGGAGATGCTGCTCACACCGGGGATCACCTCGTAGTCGAAAGCGATGTTGCCGCGCGCGAGCACCGCCTCGATGAGGGCGATGGTGCTGTCGTACAGCGACGGGTCGCCCCAGACGAGGAAGGCGCCGGCGTCGTCGGGGCCGAGCTCGTCGCGGATGAGCCGCTCGTAGACGTCCGTGCGCAGTTCGTGCCAGTCGGCGACGGCGGCGCGGTAGTCGGACGGTGTGCGGTCGCGGTCGGGGTCCGTGGCGGTGACCACGCGATAGCCGGGCCGGGTGACGAAGCGCGACAGGATGTCCTGGCGCAGCCGCACGAGGTCGGCCTTTGCGGAGCCCTTGTCGAGGACGAAGAACACGTCGACGCGGTTGAGGCGGTCGATCGCCTGCACGGTGAGGTGTTCCGGGTCGCCGGCGCCGATCCCGATCGCGTAGAGCTTCCGCATCACCGCAGTCTGCCGGGCCGGGTAACCGGTCCCACAGGCGGCCCGCGTGGTGAACCCCTACCCCCAAGGGGTATAAAGGGATTAGGGAAAGCCACAGCACGAAGGAGCCGGTGATGACCGAAGCCACCTACACCGTCGAGGGTATGACCTGCGCGCACTGCGTCGGCGCGGTGCGCGAAGAGGTCGGGGAGCTCGCCGGTGTTCGCGAAGTCGACGTGGACCTCGCGTCGGGCGTGGTGAAGGTCGTCAGCGAGCAGCCGCTGGCCGTGGACGCCGTCTCGGCGGCCGTCACCGAGGCCGGCTACCGGCTCGTCGCGTAGGCCGCCATGACCACGACGACACACGCCCCGCAGACCGTCGAGCTCGTCATCGGCGGGATGACGTGCGCTTCCTGCGCAGCCCGCGTGGAGCGCAAGCTGAACAAGGTCGACGGGGTCACGGCGAGCGTGAACTACGCCACCGAGAGGGCCCACGTCGAGTTCCCCGCCACGGTGTCGGTCGACGACCTGGTCGGCGTCGTCGAAGCCACCGGCTACACCGCGCAGCGCCCCGAACCCGAGAAGCCCGAAGCCTCCGAGCCCGAGGACGAGACCCGGCCCCTGCGCGACCGCCTCGTTTATTCGGCGCTGCTGACGGTGCCGGTGATCCTGCTCGCGATGGTCCCCGCGCTGCAGTTCGACAACTGGCAGTGGCTCTCGCTCACCCTCGCCGCGCCTGTCGTGGTGTGGGGCGCGTTCCCGTTCCACCGCGCCGCCTGGACCAACCTGCGCCACGGCGCCGCGACCATGGACACGCTGATCTCCCTCGGCGTCTCCGCGGCCACGCTCTGGTCGCTCTACGCCCTGTTCTTCGGCACCGCCGGCATGACCGGGATGCGCGACGCCTTCACCCTCACCGTCACGCCGGGGATGGGCACGAACAGCATCTACCTCGAAGTCGCCTCCGGCGTGACCACGTTCATCCTGGCCGGCCGCTACTTCGAGGCTCGCGCCAAGCGCCGCTCCGGTGCCGCCCTGCGCGCGTTGTTCGAACTTGGCGCGAAGGACGTCACCGTGCTCCGGAACGGCACCGAACGGCGCGTCCCCGTGGGCGAACTGCGCGTGGGCGACACCTTCGTCGTCCGGCCCGGCGAGAAGATCGCCACCGACGGCGTGGTCGCCGAAGGCAGCTCCGCGGTCGACGTCAGCATGATCACCGGCGAGTCCGTGCCCGTCGAAGTCGCCGCCGGCGACGCTGTGACCGGCGCGACCGTGAACGTCGGCGGCCGCCTGGTCGTGAAGGCCACCCGGGTCGGCGACGACACCCGTCTCGCCCAGATGGCCCGCCTCGTCGAGGAAGCCCAGAACGGCAAGGCGGCGGTGCAGCGGCTCGCCGACCGGGTGTCGGGGATCTTCGTCCCGATCGTCCTGATGCTCGCCCTGATCACGCTCGTCGTGTGGCTGGCCAGTGGCGGCGACGTCGCCGAAGCCTTCACCGCGGCGGTCGCCGTGCTGATCATCGCCTGCCCCTGCGCGCTGGGCCTCGCCACGCCCACGGCGCTACTGGTCGGCACCGGCCGCGGCGCCCAGCTCGGGATCCTGATCAAGGGTCCCGAGGTGCTCGAGTCCACCCGTCGCGTCGACACCGTCGTACTCGACAAAACCGGCACCGTCACCACCGGCCGCATGAGCCTCACCGCCGTCCACCCCGCCGAGGGCACCACCGAGGCCGAGGTCCTGTGCTACGCCGGAGCCGTCGAAGACGCCTCCGAACACCCCATCGCCAAGGCCATCGTGGCCGGCGCCCGCGACCGCATCGGCGACCTGCCCGCGGTCCAGGAGTTCCGCTCGACCGAGGGGCTCGGCGTCACCGGGCTCGTCGACGGCACCGCCGTCCTCGCCGGCCGCGCCGCCTTCCTGGCCGACTGGGGCATTCACGTCGAGGGTCCCCTCGCCGACGCAAAGGTAGCGGCCGAGGAGCAGGGCGCCACCGCGGTGTTCGTGGCCTGGGACGGCCGAGCGCGTGCGGTGCTGGTCGTGGCCGACACGATCAAACCCACCTCGGCTCAAGCCGTCGCCGGGCTCCGCGCCCTCGGCCTCACCCCGGTCCTGCTGACCGGCGACAACGCGGGCGCTGCCCACGCGATCGCGCAGGCAGCCGGCATCGACGAGGTCATCGCCGAAGTCCTGCCCGAGGACAAGGTCGCGGTGGTCAAGCGGCTGCAGTCCGAGGGCCGCGTGGTCGCCATGGTCGGCGACGGCGTGAACGACGCCGCCGCCCTCGCCCAAGCCGACCTCGGCCTGTCCATGGGCACCGGCACCGACGCCGCCATCGAGGCCGGCGACCTCACCCTCGTCCGCGGTGACCTGCGCGCCGCCGTCGACGCCATCCGCCTCGCACGGCGCACCCTCGGCACGATCAAAGGCAACCTGTTCTGGGCGTTCGCCTACAACGTCGCGGCCCTGCCGCTGGCGGCGTTCGGCCTGCTCAACCCCATGATCGCCGGCGCCGCCATGGCCGTCTCGTCGGTGTTCGTGGTCTCGAACAGTCTCCGGCTGCGCGGCTTCCGCACCGCGCGCTGAACCGCGCTGAACCGCGCTGAAAAAAAGAGGGGCGCCCCGGCCGGGGTGCCCCTCTTTTTTGTCTGGACCTACGAGCGGACCAGCCGCGCGATCGCGTCGGAGGCCTCGCGGACCTTCAGGTCGGCTTCCTCACCACCGGCCGCGGCGGCCTGCACGACGCAGGTGGCCAGGTGCTCGTCCAGCAGCTCCAGCGAGAACGACTGCAGCGCCTTCGTGGCCGCCGACACCTGCGTGAGGATGTCGATGCAGTACTTGTCCTCCTCGACCATGCGCTGCAGGCCGCGGATCTGTCCCTCGATGCGGCGCAGACGCTTCAGATAGGCATCCCGCTCGTTGCCGTAGCCCGTCATCGCGCATCGTCCCCTTCGTTCGCACCTGTACGTCGTCCAGTATACCCACCCCACGTATCCGATACGGGGTATGCGTATTCACGCCCGGACGGCCACTGCGATGACGAGCCCGCCGACGTTCGTCGTGAAGTGCACCAGCACCGAGGCCAGCACTCCCCGGCCGAAGTGCCGCCACGCGTACAGGAAGACGCCCGCCGCGGCGGCCGCGACCATGGCGAGTACCTGCAGCAGCTGAGTCGGGATGCCGCCGAGCGCCGCGTGCACGGCCGCGTTGCGTCCGACGGCCAGCGCAGGAAGGAAGTGCCACAGCCCGAAGAACGCCGACGCCCCGAGGATCGGCCCCCACCGCCAGCGGTCGTCGCGCGCGCCGAGCAGCGCCGGCAGGACACCGCGGAACGCGATCTCCTCGACGATCACCGTGCCGAAGGTGATCCGCCCGAGCGTGAGCCACAGCAGTTGCGGCAGGTCGGGGTCGCCGACCCGCCCGTCGTCGTAGACGGTCCGCAACGCCGGCACCACGGCCGCGATGCCGAAGACGACCAGGAAGAACGCCGCCCCGATCAGCCCGGTGACGGCCGCCCGCCCGAGCGTCGCGCGGCTGACGCCGAGATCGGCCGGCGAGTACCCGGCACCGAACGCCAGGGCGAGCAGCACCGCCGCCGTCACCGCTCCGCAGACCGGGTATGCCCAGCCCGGCAGGACGCGGTTCGCGAGCGTGGTCGCCGTCGCCAGCACCACCACGCACACGACGACGAGCAGCAACCGCGTCGTCGTCTTCGGCCCGGTGACGGTCATGGCCCCAACTTAGGGGCGTACGTGATCTCCGCGGGTCGATCCACGCCGGGGCCGGGGTGAAAAGCCGGGCCACCGGCGTGGGCTCAGGTCGCCCGGAAGAAGTTGTGAGAGCGAGACAACCGCAGGTCAGCCGGTGGTGGTCGCCTCGGTGAGCGCCGGTTTGCGGCGCTGGACGGGCACGGCGGTGTCGGTGCCGCCGGGCTGCGGGTCCAGCGCGGCAGTCGCCGACGCCAGAAGTTCGCGGGTGCCGGTGAGCGCCGTTTTCAGGCGGTGGTGGATGGCCGTCAGCTCGGCGACGCGGTCGTCGGCCTGGGTGACGATGTCGTTGGCGTGCTCGGCCGCGCGGCGGACCAGGGTGTCGGCCTCCGCCTGCGCTTCGGCGATCTGAGCTGCGAGCACACGGTGGGTTTCCGCGCGCTGGTTCTCCAGGTCGCGCAGGGTTTCCGTGCGCTGGGCAGCCAGCGCACGCTCGGTCTCGACGCGTTCGGTCTCCAGCTTGCGCAGCGTTTCAGTGCGCTGCGCGTTCAGGTTGCGCACGGTCTCGGTGCGGTGGGCGTCGAGCTCGCGCAGCGTTTTCGTGCGCTGGGTGTCCAGTTCGGTGATCGTCGCGATGCGGCGCTGGTGCAGGGCCGCGGTGAGGTCTTCCTCCATGCGGCGGCGCTGCGTGGCGGCGGCCTCGTCGGCGGCGGCGCGTTCGGCGGCCGCGCGGCGCATGAACTCGTCGTGCGCGGCCTGCTGGCGACGGCGATCTTCCTCGGCCGCGGCCACGAGCGCGCGTTCCTTCTCGGTGAGCCGCACCGCCTCGGCCTCGGCGTCGAGCCGCGTCTGCTCCGCCTTTTCCTTTGCGCGCGCGATGATTTCCGAAGCTTCTTCGCGAGTCAGCTCGATCATGCGCCGTGATCGTTCCTGGAGCGCGTCGGCTTCTATGGGGGTGCGGCTGATGCGGTCGATCGTCGCGTGCAGCTCGCGGTTGTGCTCCGCCAGCCGGGCCACGCGCCGCATCGCCGCGTCGCGTTCGGCCGCCACCCGGCGGAGCTCTTCTTGGGCCCAGGCCACGAATTCCTTGACCTGGCCTCGGTGATAGCCGCGCCATGCCGGGTCGAAACGGGGCTCGACGGACATCAGGTCCTCGCCATCTTCGGGGGCCATGGCCTCACCTCCCATTTGGATGGTTTATCCCCGGGCGCGTTTTTTCCTTTGCCGCACCGAGGTTTCCGTGTGCCGTCCAGTGTGCCCGAAGACCGGGCCGCTGTGGGGACAGGCACGCGATCAATCTTCGAGCAGATCTTCCGCGCCCGTCGCGGTGCTCCGCACACCAGGCAGTTCCGCGAGTTCCGCCGTCAATTCCGCAAGATCACCGCGGCCCTGCAACCGCAGCGTGACGACCGCGATCCGTTGCCCCTCTTCGGAAACCGTCTCCCTGTCGACCGCCACCTGGTGGACCACCCAGCCGCGTCCGGTGCAGCTCGCGAGAACGTTTCGCAAAACTCCGTGCCCATCGGAGTAGCTCAGCCGCAGAATGGGTGGTTCACGCCGATGCCGTGCCACGAACCGGGAAAGCGGCGGGAAACCGCGAGTGATCACGATCAGTCCCACGGTCGTCGCCACCGCGAGCACGGGCAGCCCCGCACCGCACGCGACGCCGACGGCCGCCGCGAGCCACACCGTCGCGGCGGTCGTGAGCCCGCGCACGGCATCGCGGCGCACGAAGATCAACCCGCCGCCGACGAACCCGATGCCCGAGACGATCTGCGCCGCGATCCGCGACGGGTCGAGCGCCACGTGCTCGGTGTTCAGCAGGTCGGCGAACCCGTATTTGGACACGAGCATGAACACCGCCGACCCCACGCCCACCAGGGTGTGGGTGCGCAGGCCGGCCTGTTTGTTGCCGACCTCGCGCTCGAGGCCGATCGCCGTGCTCAGCACGAGGGCGAGCAGCACGGGGAGCAGCAGTGACCACTGTTCGTCCGTGGACCAGAGAGCGTGCACGCGGACACTTTGCCTCGCCGCCCGCTGGCGCGCCCGCCCGGCCCCCGAGGTGGATCACCCCTAAGCTCGGCGCATGGCCCGCTACTTCGACGTGCACCCGCAGAACCCGCAGCGGCGCTCGCTGGCCCAGGTCGTGGAGCTGCTTCGCGAAGACGGGCTCATCGCGTACCCCACCGACTCCTGCTTCGCGCTCGGCTGCCGGCTCGGCAACCAGGAGGGCATGGAGCGCATCCGGGCGATCCGCAAGCTCGACCACCGGCACCACTTCACGCTCGTCTGCCAGGACTTCGCCCAGCTCGGGCAGTTCGTGCACGTGGACAACACGGTGTTCCGGGCGATCAAGGCCACCACGCCCGGGCCGTACACGTTCATCCTCCCCGCGACCAAGGAAGTGCCGCGGCGGCTGATGCACGCGAAGAAGAAGACCGTCGGCGTGCGCATCCCGGAGCACGTGGTCACGCAGGCGCTGCTGGCCGAGCTGGGGGAGCCGATCCTGTCGAGCACGCTGCTGCTGCCCGACTCCGGCGAGCCCCTCACCCAGGGCTGGGAGATCAAGGAAGAGCTCGATCACCAGCTCGACGCGGTGCTTGACTCCGGCGACTGCGGCGTCGAGCCGACCACGGTGGTCGACTTCTCGTCCGGCGAGGCCGAGATCGTCCGCTACGGCGCGGGCGACGCGACGCGGTTCGAGTGACCTCAGTACCCCACGAGGTAGCGCTGCAGCGTCGGCCCGAGCCAGCGCACGGCCTCGTCCTCGGTCATCTCCGCGACCGGCGGTAGCCGCAGCACGAACCGGCACAGCGCCAGGCCCAGAACCTGCGACGAGATGAGCCCGGCGCGCACCGGCGCCTCGGCGGGGTCCGGGCACACCTTCGCGACCTGAGGCCCGAGCTGGTCGGCGAAGATCGAGCGCATGCGTTCGGCCGCCGTCTCGTGGGTGACGCCCGCGCGCAGGAGCGCGAACAGCGTCTCGTCGTCCGACCAGCGCGCCAGCACGTGCCGCGCGAGCAGGGTTCCGGCGTCTTCGAGCGGCAGCTGCGTGAAATCGGGCAGGCGCAGGTCGAAGTGGGCCGCGGCTGCGAAGAGCTTCTCTTTGGAGCCGTAGTAGCGCATCACCATCGACGGGTCGATGGCCGCGTCGGCCGCGATCGCGCGGATCGTCGCCCGCTCGTATCCGTCCGCGGCGAAGCGCTCGCGGGCGGCGTCCAGGATCGCGGCGCGGGTCGCGTCGGAGCGGCGGGGTCGGTCCGAGGTCATGCCAACAACTGTAGGCCAACGGGTGTTGACACGGCCAGCACCGGCACGTCTACTGAATGCCAACAGATGTTGGCAAACAGATGTTGGCTTGGGGGTCGACATGGAATCGGAAGTGCTGGTCGTCGGAGCCGGACCCGTCGGGCTGCTGCTCGCGGGGGATCTCGCCGAAGCCGGCGTGGCGGTGACGGTGCTCGAACGGCGGGCCACGGGATCGAACCTGACCAGGGCGTTCGGGGTCCACGCCCGCACGCTGGAGCACCTCGACGTGCGCGGCGTCGCCGACGAGCTCGTCGCCACCGGCGCGCGGCTGCGCGAGCTGCGGCTGTTCGACCGGGTCGAGATCGACCTCGCCAAGCTGCCCTCGCGCTACGGCTACCTGCTGATCACGCCGCAAACCCACACCGAGGAGATCCTGCGTTCGCGCGCCGAGCGGCTCGGCGCGAAGTTCGTGTGGGGCGCCGAGGTGCGCACGCTCGCCCAGGACCCCGACGGCGTCGACGTCACCACCGCCGACGGCCAGCTCTACCGCGCCCGCTACCTCGTCGGCGCCGACGGGCTGCACAGCGTCGTGCGCCGCCAGCTCGGCCTGCCGTTCCCCGGCCGTTCGGTGCTGAAGTCGATCATGCTGGCCGACGTCCGGCTCGACTCGCCGCCCGAAGACCTCCTCATGGTCAACGGCGTCGGCGACGGCTTCGCCTTCGTCGCCCCCTTCGGCGACGGCTACTACCGCGTCTTCGCCTGGGACCGGCGCTCCCAGGTCCCGGACGACGCGCCGCTCTCGCTCGACGAGGTCCGCGACATCACCCACCGCTCCCTCGGCACCGACCTCGGCATGCACGACGCGCGCTGGCTCTCCCGCTTCCACAGCGACGAGCGCCAGGCCCCGCACTACCGCTCCGGCCGCGTCTTCCTCGCCGGCGACGCCGCCCACGTCCACTCGCCCGCCGGCGGCCAGGGCATGAACACCGGTCTCCAGGACGCGGCCAACCTGAGCTGGAAGCTCACCGAGGTCCTGGCCGGCCGCCTGCCCGAGACCCTGCTCGACAGCTACGAAACCGAACGCCACCCCGTCGGCCGCCTCGTCCTCCGCAGCAGCGGCGCGATCATCCGCCTGGCCATGATCAAGCCGCGGGTTCTCCGCGAAGCCCGCAACCGCCTCCTCGGCACCGCCCTGTCCGCGGCGCCACTCGCCCGCCGCGTCGCCGGCATGATCTCGGGCGTCGGCATCCGCTACGCCCCACCCACCGGCGCAGACCGCCTTGTCGGCGCCCGTGCGGCGGACCGCGACCTTCCTGGGGGCCGGCTGTACGAGCAGTTGCGGGGTGGCCGCTTCGTCTTCGTCGGTGACCACCGCCCGGCCGGGTTGCCGGATGAGGTGGTATTTGCGCGGGGTGCCGGGAAGGTGCTGTCCGGCCTGATGCGCATGTGGGCTGGGTGGGGGATCCGGTGGGGTACTTCGGCCGGTGATCTCGGGTTGCCTGGGTGGCTGCCTGTGTCGGTGGTCGCGTGGTGGTCATGTCTTCGTCGGTGAGTATCGCTCGGCCGGGTTGCCGGATGCGGTGGTGTTTGCGTGGAGGTGCGGGCAGGTGCTGGTCCGGTCCGTTGCGTGTGTTGGCTGGGGTGGGGATGCGGTGGGGTACTTCGGCCGGTGAGTTCGGTTTGCTCGGGCGGCTGCCTGTGCCGGCGGTTGCGTGGCGGTCATCTCTTGGTCGGTGACCACCGCCTCCCGAGTCGGCCGGACCAGGTGGCGTTCGCGCGGCATGCACGGGAGGTGCTGGTCCGGCCTGATGTGCATGTGTGCGTCGGGGGGATCTGGTCGCGTACTTCGGCCGCTGAGCTGGCTTGCCCGGGTGAGCTGCTTGTGCCGGCGGTTGCGTGGCGGTCATGTCTTCGTCGGTGACCACCGCGTCGCGAGTCGGCCGAACCAGGTGGTGTTCGCGCGGGGAGGTGCTGGTCCAGCCCGGTGCGCATGTCGGCTGGGTAGGGGATCCGGTCGCGTACTTCGGCCGCTGAGCCAGGCCGTGGTCAGGCAACGATGGCTGCCGGGTGGCCGAGGAGGCGGGCGTAGGCGTCGGTGAGGGGGGTGGTGGAGGACGAGTGCCACGCGACCACCGCGTCGGGGCGGAGCAGGAGGGCGCCGGCGGGGGAGAGGGCGACGGAGGCGAGCCAGGTGAGGTCGGGGACCGCGACGGTGCGGAGGCCGAGGTGGTGGGCCGTCGCGGTCCAGTGGGTCTCGCCGGGGGAGGTCAGGAGGGCGAAGTCCGGGCCGGCGAGGTCCACAGTGGACACGCCGGGCGAGACCCAGGCGTGGGGCACGCGGGTGCCGGGCCGGCCGCCGGGTGCGTAGTGGTCGGAGGGCGCGGGGCCGCGGCCGTCGGGGACGAAGGCGCCCTCGTCGTACTGCACGCCGAACAGGGCGGTGACCGGGTCGACCGGGACTTCGCCGCTGGTCACGGACGCGATCATGGTGCCGAGGTGGCCGCTGACCCGGCTGGAGAACTCGGCCGTCGCGTAGCCGAGGGGGTGGCGTTCGGCATGGTAGGTGTCCAGCAGTGCGGATGAGGCCGACCCGGTGAGCACGGCCGCGAGCTTCCACACCAGGTTGTGGACATCGCCGATCGCGGTGTTCGCGCCGGCCGCGGCCATGGGCGGCATGGCGTGCGCGGCGTCGCCGGCGAGGAAGACGCGGCCCTCGGCGTAACGGTCGGCCACGTACATGCCCGACTCCCACGGCATCAGGCTCAGCACCTCGACCTCGAGGTCCGGCACGCCGACCACGGTGCGCAGCAGGTCGCGCCAGCCGTCGTCGCCCAGGGTCGCGGAGCCGGGGAAGTCCGACGTGGAGAACAGCCAGCGGTCGGTGCCGTTCACCGACACGAACGCGCCCGACGCCGCCGGGTTCTCGATCTGGCACAGGTTGAACTTCTTGTCCCGCACCAGGTCCGTGAGGTCGGCGCGGAACGCGATGTCCAGGTTGTCCGCGAGGTCGCCGTAGCCGCTGCGCGGAATCCCCAGCGCCTCGCGGACCGGGCTACGCGCCCCGTCGGCCCCGATCAGGTAATCGGCGGCCACTTCCGAGACCTCGCCCCCGGCGGACCGCAGCGACGCGATGACCCCCGAAGCGGACTGCGCGAACGACACCAGCTCCGTCGAGAACCGCACCGAAACCCTGCGGTCTTCCGCGGCGCGCCGCAGCACCGGCTCCAGCACGTCCTGCGGGCACAGCACGCTCGGCGCCGGACTCTGGTCGTTCATCCGGCCGTACTGCGCGAGGCCCGCCTGCATCGCCGGCGTGATCTCCGGCCACTTCGCCTCGGCCAGTGTCGGCCCGGTCAGCATCCCCGCGAACGACGCCAGCGGCGCACTCGCCTCCGCCACCGCGTCGCTCAGGCCGAGCGCGCGGAACACCTCGTTGCTGCGGTGGTTGAACCGCCGCGCCTTCGGCTGCGGTGACGTGCTCGCGTGCTTCTCCACCAGCACCGCGTCCACGCCGTGGTGGTGCAGCAGCAGCGCCGCGGTCAACCCGGCGACCCCGCCGCCGCTGATCAGCACCTGCGTCCGTTCGTTCACGACTACCCCCAACTCGACCGACCTCGAATGTGTACGTCGTACACTCTATGTACGTTGTACACGCCGAGTAGGATCGACGCAACCGACAGGAGGCCGCTTGAGCGCTCAGGGAACCCCGACCCCGCCGATCTGGCTGCTGCCCGAACCGCCCGAACGGCGGTGGGGCCTCGGTCGTGCGGAGATCGTGCGGACCGCCATCGCGATCGCCGACTCCGGTGGCTCCGACGCGCTCACCATGCGCGCCGTCGCGAAGGAGCTGGGCTCGTCCACGCCCATGTCGCTCTACCGGTACGTGCACAACAAGGACGGCCTCGTTGACCTCATGCTCGACGCGGCGAACGCCGAGGTCACCACACCCGAGAAGCCGGGCGAGGACTGGCGCGCCGATCTCACCCGGCTCTCGCACGACTCGTGGACGATGATGAAACGCCACCCCTGGTTCGCGGAGCTCGTGCACCAGCGCCCGCCCGCCGGGCCGCACGCGAGCCGCCGCCAGGAGTTCGTGCTGAGCACCTTCGTCGGGCTGGGCCAGGACCTTTCCGCGGCGGTCTCCTACCACCGGCTGCTGGACGGCTACGTCGTCGGCCAGGCCCTGCAGCGGTCCGAAGAGATGAAGATGTGGCAGCGCCAGGGGTTCCGCGGGCTCGACGACGTCCAGGAGCTCGCCGGCGCCTGGTTCGTCGACGTCGGCAGCGATGCCGAACCGCGTTTCCCGCTGCTCGAACGCGTGGTCAAGGACTTCCTCGGCGCCGACCCCCACGCCCCGGCCACCCCCGCCGAAGACGTCCAGTTCACGCTCGGGCTCGACTGCCTGCTCGACGGCATCTCCACCCGGCTCTGACGCTCGGGTCGCTTCGGCGTCCGGCCCGCCACCACCGGCGGCACCGCGGCGCGACCGCGCTGACCCAGGCCTCTGTGGACAGCCCGCCCGCGGCGACGGAGCCGTGGAGCGCTTCCGGACCGGCCGCGTCCGCTAGGTTGGGGCCGGTCAGGATCCGGCCCCTGGGGAGGACGACGTGAAGTTTCTGCTGACGATGCACATGAACCCCGAAGTCTGGGACGGACTCTCGGAGGAGACCAAGGACGCGGTCATGTCCGGGCACGGAGACTTCATCGCGAAGATCCGCGCGTCGGGGGAGATGATCAACACCCAGGCGCTCGGCGCCCCGGCCGACAGCGCCGTGGTGCGCGTGCGCGGCGGCGTCCCGGTCGTGACCGACGGGCCGTTCACCGAGTCGAAGGAGTTCCTCGCGGGCTTCTACCTCGTGGAGTGCGAGACCCGGGAACGCGCGCTCGAGGTCGCCGCGATGATCCCCGACGCCGGCATCGACGGTCTCGGCATCGAGGTCCGCCCGGTCGCGTTCTTCGCCGGCGCCGAGGGCGAGCCCGAGCCCGGCTGATGGACGCCGAACTGCTCCGGCCCCTCGTGCCGCAGGTGCTCGGGGTGCTGGCGCGCCGCTACGGCCAGTTCGAGGCGTGCGAGGACGCCGTGCAGGAGGCACTGCTCGCGGCCGTCGAGCAGTGGGCCGACGGGGACGTGCCGGACAACCCGCGCGCGTGGCTGCTCACCGTCGCGACCCGGCGGCTCACCGATCTCTGGCGCAGCGAGAGCGCCCGGCGCCGGCGTGAAGAGAACGTGGCCGCGCAGGAGGTCACGCAGGCGGTGCCGGGGCCGGGCGACGACCGCGCGCCGGAGCACGACGACACGTTGACGCTGCTGTTCCTCTGCTGCCACCCGTCGGTGACGCCGAGCTCGCAGGTCGCGTTGACGTTGCGCGCGGTGGGGGGCCTGACGACGGCGGAGATCGCGACCGCGTTCCTCGTGCCCGAGGCCACGATGACGCGGCGGATCACCCGCGCGAAGGAGAGCATCGCGGCCGCGGGGTCGACGTTCGCCGAGCCCTCGGCCGAGGACTGGCCCGCGCGGCTGCAGGTCGTGCTCCACGTGCTGTACCTGATCTTCAACGAGGGCTACACCGCGTCTTCGGGCGAGGAGCTGCACCGCGTGGAGCTGACCGCGGAGGCGATCCGGCTGACCCGCGCCGTGCACGCGCTGCTGCCCGGCGACGGTGAGGTCGCGGGCCTGCTCGCGCTGATGCTGCTCACCGACGCCCGCCGCCCCGCGCGGACGCACGAGGGCGCGCTGCTGCCGCTGGCCGACCAGGACCGTCGCTTGTGGACGGTGCCGCAGATCGTCGAAGGCGTGGAGCTGGTGAGCCGCACCCTCGGGCGCGGACCCGTGGGTCCGTACCAGGTGCAGGCCGCGATCGCCGCGCTGCACGACCGCGCGGCGAGCACGGAGACCACGGACTGGCCGCAGATCGTCGAGCTCTACGACGTGCTGGCGGAGCTCGCGCCGAGCCCGGTCGTGACGCTCAACCGCGCGATCGCCGTCGCGATGGTCCACGGGCCGGCCGCCGCGCTGGCCCTGCTGAGCACCGTCGAGGACGACAGCCGCCTCAAGCAGGGCCATCGCCTCGACGCTGTGCGGGCCCACCTGCTGGAGCTCGCCGGCGACACCGACGCGGCCCACGCGCACTACCTCCGGGCGGCCAAGCGGACGTCGAGCCTGCCCGAGCGCCGCTACCTGCAATCGCGAGCCGAAAGGTTTCTGCCGGCGCACCGATGAGTTCCGGGAGGCCCGCCGGTACGTCCCTGCGAAACCACTTCACAGAAGGGACCGTCACGATGACCACCACCACCGCCACCCCCGCCGAGATCCGCGACCTGCTCGAGAGCATCTACGCCGCCTGGGCCGACAACGACGCCGAGGCCTTCGCCGCGCTGTACACCGAGAACGCGACCGTGGTGATGCCTGGTGTCTTCCACCAGGGCCGCGGCGCCGTGCGCGAGTACATGGGCGCCGCGTTCGCCGGCCCGCTCAAGGGTTCGCGCGGCGTCGACGAGCCGCAGGACGTGCGCGTGGACGGCGACACCGCGATCGTCGTCAGCCGCGCCGGGATCCTGTTCGCCGGCGAGGACTCCCTGCCGGCCGACCGCGAGCGCATCGCCACCTGGGTCCTGACCCGTGCCGCCGGCTCGTGGACGGTCGCCGCCTACAGCAACGCCCCGGCACACTGACGTGCCCGACTTCGCGGCGAGCACCGGTCCGCACCGGGCCGAGCTGGTGGTGCACTGCTACCGCCTGCTCGGTTCGGTGCACGAGGCCGAGGACCTCGTGCAGGAGACGATGCTGCGCGCCTGGCGCGCGTGGGAACGCTACGACAGCACCCGCGCCTCGATCCGCACCTGGCTCTACCGCATCGCGACCAACGCGTGCCTCACCGCGCTCGAAGGCCGCGCTCGCCGTCCGTTGCCGACGGGGCTCGGCGGCCCGAGCGAAGATCCGCTGCAGCCGCTCGTGCCGGCGTTCGACGTGCCGTGGCTGCAGCCGCTGCCCGACGACCCGGCCGCCGTCACCGCCGCGCGCTCGGGCGTGCGGCTCGCGTTCGTCGCGGCGATGCAGCTGCTGCCCCCGCGTCAACGCGCCGTGCTCGTACTGCGTGACGTGCTCGACTTCACCGCCGCCGAGGTCGCCGAGCTGCTCGGCACCACCACGGCCTCGGTGAACAGCGCTCTGCAACGCGCGCGAACCGGCGTCGCCGGGGTGTCGGCCGACGAGCTCACCGAGTCGGGCGAAGCCGTGATCGACGACTACGTCCGGGCTTTCGAGGCGGCGGACGTCGACGCGCTGGTGACCCTGCTGACCGACGAGGTCGTGCTGGAGATGCCGCCCGTCCCGCTCTGGTACCGCGGCCGCGACGACTATGCCCGCTTCATGGCGCGCGTGTTCGAGATGCGCGGCACGCGCTGGCAGCTGCAGCGCACGCACGCCAACGGCCAGCCCGCCTTCGCCGCCTACTGCTGGGACGGCTCGGACTTCCGCCTGCACACGCTGCAGGTGTTCTCGATCGCCGACGGCCGGGTGGCGCACACCGTCGTGTTCCAGGACCCCGCGGTGTTCGAGGTGTTCGGCCTGGCGCCGGCGCTCACGCGCTGAGGCTCAGCCGCCGAGCAGCGGCCGGACCTCGACGCCGCCGTCGAGCACCGGGACGAAGCCGCCGATCTCCACCGCGTGGTCGAGGTCGCGCGCGTCGACGATGAAGAAGCCGGCCATGGCCTCCGGGCTCACCGCGAACGCGCCGGGGGTCACCGATGCGCCGCGCAGCGACCGCGTCATGGCCGCGGGCTGTGTGGCGTACCCGGCGATCAGCGTGCCGCCGGACGCGGTGATGCGGTCCTCGACGCGGGCGTGCTCTTCGAGCAGCTCGGGCGGGAGATCCGCGACGCCGCCGGGTGTCTCCCGCTCGTAGATCAGGATCGCGTAGTGCGGCATCCGCCTCTCCTTCGCTCGGCCGAATGGCCCAAGCTACCGGGGCGAGAGGAGGAACACGCGGATTTCGCGATGGGCGGCGCGCACGGCGTACGTGTCGTAGGCGGGCCAGTACCGGGCCACGGCGTCCCACATCTCCTGGCGTTCGTCGCCTTCGAGGAGCCGGCCGCGGACCGGAGTGGTGCGCCCGCGCGTGCTGACGGTCGCTTCGGGCTGGGCGATCAGGTTCGCCGACCACGCGGGTTGTTTCTCGCCGCCCCAGTTGGAGCCGATCACGACGTAGCCGCCGTCGCGTTCGACGTAGAGCAGTGGCACCTGGCGCGGCTCGCCGCTCGTGCGGCCGATCGTGGTCAGCAGCAGAGTCGGCAGACCCAGCGGAGTGCCGACGCCGAGGCGTCCGCCGGTCACGCGCAACATCACGCGGTCGGCCGGGACGAGGGCCCGTCCGAGCGCGGCGAACGCGGTCGTCTTGCCGAACGCGGTGAGGAGCTTTCGCAGTCCCATTCGCGCACCCTACTGGGTGATCACGAGGATCTTCCGCAGCGCCGCCACGACGTCCGGAAGCCGTTCGGTGAGGTAGAAGTGGCCGCCGGGGTGGGTCGTGAGGCGGAAGCCGCCGGTGGTGTGCGCGGCCCAGGCGCGCACGTCCTCGGGGGTCACGCGCGGGTCGTCGGCGCCGGCGTGCGCGTGGATCGGCGCGGCCAGGGGCGGGGCGTCGGGATGGGTGTGGGTTTCGACGGCGGTGTAGTCGGCGCGCAGCGCGGGGAGGACGAGAGCGCGCAGCTCTTCGTCGGCGAGCACGTGCGGGTCCGTGCCGCTGAGGTTCGCGACTTCGGCGAGCAGGGCGTTGTCGTCGAGCAGGTGTTTGGTGTCGTCACCCGCGCGGGACGGGGCGCGGCGGGCGGAGACGACGACGGCGTGCGGCCCGGAGCCCCGCGCTTCCAGCCGGAGGCCGACTTCGTACGCGAGCGTGGCGCCCATGCTGTGGCCGAAGAGCACGACGGGCACGTCGAGCCAAGGCAGCAACGCCTGTGTGATGGCGTCGGCGAGGTCCGGGAGCCGCGTGAGCGGCGCTTCGCCGAACCGATCCTGCCGGCCGGGGTACTGCACGGCGAGCACGTCGACGTCGGGGGACAGGGCCTTCGAGAACGGGTGGAAGAACGACGCCGAACCGCCCGCGTGCGGCAGGAAGACCAGCCGCGCCGGTGCGTCGTCCGCCGGGTGGTAGCGCCGGATCCACCGGTCTTCGGTCATCGCCGTGCCCCCTTCCGCCCCGGCCCCGATCCTGCCGCACCCCCAGGCGCGGCAGGACCGAGGTGTGGGTCAGCGCACGTCGGAAAGCGGGATGCGCTGGAACACCACGCTTTCGTACGGTCCGGCGGTCCCCGTCTCGTAGAGCAGGCCGACGGTCGCCGGGTCGGCTTGCACGAGGTCGGAGTAGCCCGCCGGGTTGCTCGTCAGCGTGCGGCCCGGGTGCCACGTGCGGCCGCCGTCGGAGCTGAGCCGCAGCTGCATCACGGCGCGGGTGGCCGGGTCGGCCGGGCCGGAGTACAGCAGCAGCCACGGGATCGTGGTCTGCAGCACGCTGCCTTCCACCTTCGTGCCGGAGATCCCCGGCTGCACCTGGTACGGCCGCACGAGCGTCTTCCCGCCGTCGAAGCTGTAGCCGTCGACTCGGTGGTCGGCGGCGGAGCCCTGGTTGCGGCTGGTGAAGTACAGCGCCCCGGTGGGCAGCTCGGTCATCGACGTCTCGTTGGCGGCGATCACGCCGTCGGTGCGGTCGTCGGTGAAGCCGATGTGCCAGGTGCGGCCGTTGTCATCGCTGTAGAGGTCGTGGCCGCCGTAGTACTTCGCCTCGGTGCCGACGTCGGTGGAGCCGGCGGGCGGAGCGCTGGAGTGGTTGGCGGGCACGACGATCCGGCCGGCGTGCGGGCCGTGGCGCAGGAGCGTGGCGTGCCCCGGACCGGTGGCGTACCAGCGCCAGGTGGGCAGTTTGGTTTCGGAGGTGATGTCGCGGGCCGGCGTCCAGGTGCGGCCGTTGTCACGGCTGCTGGACACGAACACGCGGCGGGTGTCCTGCGCGGACGCGGTGCCGGACATGATCTGCGCTTCGCTGACCGGTCCGTTGTGGACGGTCAGCAGCACGAGCTCGCCGTCGCGCGCCACGACCGGTGTGGGGTTGCCGGCGGTGTTGTCGCCGTTGCTGTCCACGACGGTCAGCGGGCCCCAGGTGCAGCCGCCGTCGCGGGAGGTCTTCGACACGGTCTGGATGGCGCCGGAGTCTCCGGCCGAGTCGCGCCGGCCTTCGGCGAACGCCACCAGCGACCCGTCGGCGGCGCGCACCACCGCGGGGATGCGGAAGGTGTCGTAGCCCTCGGAGCCGGAGGTGAAGGGCACCGACGACGTGCAGCCGTGGTGCGTGGGTGCGGCTGTGGCCGCGGGGGTGAACGACAGCCCGAGTGCGGCCGCCGCGAGCAGAGTCGTCCCGAACCTGCGGATCGGTGACACGTTCCGCCTCCTCGTCAGTGGGGATGGGGGAGAGACACAGGACGTGGGATGTCCGACGTCCTATGTCCGGACAACCTAGGGAGCGGTGCGGGGTTCGTCAAGGTGTTGTCGCTGCCTACACCCGCGTAGGGTTCGGGCCATGACGGAGGCGCGCACCAGCTACCACCACGGCAACCTGCGGGCGGTGCTGCTCGAGAACGCCGAGCGGGTGCTGGAGGAGTCGGGGCCGGACGAGCTGTCGCTGCGGCAGCTGGCGCGCGACGCCGGCGTGAGCCACGGAGCGCCGCGCCAGCACTTCGCGGACAAGCGGGCGTTGCTCGACGCGCTCGCGCAGCGGGGTTTCGAGCAGCTGGGGCTGGAGCTCGAGGCCGCGCGCGCGGACGACGGCGCGCCGTTCGCCGCCGCGCTGCTGGCGTTCGCGCGGGCGTGGGTTGGGTTCGCGACGCGGCGGCCGGCGCTGCTGGACCTGATGTTCGCGGCGAAGAACCGCGAGGGCGCCCGTGAGCTGCGGGCGGTGGCGGACCGGACGTTCGCGGCGACGTCGGCCATGATCGCCCGCGCGCAGGCGGGCGGCGACGTGGTGGCGGGTGAGCACGTCGCGTTCGCGATCTTCGCGACGCTGCAGGGCCTGGCCTCGCTCGTGACCAGCGGGATGAGCGGGGCGCGGCCGGTGGCGCAGCTGGTGGACGAGACCATCGCGACGCTCGTCGACGGGCTGCGGCCGCGCTGAGCTGTCGCTATTTGAGACCGCCGCGGCTCGGGGCGCGTGCGATCGTCGCGGGCGTGGATGTCGATCTCACGGTGACGGCCGGGAACTACCGCTTCGACGGGGTGTCGTTCGCGGTCGACACGAACATCTGGCTCCTCGGCGACGAGGAGGAGGTGCTGGTGGTCGACGCCGGCTTCGACGCGACCGCCATCGCCGCCGCGATCGACGGCCGCGACGTGCTGGGCATCCTGTGCACCCACGCGCACAACGACCACGCCGACGCCGCGCTCAGCTTGGCCGACGCGACGGGCGCGCCCGTGCTGCTGCACCCGGGCGACGTCAAGCTGTGGGCCCGGGTCAACCCCGGCCGCCGCCCCGACGCCGAGCTGGCCGACGGGCAGGTGCTCACCGTCGCCGGTTCACCGGTGGTCGTGCTGCACACCCCGGGTCACACGGCGGGTTCGGTGTGTTTGCACCTGCCCGACGAAGGCCTGCTCTTCAGCGGCGACACGCTCCTGTCCGGCGGCCCGGGCATGACCGGCGACGTGCTGTCGAGCGCCTCGACACTGCACGATTCGGTGCGCCGGAAATTGCTCGTGCTGCCCGATGAAACGGTGGTGCACCCGGGTCACGGATACGACACCGACATCGGCACCGAGCGCGTGGAATCGTGGGCCGGGCAGATTTGAGCGGATGTGGTCAGATTCTTTCGCAGGCGATCGTGAGGTCCACGCCGTAGAGCACGTAGGAACATTCGTGCGACGCGTGAGCGGCGTCGGTTTCCGTGCAGGCCAAGGGGAATCCGAGCACGTCGATGGAACAGTAGGCGTAGAACCGGTCCGGGTTGCCGGGCACCTGGTCGGCGGCCGCGGGCAGAGCGGTGGCGACCAGTCCGCCGCACACGAGTGCGCCGGCCGTGGCCCAGGAAGCGATTCGGGTTTTCATCTTCGCCGTCCTTTCTTCGAATGCGGGGTTTCCGCTTTCGGGAAATGCCCGGATTCCGGTGGTTCCACCCCTTCAGTCACCCCAACGTGTCATGGGGGCCGTCGCCGGGGCCCGTTGGGGCTGTCGCGGGCGTCACGGTCCTCCACGGCGAAAAGATGACGGTTGTCATATATCATGGGGGAAGGTTTCCCTGAGGAGGACGCATGGGACGCGTGTCGCGAGCCGAGGCCGATCGGCACCGCAGCGAGGTCGTCACGGCAGCCGCGCGGCTGTTCCGTGAGCGGGGCGTCGGCGGTGTCAGCGTGGCCGAGCTGATGGGTGAAGTGGGCCTCACGCAGGGCGGGTTCTACCGGCAGTTCGCGTCGAAGGAGGCGCTGGCCGGGGAGGCGGCGGCGGAGGCGTTCGAGCAGCTGGCGGCGCAGCTGCGGCAGATCCCCGAGGCCCCGGTGAGCGAGCGTCGCGCGGAGCTGGCGGCTTCGTACTTGTCGCAGGAGTCCCGGGACACGCCTGGCGAAGGCTGCCCGGCGACGGCGCTCGGCGGTGAGGCGGCGCGGGACGAGCAGGGGAGCCCGCTGCGCAAGTCGTATGCCGACGGCGTGCGGTTGTTCCTCGACGTGCTCGCCGAGTTCGACGGCGGGTCCGCGACGCGGGAGGACCACATGGCGACGCTGGCGACGTTGGTGGGCGCGCTGTACCTGGCCCGGGGGACGGCGGGGGATCCGCTGTCCGACGAGATCCTGGAAGCCGCGCGCCGGCGGGTGGTCGAGACCTCGCACGAGTGAGTCCGTTGTGGATTTTTGTTTGAGCGCACGACAATGGTCCGGCACGGGGGTGCCGGACCATTGTCCGTTGTGGAGGGTCAGCCGAGGAAGGCGTTGACGTCACCGGCGAACTCGGTGGCGTAGTGGAACAGGAAGCCGTGACCGGCGCCCGGGTAGATCGCGAGGCGGGCGTTGGGCAGGTGGTCCGCCAGGACCTTCGAGTTGGGCGTGGGGACCATGATGTCGTTGTCCCCGTTGGCGACCAGCACCGGCTGCGTGATGGCGGCGAGGCGCGCGGCGCGGCTCGGGTCCGGGATGCCCCAGGCGCTGATCGCGTCGAGCTGCGCGTCGCGGGTGGCGAGCGAGACGCCCTCGTCGCGGTCCTCGGTGCGGGTGAAGATGCGCTGCACGAACTCCCAGCCCTTCGCGACGCCGGTCGGGGTCTTCGCGAAGAACAGGTGCAGCAGGTGCTCGGCGCCGGGCTCGTCGGACTTGGCGGCGGTGCCGGTCTCGCCGGTCCAGGTGTGGAAGCCGTGGCCGCCTTCGTGGCTGGTGCCGGCGAGCACGAGCCGATTCACCAGCAGGGGCCGGATGAGGGTGAGCTCCTGCGCGACGAACCCGCCGAGCGAGAAGCCGAGCACGTCGACGTCGGTGAGCCCGAGCGCGTCGAGGAACGCCAGCGCGTCGTGCGCCATGGCGGTGACGGTGCGCGGGGTGGCGCCCGAGGTGCCGCCGACGCCGGTGTTGTCGAACAGGATCACCTCGCGCTCGGCCGCGATCGCGTCGACCAGCTGCGGGTCCCAGTTGTCGAGGTTGCCGCGGAAGTGCTGCAGGAACACGAGCGGGCGCACGTCGCGCTCGGTGTTGCCGAAGCGGCGGTAGGCGTAGGTGACGCCGTTGCCGGCCTCGACGGTGAGGTTCGGGGCGGTCAGCTGGCTGGGGGTGATGGTCTGCGACATGTCCGGGACTCCTTCGGCTGGGTCGATCTCCTTGTTTAGATTATGTACCTCATCTATTTGAGAGTGATAGATGACGTGCATCACCTAAACTGCTCGGGCTAGTCCAGGAGATCCAGGCGGAGCACGGTCGTGGGCCGGCCGTCCGGGAAGTGCGCGGCCTGGGCCTGGAGCACGGGCGGTGCTTCTTCCTCGCCGACGGGCCGGACGCGCCGGACGGTGTCCCGGCCTTCGGGTCCGTCGCGCTCCACACGGCAGTACCCGGCGGCGAGCAGGTTGCGCACCCAGCCGCGGCCGTCGGGCGCGCAGACGTACTGCCGGCCGCGCAGCTCCGTCACGTTCAGCGCCACCGGCCGCGACTCGCCGGACCGCCGCCCGACGACGTCGACGACCCTGAGCACCGGCACCCCGTCCACGTACGGTTCGACGGCGGCGTTCCGCACCTGCTCGACGTCCACGGCCTCTCCTTTCGTCACTCGAAGATACGGTTCGCCTACGGTCGGGCGTCAGGCAGCGTCCGATGTGGACTGTCCGGTGGTTGTCCTGTCGTTGTTCGGTTCTACTTCCGGCGCGAAGTCGAACACCAGCTGAACTGCGGGTGGTGTCCGGCGGGGTCGGCACGGTGTGCCGCCGACCGGGAACGGCGCGGCCGGGTTTTCGCCGTGCTGCTGTGGGTGATCGGCGAGGTAGCGCAGCTTGAGCAGGTGCCGCCGCACGAGCCCGGCGCGCCGCGCCTCGTCGAACAACGCGCGCGCCACTCGGTTCCCGGCGCGCCTGCGGTTTCGCGATTCGTTGTGGTCCACGGGGTCCTCGATGGGGTTGTTGTGGCTGCGCGTGACCGCTCCGTCGCGCATTCCGCGTGGCGGCGCCAGATAACAAGCGTGTCTCAAGTGGAACTCGGCCCGGAGCTGTTGGCCCATTCGGCCGCTGCGCGATCCGGCGTCCGGTCGTGTGGAAGATCGACGGCCCGGGCGGGCCGTCCACAGTGGGCGCTCTCGACCTCGTCGACGCGACCCGTGACGTAGCGCCGATTTCTCGGCGCCGGCGGATGCCGCGCGCTGACCGCGCGCGGCATTTCCGCTGGTGGTGCCCCCGGCAGGACTCGAACCTGCGACCTAGAGATTAGAAGGCTCTTGCTCTATCCAGCTGAGCTACGAGGGCCCGGGTCGACGACGGTTGCCGATCTCCAGCACCGGCAGCTTAGTCGTCGCCATCCTCTCGATCGTTCGACACCGTCGAATCGTTTCAGGTCTCGTTCGCCGGATTCGCCGGATGCCGCGCCGCCGCCCGGCCCCCGCGCGGGTGATCTTGCCCGCGGCCACGAAAGTCCGGCGGCGGCGCGTTCACCAGCGGTTCACCAGGCGCCCCGGGCTTCCCCCGCGGCTGTTGCCCACCCACGACATCCCGCTCGAATGGGTGGGATCGCCACGATCTCGCGGGAGGGGTCTCGGCGGGGTGGCGCTGGCTGTGGTTTCGGCAGGTCGGTGAGTGGGTGCCGGGGTGCATGGGGAGTTCCTCGCGGGGCGGGTCGGGACTTCGGCCAGTGGTGATGAATGGGGTGGGCTTGTCGGCGCACCGGGCTGCCGCGCCGGGATGGCTGCGGCGGGGCGAAACCGATCAGGGTGATCGACGGAGGCCGCTGCGGGTGGGCGGCTGGGAGCTCGCCGGCCAACGAGGTGCGGTGCTGTGGGGGGCGGGCGGGGTGCGCGATCGGGGCGCATGGGAGCGAGACGGGGGGCGATTGAGGCGTAGGTGGCTGGTGGCGGTAAAGGTGGCGCATCGGGGACCCAGTGCGATCGCGGCCAGGGTGAGCGGGCTCGGGGCTGACGGAGAGTTGCGACGCGGGTCGGCACTGCACAGTGGTGGGGATCGGGGGCGGGGGCGCCGCAGGTCAGTGGGTGGCGGTCGGGATCGGGGCTTGGCGCAGCCGGGGCAGGGCGCGGCGACGTGAGTTTGCGTGGGCTGGGCTGGGAACTGGCTGGCAGGGGCAGAGAGGGGGAATCGGAGCCTCGGTTGCCGGCCGGTGATGGGAATGGCCGGTACCTGCGGCCGGAGCGGATCCGGACCGGCGGAGGGCCGGGACAGCGGCGGGGACCGGGGAGGGCCCCGTGGGCGCGCTGGACACGGGGAAGGTGGCGCGCCCACGGGGGTGGGGCCGTTCGGGGACGGCCCCGGGGGCCGGTGATCGGTGGGGCGGCGCGGTGGGGGCCGCGGGATGGCCGATCAGCCGGTCCCGGTCAGGTGGTCGAGGGCAGGTGAGGGGAGTCGGACGGCCCCCGGGCACGGTGGTGTGAGTGCCGCCATGGCGGGCGAGCAGGGTGCGATCGCTCCGAGGCGGTCAAGGCCGGTGGAGATGCGGGCGTCGCGGAGTGGGCTCGCTGGTTGGAGTGCCCGGTGGTGAGTGAGTCGGGTGGGTGTCGCGGGGTGGGCTCGCTCGCGCCCCGTGGTGAGTGACGTGGGTGGGTTGCCTCGGAGTCGACTCCTTGGTTGGGAGTCCGCCTCAGGTGATCTCGTCGGTGAGTGCGCGGTGGCGTGGGCAAATCTGGTGGAGGCGCGGGATCGCGGAGTTGGGTAAGGCAGCTGGGAGCGCGGTGCGGTGCGGTGGGGTGGTCAAGGCGGGTGAGCGCGCCCCGGGTGGGCAGGGTGGGGTGAGTGCGCTCCGAGCGAGCCAGTCGGGTGGGTGCGCCCCGGGCGAGCCAGTCGGGGTGAGTGCGCTGTGAGGGGCGAAGAGTGGGTGCCCCCGGTGTGGATAAGGCGGGTTGTGGTTCCCGGGTGGGTGAGTCGGGTGGGTGCGCCCGTGGGTGGGCAAGGCGGGTTGTGGCCCGCGGGTGAGTGAGTCGGGTGGGTGCGCCCCCGGGGTGGCGGGCGGGGTGCCGGAGCCCCGGGGTGCGGTGGTGGCGTCAGTTCCAGATTTTGATGGCGCGCACGACGAAGGGGGACTGCGGAACGTAAGTGCCGCCACCCGGGTAGGTGGTGAAGTCTCCCTCGGTCGTGCATTCTTCGCTTTGGTAGACGGTGACGTCGCGGGTCAGGCGGTTGACGAAGGAATGCCCTTCGAATCCCTCGGGCAGGGGAATGCAGTCTTCGGGATTGGCGGTGCGGAGGTCGTAGTGCTGAGTGGTGCCGGAGTAGGTTTCGGCGGTCCACAGGCACAGTTCGCCGACGGTGCAGGCCGGGTCCGGAGTGGTGGTAGCGGAGGGAATGGTGAGGGCCGAGCCGGGAGTGGCGGGGGTGAGGTGGTCGGCCGCCGGGGAGGCGTGGGTGGCGCGGTGGGCTGACGGAGCCGCAGGGTGGGCTGAAGGTGCGGCAGAAGCGGCCTGCAGCGAAGGCACAGCGGAAGCGGCCTGCGATGAAGGCGCAGCAGAAGCGGTTTGCACCAGGGGCACAGTAGAAGCGGCCGGGCCAGAAGGCGCGGCAGAGGCCATCCCCGTCCCCGCCAGCAAGCCGGCCGTGGCCAGGAGCAGGACGCGCGGCAGGCGTGCGGGCAGGCCGGGCAGGCGGGACGGGGTCGTGGGCCGGCCGGGGTGGCCGGGGAACGTGGGCAGCTTCGGCAGCAGGCGTCGGAACATCGTGGGAACTCCCCCCTCGGTGGCGGCCGGAGTGGGCCGCCGCGGAATGTGTGGTTTCCACGATGGCGGGTGGGGGTGGGTTTGTCTGCCCGCATTCCTACGTCTGTGGACAAGTAGTATTCCGTCGCTCGAACGGCGCGAGTTGTCCACAGATCGGTGAACGGTATTGCTAAACGGCGGCCGTGCTGTTTCGGCGGATCAACGACACCGGAAGGACTACCGGCGGAGGCGGATTCCCGCCGGACATCAGGTGCAGAATCAGCTCACCCGCGGTGCGGCCCTTGCCGGCGAGGTCCTGGCGGACGGTGGTCAGCGGCGGCTCCGCCCAGGCGGCCTGGGGGGTGTCGTCGAAGCCGACCACCGAGACGTCGTCCGGCACGCGCAGGCCCAGCTGCCGGGCGGCGGCGACGGCGGCCAGCGCGAGCTGGTCGGACATGCACAGCAGCGCTGTCGGCCGGGGTGTGCCGGTCAGGAGCTCCGCCGCGCTCGCCCGGGCGGTGTCCGCCGACAGCCACGGCGCCTCGGACACCGCGACGTCGGTCACGCCCGCCGCGGAAAGCGTCGAGAGGTAGCCCGCCAGGCGCTCGCGCGTCCCGTGGAACGAGCTCGCCCGCGCGGACTCCAGGCCGGACGGGCCGTCGGGCGACAGCCGGGGTGCGGACAGGATCGCGAAACGCCGGTGCCCCAGCTCCAGCAGGTGCTGCGCAGCCAGCGCGGCCCCGCCACGGTCGTCGCAGCCGACGCGGGCGGTGCCGGGCAGCAGGGGCTGGTCGATCACCACGAGCGGCAGCCCGCGGTCGCGCACCGCCGCCAGTGCGGGGCTGCCGTCGGCCAGCGAGTAGGCCACGGCGATGTCCGCCTGCGCCGCCAGCACGCGCTCCGCCGGCGGCCCGCCGTGCACTTCGCCGCCGGGCAACAGCAGCAGCGCGTGGCCGGTCGGCTCCACGGCCTTCGCGAGCGCGTCGAGCGTGATGGACAACGCCGGGTCCGAGAACGCCGCCGAAAGGGACGCGTCGAGCAGGAATGCGATCGCGCCCGTCCGGCTCGTGGCGAGGCTGCGCGCCGTCGGGTTCGGCCCGGGGTAGCCCAGCTCCTTGGCCGCGCGCAGCACCTGCTCCCGCAGCTGCGCGGACAGCTGGTCAGGCCGGTTGTAGGCGTTCGAGACGGTCGCGCGGGACACCCCGACCGCCTCGGCGACGTCGTCCAGCGTCGGCCGCCGGCGCCGGGTGCTCGTCATCGGCGGAGCATAGCGCGGCCTTGACCCTCTGAAGCGCTTAAGTCATTCTGGGCCAAGGGCTCCCGGCAGAGAGGCAGGCGGCGATGCGCGACCGGACGGCGGTGTTCGCGGTCTTCGCGCTCAATGGAGCGGCCCTCGGCTCGTGGGCCCCGCGCACGCCCGCCATCGCCGCCCACGTGCACGCCGTGCCGGGCGTCTTCGGGCTCGCGCTGCTCGGCGCGAGCGTCGGGATGCTGTGTGCCGCACCGGTTTCCGGCCGGATCACCGAACGCGTGGGTGCCCGTGCGGCCGTCGCGGGCAGCACCGTGGTGGCCGCCGTCGCGCTCGTGCTCGTCGGGTTCGCGCCGAACGTGCCGTTGCTCGCCGGCGCCCTGTTCGTGCTCGGCGCGGGCGTGGGATCCCTCGACGTCGCCATGAACATCGCGGGCGTCGCCGTCGAGCGCCGCACGGGCCGCGCCGTGATGCCGACGCTGCACGCCGGCTTCAGCTTCGGTGCGCTCGCCGGCTCCCTGCTCGCGGGGCTGGCCGCGGGCCACGGCTGGTCGCCCGCGCGGCACCTCTCCGTGGCCGCCGTGGCCGCTCTCCTCGTGCTCGTCGCCGTGCTCAAGGCCGTGCCGGGAGACCGGCCGCCGAAGGAGACGACACCACCGGAACGCGGGAAGGCGCCGATCCGCCGGCCCGCCCTGTGGCTGCTCGCGGCCGTCGCGCTGTGCTCCGCGATCGCCGAGGGCGCGAGCTCCGACTGGTCGGCCCTGCTCATGGTCACCGCCCACGGCGTCGGCCAGGGCGCGGCGGCCTTGGCCTACTCCGGGTTCTCGCTGGCCATGGCGCTCGCCCGGCTCGGCGGCGCGTGGAGCCAGGAACGCTTCGGCGCCACCCGTTCCCTCGCCGTCGGCGCGGGGGTCGCGGCGATCGGTCTCGTCTGCACCGCCATGTTCACACCGGCAGCCTTCGCGTACGTCGGCTTCGCGCTCGCCGGCGCCGGCCTCGCCGCGGCGTTCCCGCTGGCCCTCAGCCTGGCGGGCAGCGCCGGGAAACGCGCCGACGGCGGAGGCGGCGAACGCGAGCTGGCCTTCGTCAGCACCATCGCGTACTCCGGCTTCCTCGCCGGTCCGCCGATGATCGGCGGCATCGCGCAGGCGACGTCCTACTCCGTGTCGTTCGTGGTGGTCGGCCTCATCGCGGCGCTGATCGTGCCGGCCGCCCTCGTCGCGGCCCGCGCGCGCCGGCGCGAGGACCTAGCCCTGGGTCTCCCCGTCCGGTGACTCGCGCCACTGCCCGAACGGCCGGTCGAGCGACCACTTGTCCCCGTCGTGCTCCAGCACCCGGTGCTCGCACGTGCGCAGGTTCGACAGCGACTCGAACAGGTCCACGCTCCAGCCGAACAACCGGCGGCACAGCAGCCGCAAGGTGAGTCCGTGGGACACGATCAGCACGCTGCGCGGGTGAGTTCCGCCACTGTGCAGCAGCTCGGCCAGGAACCCGGCCACGCGGTCGTCCACGTCGGCGCCCGACTCGCCGAAGGGCAGCCGGTAGAAGAAGTGCCCGAACTCGTGCCGCCGCTGCCGCTGCACCTCCTGGTCCTGCGGGTCCTGCAGGTTGCCCCAGTCCTGCTCGCGCAGCCGCGGCTCCTGCACCACGCGGTCGCAGTCGCTCTCGATGTCCAGCAACCGCAGCGTCTCGCGGGTACGCAGGTAGGGGCTCACGTACACGGCCGGGCGCTCCCCGCGCAGCAGTTCCTTGATCACCGGCCCCGTCGTGACCGCCTCGGCCCGGCCGGTCTCCGTCAGCGGGATCGCGTGGTCCGGGATCCGCGTGTAGGCGAGTTGGTCGACGCTCCCAAGGGACTCGGCGTGACGCAGCAGGATGATCCGCACGAAACCATCATGCCTGGCCGCACCCCCGTGCCGCGGAAAACGAGACCGGCCTAATCTCGAACGGTGAGCACCGACGCAGTGACGAAACCCGAACCGGCAGCGCGACGCAGGACCAGTGTGCTGCCGCTGCTCTCGGTGGGCGTGGTGCTCGCCGCCGTCGTCGCGGTCGGGCTCGTGGCGCTGACCGGTGGCGCCGGGTACCTGATCGCCGGTCTGCCCGACCCGGGGCTGGTCACGCGGTACGGCATCACGGTCGTCCGGGTGCTCGCCGAAGCCGCCTCCGTGGTCTGCGTCGGCGCTCTGCTGCTGGCTGCCTTCCTGGTGCCGCCGCAGAAGTCCGGCACGCTGGCGCCCGAGGGCTACGCCGCCGTGCGCGCGGCCGGCATCGCCGCCTGGGTCTGGTTCGTCTCGTCACTGCTCTCGGTGGCCTTCACCGCGGCCGACGGAGCCGGCAAGCCGTTCCTCGAAGTCCTTTCCCCCCAGACGCTCCTGGACCTCGTCGACGCGATCGAGCAGCCCAAGGCGTGGCTGTGGACGGCGCTCATCGCGGTGCTGCTCGCGCTCGGCTGCCGGCTCGTGCTCACGTGGGGCTGGACCGCCGTGCTGTTCTTCGTGGCCGTCGCGGGCCTGGTCCCGGTCGCCGTCACGGGTCACTCCGCGAGCGGCGGCTCGCACGACATGGCCACCAACAGCCTGCTGTTCCACCTGATCGCGGCCGCGCTGTGGGTCGGCGGGCTCGTGGCGGTGCTGGCCCTCGGCTGGCGCCGGGGCGCGCACCTGTCGCTGGCCGCGCGGCGGTTCTCCAAGCTGGCCTTGGTCTGCTGGGTCGTGATGGCGATCTCCGGTGTGATCAACGCGCTGGTGCGCATCAATCTCGGCGACCTGTTCACCACCGACTACGGCCTGCTCGTGGTCGCGAAGGTCGTCGCGCTGCTGCTGCTCGGCGTGTTCGGCCACCAGCAGCGCCAGCGCGGCGTGCGCGACCTCGTCGACGGCAAGGGCGGTGGCCAGCTGCTGCGGCTGGCGGCCGTCGAGGTGCTGATCATGTTCGTGACGCTCGGCATCGCGTCCGGGCTCGCCCGCACACCACCTCCGGCCGACGCGGTCACGCAGCCCTCGACCACCGAGCTGCTGATCGGCTACAACCTCGACGGCGCGCCCACCTTCTGGCGCCTGCTCACCGACTGGCGGTTCGACCTGGTCTACGGCACCGCCGCGATCGTGCTGGCCGGGCTCTACCTCGCCGGGGTGCGACGGCTGCGCAAGCGCGGCGACTCGTGGCCCACCGGCCGGATCGTCGCGTGGCTCGCCGGCTGCCTGGTGCTCCTGATCGCCACGTCGTCGGGCATCGGCCGCTACTCGCCGGCGATGTTCAGCGTGCACATGGGCACGCACATGCTGCTGTCGATGGTGGTGCCCGTGCTGCTGGTGCTGGGCGGCCCCGTGACGCTCGCGCTGCGCGCCCTGCCGACCGCCGGCGCCGGCGCGCCCCCGGGCCCGCGTGAGTGGCTCCTGGCGGCCGTGCACTCACCGGTGTCGCGGTTCCTGACGCACCCGATCGTCGCGCTGCTGCTGTTCGTCGGCTCGTTCTACGCGCTGTACTTCTCCGGCCTGTTCGACTCCGCGCTGAACTACCACTGGGCGCACCTGGCGATGAACGCCCACTTCCTGCTCGCCGGCTACGTCTTCTACTGGCCGGTGATCGGCGTCGACCCGGCACCGCGCAAGATCCCGCCGGTGGGGCGGCTCGGGATGATGTTCGCCGCCATGCCGTTCCACGCGTTCTTCGGCGTGATCCTCATGAACATGCAGGCCGTGATCGGCCAGGAGTTCTACACGTCACTTCGCCTGCCGTGGGTCGGCGACCTGCTCACCGACCAGCGCCTCGGCGGGGGCATCGCGTGGGCCGCGGGCGAGGTGCCCGTGCTGCTGGTGCTGATCGCGCTGCTGGTGCAGTGGGCGCGCGCCGACGAGCGCGAGGCCAAGCGGAAGGACCGCCGCGAGGAGACGACCGGTGGCGAAGAGCTGGCCGCCTACAACGCGATGCTCAAGAACCTGGCCGACGGCAAACGGGCGGAATGACCGCGTTGATGATGTCGTCCGCGTGATGTGGGCATGACCCTCGGTAGCGCGGTGGTGACCGCCGTCAGGGCGCGGATCGGGCCACTCTACGATCGCTTTCATGGCCGAGTTCATCTACACCATGAAGAAGGTGCGCAAGACCGTCGGGGACAAGGTCATCCTCGACGACGTCAGCACCGCGTTCTACCCCGGCGCCAAGATCGGCGTGGTGGGGCCGAACGGTGCCGGTAAGTCCACCGTTCTCAAGATCATGGCGGGGATCGAGCAGGCCAGCAACGGCGAGGCGTTCCTGCAGCCGGGTGCCACCGTCGGCATCCTCATGCAGGAGCCGCAGCTGGACGAGACGAAGACCGTCCGCCAGAACGTCGAGGAGGGCCTCGGCGAGACCAAGCAGAAGCTCGACCGGTACAACGAGATCGCCGAGCAGATGGCGACCGACTACACCGACGAGCTCATGGAGGAGATGGGCAAGCTCCAGGAGGAGCTCGACCACGCCGACGCGTGGGAGCTCGACTCCACCGTCGAGCAGGCCATGGACGCCCTGCGCTGCCCGCCGCCGGACGAGCCCGTCGACCACCTCTCCGGTGGTGAGCGCCGCCGTGTCGCGCTGTGCAAGCTGTTGCTGTCCGCGCCCGACCTCCTGCTGCTCGACGAGCCCACCAACCACCTGGACGCCGAAAGCGTGCTGTGGCTGGAGCAGTTCCTCGCGAACTACGCCGGCGCCGTCCTGGCCGTGACCCACGACCGGTACTTCCTGGACAACGTGGCCCAGTGGATCATGGAGCTCGACCGCGGCCGCGTCGTCGGCTACGAGGGCAACTACTCCACCTACCTGGAGAAGAAGCGCGAGCGCCTCGAGGTCCAGGGCAAGAAGGACGCGAAGCTCGCCAAGCGCCTCAAGACCGAGCTCGAATGGGTGCGGTCCAACGCCAAGGCCCGCCAGACGAAGTCCCGCTCGCGCCTCGACCGCTACGAGGAGATGGCGGCGGAGGCCGACAAGCACCGCAAGCTCGACTTCGAAGAGATCCAGATCCCGCCGGGCCCGCGCCTGGGCAGCGTCGTGGTCGAGGTCGAGAAGCTGCGCAAGGGCTTCGACGACCGCGTGCTCATCGACGGGCTGTCGTTCAACCTGCCGCGCAACGGCATCGTCGGCGTGATCGGCCCCAACGGCGTCGGCAAGACCACGCTGTTCAAGACGATCGTGGGGCTCGAGGAGCCGGACGGCGGCACGGTCAAGATCGGCGAGACGGTCAAGCTGTCCTATGTGGACCAGAACCGCGCCGGCATCGACCCGAAGAAGACGGTGTGGGAGGTCGTGTCGGACAAGCTCGACTACATCCACGTCGGGCAGACCGAAATGCCTTCGCGCGCGTACGTGAGCGCGTTCGGCTTCAAGGGTCCGGACCAGCAGAAGCCGGCGGGCGTGCTCTCCGGTGGTGAGCGCAACCGGCTGAACCTGGCACTGACGCTCAAGCAGGGTGGCAACCTGATCCTGCTGGACGAGCCGACCAACGACCTGGACGTGGAAACCCTGGGCTCGCTGGAGAACGCGCTGGAGCAGTTCCCCGGGTGCGCCGTGGTCATCTCCCACGACCGGTGGTTCCTCGACCGGGTCGCCACGCACATCCTGGCGTGGGAAGGCACCGACGAAGACCCGGCGAAGTGGTTCTGGTTCGAGGGCAACTTCGAGGGCTACGAGAAGAACAAGGTCGAGCGCCTCGGCGCCGAAGCGGCGCGGCCGCACCGGGTCACCCATCGCAAGCTGACCCGCGACTGACGCCGGGGGCGGGAGTGGAAGCCAGCAGGCACAACCGGTCGAGCTCGCCCGCACCCGCGGGCGGGCGGCTCGCTGCTGCCGGCGGGGCGACCCTCTCCGACCTCGGGCGGCTGATCGAGCGGGCGGACGCGCTGCACCTGCGCGCGCCCGAGCTCGCCTTGGTGCTCGGCGAGCGCGCGGCCGCGCTCGCCGAGGCCGCGGGCGCGGACGAGCAGTGGATCCGCGCCGAAAGCCTCGTGGTCGCGGCGCGAGTACGCCTCGGCGGTCGCACGTCGACCGTCGGGCGCGCCGTCGCCGCCCTGCGGGCCGCGGAGCACGCCGGGTACACCGACACGGCCGCGCGGCTGCGGATCGACCTGGCCGTGTGCGCGCGCAGCCTCGGCACGCCGCTGACCGGGCTCGCGGCACTGCGGCCCGTGCTGTCGGAACCCGCGGTTTCGGCCGTGCACCGCGCGGAGGCGCTGTGCCACCTCGTGGGCTGCCTCGCGCAGTTCGGCCGCAAGCCGGAGCTGGACCGCGTGCTCGTGGAGGCCGACAAGCTGGTGGTCGCCGACGAGTCGCTCGACGCCGACACCCGGCTGCTCGTGCGGGCGTTGCTGCGCAACGGCGCGGCGGCCCACCGGCGCCGCCACGGTGACCTCACCGCGGCCGCCGACGCCGCCCGCACCGGCCTCGGTTTCCTGGAGAAGCTGGACAAACCCGGCGACGACGGCGGTCTCGTGCGCGTGCGGCTCGTGCTGCAGCTCGTGAGCACGCTGCTCGACCGCGGCGACACCGACATGGCGTTCGACATCGCCGAACCCATGCTGAACGAGCCGGTGCGTGCGGCGGGGGTCGCGCCCACGGCGTGGCTGCGGCTGGCCGTGGCCACCCGGATCCACCTGCCTGCCGGTGCCGGCGACGCGGCGTCAGAGCTGGTGCGCGAAGCCGTGGCGAGCACCGATCGCCACGGGCTGCCCGCCGTCACCTCGCGGCTGTGGCTCGAACTGGCGCAGATCGAGGAGCGGTTCGGCAGCGCCGAGGAAGCCATCGCGTGCCTGCACCGCTCGCGCGCGGCGGAACACGTCCACTCACGGGCGCGTCGCCAGGCGTGTGGCCTGCTCGCGGGCGAGTTCGGCGCCGACACGGTGGCGCCGCTGGACCTCGACGACGTGATCGCGCGGTCGGCGCCGCAGGGGGGCCGTCCGGTGCCGATGGCCGTCGAGCCGCCGGTGCGCGACGTCGAGACGACGGCGTTGATCCGGGCCGTCCCCGCCGAGCCGAGCGCTCCGGAGCCGGCCGCCGCGAAGCCGGCCGTGGCGAAGGCCCAGCGTGCGGAAGCCCAGCCGCAGAAGGAAACCCCGCCGCCGAAGGAAACCCAGCCGCCGAAGGAAACCCAGCCGCAGAAGGAAACCCGGTCGCGGGCGGAAACCCCGGCGCGTCCGGAAATACAGCCGCGGCCGGCCGCTCCGGCGGAGACGACGTATGTGCGCGCGGCCGGTTCGGTGCCGGAGAAACCCGTTCGCAAGCCGGAGAAATCCGGGCCGAAGACGCCGACGTGGTCCTTCGGGCGAGCGGCCGCGGAGTCGGAGGCCGAGCGGACGTCGGTGATCCCGGTGATCCGCGACGAGCCGGAACCCGTGGTGCGCGCCGAGCGCACCGAGGCCCCGGCCGATCAGGTCGCTCGCTTCACGCTGTCCGCGCCGCGCACCGAGGCTCCGGAGCGACCGCGCGTCGCCGAGCCGCCCGCACCGCAGGTCAAGCGGCCCGTGAACGGGTTGCACTCGTCTTCGCGTCCGGCTCCTGCGGAAACCGGCCGCCGCGCGGCACCCGAGCGGCCGGCGGCGTTGCCGGGCTGGGTCAAGCCGTTCAAGAAGCCCGAAGCCGCGCCGGCTCCCCAGCCGAAGCCGGAACCCGTCGCCGAGGTCGTGCGCGAAGCGCCGGCGCCGCGGCCCCCGGCCGTGGCCGAGGACCTGCCGGGCCTGTCGCTGCCCGACCTGTCGGACATCCTGCCCGAGCTGCCGATGGCCCCCGCGCCCGCGGACGAGCCCGCCGCGCCGCTCTGGGAGAGCGACGAGTGGGCCCGCGAGGAACGCGCCCGCCGCGACGAGGTCTCCCGCGGCCGCAAGACCCGGCACGACGCGGAACACGGGTCTGTCGCGGCCCGGTCCGTGCTGGACCGCCTGGGGATCTCCGCCGGCGGTGGTGGCGGTCGCCGACGCGCGGACGAGGCCGCCGCGCGCGAGGAAACCGCGCGCACCGAGGAGCCCGAGGCCGTCTCCGACGTGACGGACCCGCCGTGGAAGCGCGAGACTCCGGACCTGGCGCCGGCCCCGCGTGCCGAAGAGGTGTCCGAGGAAGCCGTGGACCCGTGGCTGCCGCGGCTGCGGATGCCGCCGGCGCTGGACCCGCTCGAGGACTTCGACTCGTGGACGCCGACGTCGCAGCCGTTCCCGGAGAGCTACGCCCGCGCGATCGCCGAGGACGAGCCGCCGCCGGACGCCGGGCTGGCCGAGCTGCTGGCCCGCGCGCTGGCCGAGCACCAGGCCGGCACGGCGAGTGCCGCCGCGCTGGTGAAGCGGCTGGGCTCGGAAGACGACAAGCAGCGCCGTCCGGTCAACGGGCACGCGTCGGGCGAGCGCAAGCGCAACGGCGACTGAGGCCGTCGCCGAAATCCCGGTCCGTGCACCGCACCTTTCGCGTACCCGAAACCCGATGAGTTCCACGGGTTTGACGACGCCGGCTTCGGGGCACCGTCCCGTCGGATGACGACGCGACCGTCGCCCGTCCGGGCGGTTCCGGTGTGGGAATCCTCGCAGTGCCGGAAGGCAACCTTTTCCGGTTTGGCCGCCCGCTTCCGCGCGGCCACTCGCGGACTGAACCGATCACGAACCCGGTCCGGCACCACCGGACACCTCGGGCGGACCCGGGGCGCGCCCAGGGCCAAGGGATTCCCCCTGAACGGGTATCACCCGACTCCCGGGTAGCTGAACCGATCAACGCCGAAAGTCCTCGTCCTGTAAGGCAAACGTAAGTCTGGACAACTCCTGGTCTTTGTCACGGGCCCGGCGGGGTCGGATTAGTGTGGGGGTGTCCGCCACGTTGTGGTGACGGACGCGTCTCGATCTCGAAACTGGAGAGTTGCCTCACATGAGCTCGACGGGAGTCTCGTCCCCGCCCGGAACAGATGTCGGTGCCGAGGTCGGCGCGTTGCGTCGCTCGGCCAGCCCGGAACAGCTCCGGGACGAGCTGATCGACGCCGCCGCGGCGTTGGCGCCCGAGATCGGTGACCTGATCCGCCTGTACTACCGCCACATCCCGGCGGAGGAGATCGTCGGTGACGACCCCGTGGCGCTCGTCGGCGCGGTGCGCTCGCACCTGCAGCTGGCCAAGCAGCGCATGCCGGGACGCCCGGCGGTCCGGCTGCTGAACCCCACCGCGGCGCAGGACGGCTGGACCCGCGAGGCCACCGTCGTGCAGGTGGTCACCGACGACATGCCCTACCTCGTCGACAGCGTGGCGGCCGAGTTCGCGCGCGACGGCGTGCAGGTGCACCGCATCGTCCACCCGATCGTCGTGGTCAGCCGCGACGTCACGGGCGAGCTCGCGGGCCTGCACCCCGACGCCGACCCGGCGAACCCGCCGGCGATGTCGGCGGCCGAGTCGTGGATGTACCTCGAGATCGACCTCGTCACGGACCCCAACCGCGCCCGTGAGCTGGACAACCGGCTGGCCTCGGTGCTGGGCGACGTCCGGGAGGTCGTCGAGGACGCCGACAAGATGGCGCAGACCGCGTGCTCCGTGGCGGATTCGCTGGAGCAGCACCCGCCGAAGCTGCCCGACCCCGCGCAGATCGGAGAGGGTGCCCGGCTGCTGCGCTGGCTCGCCGACGGCCACTTCACCTTCCTCGGCTACCGCCGCTACGAGCTGGTCGAGAACCCGCACCCCGACTCGGACGAGCCGGCGCTGCGCGCGGTCCTCGCGTCCGGCCTCGGCGTGCTGCGCCAGGACAGCCTCGCCGCCCGCAGCCTCACCGCGGGCCCGGACGACTACGCCAGCGCGCTGTCCCCGACGCTGCTGGTGCTCACGCAGGCGAGCGCGCCTTCGACCGTGCACCGCCCGGTGTACCCGTACTACGTCGGCGTGAAGACGTTCGACGACGAGGGCACCGTGACCGGCGAGCACCGGTTCCTCGGCATGTTCACCACCACGGCGCTGCACGAGAACGTGCTCGACATCCCCGTGGTGTGCAAGCGCGTGCGCGAGGTGATCCACCGCGCCGGCTTCCCGATGGAGTCCTTCTCCGGCCAGCGGATGCTGGAGGTGCTGCAGAACTGGCCGCGCGCCGATCTGTTCTCCGCAGACACGGACTCGCTCTACGCCACCACGACCGGCGCCATCACGCTGTCGGACCGCCGGCGGCTGCGCCTGTTCCTGCGCCGCGACCCGTATGGCCGCTTCTACTCCTGCCTGGTCTACCTGCCGCGCGACCGCTACACCACGCGCTCGCGGCTGGCGATGCAGAAGGTGCTGCTGGAGGAGCTGGAAGGCACGCAGCTCGAGTACAGCGCGCGGATCGGCGAAACCGTGCTCGCGCAGGTGCACTTCATCGTGCACACCGACCCGGCGCACCGGATCGAGCCCGACACGCTGCGGATCCAGGAACGCCTCAACACCGTGGTCCGCAGCTGGGACGACCGCATGGTCGAGGCGATCCTGGCCGAGCGCCGCGAGCGCGCGGGCGACGGCCAGCCGATCGGCGTGATGGGCGAGGAGTCCGCCGTCGACCAGGGCCAGCGCTTCGCCGCGGTGTTCCCCGAGGGTTACAAGGAGGACTTCACCGCCGACGAGGCGCTCGCCGACCTGCGCAAGCTCGACACGCTGGCCGACGAGGGCGACCTGGCGCTGTCGTTCTACCTGCCCACCGACGCGGAGCCGGGCGAGCGCCGCTTCAAGCTCTACCTGCGCGGCGAAGGCGTGACGCTGTCGAAGGTCCTGCCGCTGCTGCAGGCCATGGGCGTCGAGGTCGTCGACGAGCGGCCGTACGAGCTGTTCCGCGAGGACGGCGGCGCCAGCTGGATCTACGACTTCGGCCTGCGCATCGAGGCGAAGTACCTCGACGAGACCAGCAGCGTCGCGCTCGACGCACTGCGCGAGCGGTTCCAGAGCGCGTTCCACGCGGCGTGGCGCGGCGACGCGGAGGTCGACGGCTTCAACGGCCTCGTGCTGCGCGCCGGTCTCACGTGGCGCCAGGCCGCCGTGCTGCGCGCGTACTCGCGTTACCTGCAGCAGGCCCGCAGCCCGTTTTCCCAGGCATACATCCAGAACACGGTGCTCAAGCACACCGAAGTGGCCACGCGGCTGCTGAACCTGTTCGAGACGCGCTGCGACCCGCAACTGTCCGATGTGGACCGCAAGACGCGGGAGGACTCGCTCGTCGGCGAGATCACCGCGATGATCGACGAGGTCACCAGCCTCGACGAGGACCGCATCCTGCGCCGCCTCATGGCCGTGATCAACGCGACGCTGCGCACCAACTACCACGTGACGGACGCGGACGGCGCCACGCGGCCGTACCTCGCGATCAAGCTCGACCCGAGCGGCGTGCCGGAGCTGCCGGAACCGCGGCCGAAGTTCGAGATCTTCGTGTACTCGCCGCGCGTGGAAGGTGTGCACCTGCGCTTCGGTGAGGTCGCGCGCGGTGGCCTGCGCTGGTCGGACCGGCGCGAGGACTTCCGCACGGAGGTCCTCGGCCTGGTCAAGGCGCAGGCGGTGAAGAACGCCGTGATCGTGCCCGTGGGCGCGAAGGGCGGCTTCGTGGTGAAGCGCCCGCCGGCTCCCACCGGCGACGCGAGCCTCGACCGCGACGCGCAGCTCACCGAGGGCATCGCGTGCTACCGCATGTTCATCTCGGGCCTGCTCGACCTCACCGACAACCGCGTCGAGGGCAAGACCGTCCCCGCGCCGGGCGTGGTGCGCCACGACGCCGACGACAGCTACCTCGTCGTCGCGGCCGACAAGGGCACCGCGAAGTTCTCCGACATCGCCAACGAGGTCTCGGCCCAGTACGGCTTCTGGCTCGGCGACGCGTTCGCCTCCGGCGGCTCGGTCGGCTACGACCACAAGGCCATGGGCATCACCGCCAAGGGCGCGTGGGAGAGCGTGAAGCGCCACTTCCGCGAGCTGGGCAAGGACACCCAGACCGAGGACTTCACGACCGTCGGCATCGGCGACATGATGGGCGACGTCTTCGGCAACGGCATGCTGCTCAGCGAGCACATCCGCCTGGTGGCCGCGTTCAACCACATGCACGTGTTCCTCGACCCGAACCCGGACGCCGCGTCGTCCTTCGCGGAGCGGCGCCGGCTGTTCGACCTGCCGCGCAGCTCGTGGGACGACTACGACCGCTCGCTCATCAGCGAGGGCGGTGGCATCTACCCGCGCTCGGCCAAGACGATCCCGATCAGCCCGCAGGTGCGCGAGGCGCTCGGCATCGCCGACGGCGTGACGCACCTGCCGCCGATGGAGCTCATCCAGGCGATCCTGCTGGCGCCGGTCGAGCTGCTGTGGAACGGCGGCATCGGCACCTACGTCAAGGCCGAGACCGAGACCCACGGCGACGCGGGCGACAAGGCCAACGACGCGATCCGCGTCAACGGCAACCAGCTGCGCGTGAAGGTCGTGGGCGAAGGCGGCAACCTGGGCCTGACCCAGCTCGGCCGCATCGAGTTCGCGCGCGCCGGCGGAAAGATCAACACCGACGCGCTCGACAACTCGGCCGGGGTCGACTGCTCCGACCACGAGGTCAACATCAAGATCCTGCTCGACCACCTCGTGGCCACCGGGGGCCTCGAGCACACGCGGCGCAACTCGCTGCTGGAGGAGATGACCGACGAGGTCTCCGACCTGGTGCTGGCCGACAACTACCGGCAGAACGCGGTGCTCGGCGTGAGCCGGGCCCACGCCGGTCCGATGGTGTCGGTGCACGCGCGGCAGGTGTCGTCGCTCGTCGCGAAGGGCGCTTTCGACCGCAAGCTGGAAGCCCTGCCGAGCTCCTCGGAGTTCCGCGCGCTGGAGAAGGCGGGCGAAGGCCTGTCGTCGCCGGAGCTCGCGACGCTGCTGGCCCACGTGAAGCTCGACCTCAAGGACGAGCTGCTGGCCAGTGAGCTGGTCGACTCCGAGGTGTTCACGCGCCGGCTGCCGGAGTACTTCCCGAAGCCGCTGCGCGAGCAGTTCGCCGACGCGATCGCGCAGCACCCGCTGCGCCGCCAGATCATCACCACGCTCGTGACCAACGAGCTGGTCGACGGCGGCGGCATCTCGTTCGTCTTCCGCCTCATGGAGGAGATGAACGCGACGGCCACCGACGCGGTGCGCGCGTACGCCGTGGTCACCCACGTCTACGACCTGCCGAAGCTGTGGGCGGAGATCGACGCGCTCGACAACGTGGTGCCCACCGCGGTCGCCGACGCGATGGTGCTGGAGACGCGCCGGCTGCTCGACCGCGCCGCCCGCTGGTTCCTCACCAACCGGCCGCAGCCGCTCGCGCCGCTGGCCGAGATCAACCGGTTCGGCCCGGTCGTCGCGGAGCTCGGCCCGAAGCTGGGCGACCTGCTGCGCGGCCGCGAGCTGGAGTCCGTGGAGGAGGACGCCGGCAAGCTCGTGGCCGAGGGCGTGCCCGCCGACCTCGCCCGCCGCGTGGCGCTGCTGCTGCACAGCTACGGCCTGCTCGACGTGGTCGAGGTCGCCGAGCTGGCCGAGCAGCAGGTGGGGCTCGACGCGCTGCACAGCCCGGCCGACACCGCCGAGCTGTACTACGCGCTCTCGGACCACCTGGACATCGACAAGATGCTCACCGAGATCAGCAAGCTCGAACGCGGCAACCGCTGGCACGCCCTCGCGCGGCTCTCGCTGCGTGACGACGTGTACGGCTCGCTGCGCGCCATCACGCTCGACGCGCTGCGCCACAGTGACCTGGACGTGGAGACCGACGCGAAGATCTCGCAGTGGGAGAAGACCAACGCGTCGCGGCTGTCGCGCGCCCGCGTGGCCCTCGACGAGATCACCCGCTCGGGGCGCCTCGACCTCGCGACGCTGTCGGTGGCGGCGCGCCAGATCAGGAGCACGGTCCGGTGACCTACGTTTCGCACGTCCGGCCGCGCTGGTCGGACATGGACGTGTACGGGCACGTCAACCACGCCAACATGGTGACGCTCCTGGAAGAGGCGCGGATCCCGGTGCTGTTCGGCGACGCGGTGAAAGCCGGGCTGACCGAGCTGCCCAAGGGCGTGGTCGTGGTGAAGCTCGGCGTGCACTACCGCGCGCCGATCGTGGTCACGCCCGAGACGTCGGTGCGGGTGGAGATCACGCTCACCGAGGTGAAGGCGGCCAGCATCACGCTGGCCTACGTCGTGCACACCGGGCCCGAGGAGTCGGACCCGGTGGCCGTGACGGCGGAGACCGTGCTGGCGCCGTACGACACCGTCAAGCTGCGTCCGAGGCGCCTTTCCGCCGAGGAGACCGAGTTCCTCAAGAAGGTGTTCGCCGATGCCTGAGCTGCGCATCCCCGACGCGGGCGACCGCGACACGCTCGGCGCCTTCGTCGCCCGCGCGGTGCGGCTCGACGGCAACACGGCCGTGCGGCTGCGCAACCGCCCCGACGGCGGTGTTGTCGAAGCGTGGACGGCCACGCCGTTCGAGGTCCTCGCCACCCGCGCGGTGGCGGGGACCGTGACCCCGGCCGACGTCACCGTGTCCGGCAACGAGCTGCTGGCGGCCCTCACGGTCGCCGGCGGCGAGGTCATGGATCCCGGCCCCGCGCGTGACCTGCTCTGGCACGCGGAGCTGCCCGCGCCCGGCCGCTGGCAGCTCGTGGACGACCTGCCGGTCGGCGTGGTGTCCGACCTGGCCGACCGCGGCGTCACGCTGGCCCGCGACAACGTCGGCCCGCACGGCACGCCACCGGCGTCGCTGATGGACCAGGCCGTGCTGACGGTGACCGGCGGCGAGCTCGAGGTGAAGGTGCAGCTGCGCTGCCTGTTCGCCTTGTCCGGCATGGGGTTGTTCGACTCGTCCATCGCCGGCGACGTGGTCCGCGTGACCGCCACGGACTCGTGGCTGCGGCTGGATGCCCGGTATGGGGCGGTGCTGAAGCGAAGGCACGCGTTGTTGCCTCTGCTTTTCTGAAATCCGCGCGATTGCGCGACACTCGCTCCAGCCAGGTTGTCTGTTCGCATTGTCTGTTCGCTTTGTCTGGAATTGCGCGAAAAGGGGTACCTGCCATTGCCCCTTCGCTTCTGAATTTCTTGCGATTTCCTTGCGGTCGTGGTGCTTTCCCGGCGACGGTGCGAGGGTGGGGACATGACCGACCCCGACGGTGACCCGACGGCGGATTTCCTCGCCGAGGTGCGCGCCGAGCAGACACCGTGGCGCACCGACCGCCCGGTGGACGCCGAGGGGCCCGAGCAGGCGGGCCAAACCGCGCGCCCCGGGCGCTTTTCGAAGGTCGGCCGAGCCGTGGGTGAGGCCGCTCCGTATGTCCAAGCCGCGTTGTTCGCGGCGTGGATCGCCACGTCAGTGGCCGATTCCGGCGACAGTTCGGGCGGAATGAACGGAGGCCAGAGCGGTTAGGTGGTCCCCGTGGACCGAAACTCCGGGTAGAGTCGGTGCCGGATGAGCCGCCGATGTCCGATTCGGCGCGACCTCGATCACCGCACCGCCGGTTGTCGTGGCTTTTTGCGCGCACGCGGTCCGCAGGCCGTTTTCGCCCGCCTGAGCCCCATTTCCGACGGTGGAGGGGAGACAAATGCTCCTGTCCGGTCCCGATCGTCTGACAACCGAAGCCGTGCACGAAGACCCACTGGTGCTGAGACGGGCGCTGGTCGGCTACGTACGCGCGGTGGCCGAAGCCGTGGACGTCTCCGTGGAGGGGACGTCGTGCGAGGTCGCCGACACCGTCACGGCCTACGTGGCGCTGAGCCGCCGCTCGCCGCGCTACCCCGGCCGTGACTTGATGTTGCTCTGGAACTCACGGCAGGGCTGGACGCTTTCCGTGGAGACGAGGCCGGCCGAGCCGCCGCTCGTCGTCGCGCGCCTGGGCGGAGACGCCGTGCCGGAACCCGCCCTCGTGGGCCGGTTCGTCGCCGAGGTGGTCTCGGCTTCCGACAACCGCGGGTGGACCACGCCGCCCAGCCGCGCCGCCGCCGATCGGGGTGAGCTGGCGGCCCGGCTGGAACGACGTGCCCGTCCCGTCGTCAGGCGGTCTTGAGCTTTCGCGCCAGCCGCTCCGGGCGGGGCCAGCGAACCTGAGACGCCCAGTTCAGCTTCTCGAACAGCCAGATGAGCCGAGCCGACGTGTCCAGCTGGCCGCGGCCCACGCCGTGGCGGGCGCCGGTCGGGTCGGCGTGGTGGGAGTTGTGCCAGGACTCGCCGAACGAGAGGATCGCCAGCGGCCAGAAGTTGGCCGAGCGGTCCCGCGCCTCGAAGGGGCGCTCACCGATCATGTGGCACAGCGAGTTGACCGACCACGTCACGTGGTGCAGCGCCGCCACCCGCACGAGCCCGGCCCAGAAGAAGGCCGTGAGTGCGCCCCACCAGCTCATCGTGGCGAGGCCGCCGATCAGCGCCGGCGCCAGCAGCGTCACGGCGGTCAGCACGGGGAAGAGGCTGTCGACACGGCGGATGTCCGGATCGTCCAGCAGATCCGGGGCGAAGCGGCGCGAGTTGGTCTTGTCGCGGTCGAACAGCCAGCCCATGTGCGCGTGCCAGAAGCCCTTGGCCAGCGCGGCGGGCGTGGTGCCGTAGCGCCACGGGGAATGCGGGTCGCCGTCGCGGTCGGAGTAGGCGTGGTGGCGGCGGTGGTCGGCGACCCACGAGATCACGGGGCCCTGCATCGCCATGCTGCCGGCCACTGCGAGCGCGATCCGCAGGCCACGGCGGGCGCGGAACGAGCCGTGGGTGAAGTAGCGGTGGAAACCGATCGTGATGCCCAGGCCGCTGAGGTAGTAGAAGCCGACGGCGAGGCCGATGTCGAGCCAGCTGAGCCCCCAGCCCCAGGCCAGGGGCACCGCGGCGACGACCGCCAGCAGGGGGAGCACGGCGAACAGCTTCACGAGGAAGGCTTCGGTGCCCGTCTTGCGGCCGGCGAGCATGGGCTCGGGTGCGGGCCGTTCGCGCACGGCGGTCGCCGTGCTCGAAGAGGTGGGGGCAGGGGAAGGAAGGGTGTCGCGGGGGGTGTCGATGCTGGAACGCTCCTGTCGAGCTGGTCCGATCGCTGCACTCTGCAGGACCGAGGCCGGTTCGACGGTGTGCCCGGGCTTCCCTGGCAGTTCAGGGAACGCGTCGTTGCGGGGGGCGCACACCGTTCGTGCGGTCCGGCCCCCGAGGGCCGGCCACGACCTGCTCTGCCAACGAACCGTTCGCCAGCAAGGTTCCCGGCGGAGTTTCCCGGCAGTTCCCCGAGAACGGCCGAGGGGCCGGTGCACGTGGCACCGGCCCCTCGGAAAACCGTTGTGACGTCAGAGAATCGTGACGGAAGTGGCCTGCGGCCCCTTCTGGCCCTGGCCGATCTCGAACTCCACCCGCGCGTTCTCCTCCAGGCTACGGAAACCGTTGCCCTGGATCTCGGAGTAGTGCACGAACACGTCGCCACCGCCGTTGTCCGGCGTGATGAAGCCGAAGCCCTTTTCGGCGTTGAACCACTTCACGGTGCCTTGCGTCATAAATGTCTCCACCACTGAAAACGATCGAGGTACCACTTCGGTACCCGGGTCGAAGACCGACGGTTTGATCTTCCGGTGACGGAGAACCACTACGCCCGCGCATCTTGCGAGCGTGGCTGCGGGGAGTGCCCACCGCACGAACACAAAATATGACCGCGGTCAGTTAACCACGTCGCACGCGGTCGCACCAGCCCACTGATCAGGTGGGCCCGCGGTGGCCGGAACCGGTCCACACTGTCTGTCCTTTGTGGACAAAAGGTGGGCCGGCGCCGGTACTGACCAGTGCTTCATTGTGCACGCGGGTGCACGTCGTGTAGCGTCGGTCACGTCGAGAGAGTTCTTCCCGCGCGCCGGCAGCAGAGCCGGCGTCGTCTTCGGCCGACCGCGAGGCCCGAGCCGGCTGCTCGGCCGGCCGTCGTCCCACCTGTATCTCGACGACTGCATTTCACAGAGGAGCCAGATGCGCTCGGAACGTCGTCCGCTGTCCCCCGACACCAGTGAGTTCGCCCGAGCCCGCGTCTCCGCGGAGCTGGGCCTGCGCCACCAGCGCGACCAGGCGGCCCGGACCGTCGCCGGCCGGGCCCGCGACGTGGACGACCTGCGTGGCCTGCTGGCCATGCTGGGCCTCGAGGCCGGGGCCCGCGGCTAGCCTTCCCGCTTCACCCCGCTCAGACCAGCCACGCCGCCGAGTCCGGCTGCAGCCTGCCGTCCACGAGCGGGCCGCTGGACACCAGCAGCTCGCCGGGCGGCAGGGCGATCGAGCTCGCCGACGTGTTGAGCGCGCAGATGAGCCCGCCCTTTCCGCCGCGGCGGAAAGCGAAGCAGCCGGCGGGCGCGCCGTACCACTCCAGCTCGTCACCGACGCGGAACGCGGCGTGCGTCTTGCGCAGCTCGACCGCCCGCCGGTACAGCGAGAGCGTCGACGACGCGTCTTCCAGCTGGCGTTCCGCGGTGAGTTCCGCCCACTCGGCCGGCATCGGCAGCCACGTCCGCGGGTTGCGCGAAAAGCCGAACGGCGGCAGCGAACCCTCCCACGGCATCGGCGCGCGCTCGGGGTCCCGGCTGAACTGCGGGCCCTGGCTGCGCGCCCGCGGGTCGGACATCGCCTCGGGCGGGATCTCGACGTTCGGCAGGCCCAGCTCTTCGCCGTTGTACAGGTAGACCGCACCCGGCAGGGCCAGCTCCACGAGCGCCATGGCCCGCGCGCGCCGCAGCCCGGCCGCGCCGCCGCCGTAGCGGCTCACGGTGCGCCACACGTCGTGGTTGGACAGCGTCCAGGTGGCGGGCGCGCCGGCCGCGCGCGGCACGGCCAGCGACCGCTCGATCGAGGTGCGCATCGCGTCGGCGTCGAAGTGCGTGAGCACCAGGCGGAAGTTGAACGCCAGGTGCAGCTCGTCGGGCCGCAGGTACCGCGCGAGGCGGTCCTCGTCGTGCACCCAGATCTCGCCGACGGCCATCGTGTCCGGGTACTCGTCGAGCACCTTGCGGATCATCTGGTGGACCTCGTGCACGCCGTCTTCGTCGAAGCGCGGGTCGAAGTGCTCGCCACCGCCGAAGCCGGCCGCGCGCGGGTCCATGTCGGGCAGGCCCGGCGGCTTCGCCATGCCGTGGGCCACGTCGATGCGGAAGCCGTCGACGCCGCGGTCGAGCCAGAAGCGCAGCGTGCGCTCGAGGTCGTAGCGCACTTCGGCGTTGGCGTAGTTGAGATCCGGCTGCTGCGAGGCGAACAGGTGGAGGTACCACTGCCCGTCGGGCACGCGCGTCCAGGCGGGCCCGCCGAACACGGAGACCCAGTTGTTGGGCGGTTCCGAGCCTTCGGGGCCGCGGCCGTCGCGGAAGACGTAGCGGTCGCGCTCGGGGCTGCCGGGCGCGGCGGCCATCGCGGACTTGAACCACGAGTGCTGGTTGCTGGTGTGGTTCGGGACGATGTCCACGGTCACCTTGATGCCGCGCTTGTGCGCCTCGGTGAGCAGCACGTCGAAGTCGCCGAGCGTGCCGAACATCGGGTCCACGTCACGCGGGTCGGACACGTCGTAGCCGTGGTCGGCCATGGGGGAGCGGTAGAACGGCGTGAGCCACAGGGCGTCGACGCCGAGCAGCTCCAGATACCCCAGCCGGCTGCGGATGCCTTCGAGGTCGCCGACCCCGTCGGCGTCGGAGTCGGCGAACGAGCGCACGTAGACCTCGTAGAAGACGGCGTCGGCCCACCACGCCGGGCGGGGCCGGTCCTCCGGGGACCGGCGGTGCCCCGCCACCGGGCGTCTCATCAGACGAAGCTGTTCATCATGCTGTGGGCAGCCATCTCGAGGTAGGCCCACAGTTGCTCGCGGTACGGCTCGGGCAGGTTCTCCTCGTCGACCGCCACGCGGATCGCGCGCAGCCACGCGTCGCGCTCGATCGGGCCGATCTTGAACGGCGCGTGGCGCATCCGCAGCCGCGGGTGGCCCCGGCGGTCGGAGTAGGTGTGCGGGCCGCCCCAGTACTGGATGAGGAACAGCCGGAAGCGTTCCTCGGCCGGGCCGAGGTCCTCCTCCGGGTACAGCGGGCGCAGGATCTCGTCGGTCGCCACTTCCTGGTAGAAGCGCGCGACGATGCGCCGGAACGTCGGTTCACCGCCCACGGCCTCGTACAGGTTCGCGGGTTCGGAGCCACTCACAGTCGACACCCCTCCATCTTGCCCTTACCGCGGCTACTTGTCGGCGCCCGGTGCGGACAGGTACCGGCCGAGCGGCGGCTCGAAGCCCGCCTCCTCCAGCGCGGCGAGCAGGTGCGCGCGCAGGGCCCGCTGCACGGCCCACTGCTTGCCGGGTCGCACCTTCACCGTCAGCCGCAGCTGGATGCCCTCCGGGGTGACCTTCTCCACGCCCAGCATCTCCGGCGGCTCCATCACGTTGGCGGCGAGCGCCTCGCTCTCGGACGCCTTCGTGGCCGCCTCCATGAGCACGGTGGTGGCCAGGTCGACGTCGGCGGAGTAGCCCAGGGGCACGTCGACCACGGCCACGGCGAAGCCCTGGCTGGAGTTGCCGACGCGCAGCACCTCGCCGTTGCGCACGTACCAGACGGTGCCGCCCAGGTCGCGCAGCGTGGTGATGCGCAGGCCCACGGCCTCGACGGTGCCGGTCGCCGGGCCGATGTCCACGACGTCGCCCACGCCGTACTGGTCCTCGATCATCATGAAGATCCCGGACAGGAAGTCGCGCACGAGGTTCTGCGCGCCGAACCCGAGGGCCACGCCGACGATGCCCGCCGACGCGATGATCGGTGCCAGGTCGAGGCCCAGCTCACCCAGCACGAGGATGAACGCCAGGCCGTAGATGAGGAACGTGGCCATCGACTTCAGCACCGAGCCGATCGTCGCGGCGCGCTGCCGGCGCCGCTCCACCACGGCCGGGCCGAGCACGTCGGGGGCGCGCTCGCGCAGCGGTCTCAACAGGGCGGGCAGCTTGCCGCTGCCGCCGCGCGGCAGCGTGGTCACGCGGTTGATGACCCGGCGTGTGAGATACCGCACCACGAACGCGAGAACCAGGATCAGGATGATCCGCAGCGGCTTGGTCACGAGCCAGTCCGCCGAACCGGCGAGCCACTCGTTGTGCGTGATCGAAAAGACCTGCGAGCACCACGTGCCGGGGTCGGAGATGCACGCTGGCGGGGCGCTGAGCACGGCGTTCACGGGGTGGAACAGTCCTTCCGTCGCTTCGGTTCACCCAACGGCAAGTGGATGTTGGGTCGCGGGCACGTGACACGTCACGTAACACACGTGCACTTTGGGGCTGATGTGTGGTCGACTATGCCTGCACCGGTGGAGGTGGTCGAGTGCCAGACCGACAACCCGTCCCCCTCGGCGGCGCCGGCCAAGCCATGGCCGAGCAGTCGCCGGAGACGGTCCTGCGCGCCTGCCCGGGAGGTTCCGCACCCGGCGGAACGAACCCGGCCGGGCCGGGGACCCGACCAGGGGGAGTTTCCCGTCCGCCCGGACAGCGTAGAGGCCGGGACCCGGCGACCCCGCCCTGGGGCCGCCGTCGCGTATTGCTGCTGAACGCCACCTTCGAGCCCCTCACCGCGTTGCCCATGCGGCGCGCGGTGGTGCTCGTGATGTGCGGCAAGGCGGAAGTCGTCCACGGTGACCCGGGTGGCGTGGAGCTGCACGCCGCGACCGTGTCGCTGCCCGTCCCGTCCGTGATCCGGCTGAGCACATACGTGCGCGTGCCGTACCGCGCGAAGGTGCCGCTGACCCGGGCCGGGCTCATGCACCGCGACCGGTACCGCTGCGCCTACTGCGGCGGCCGGGCCGAGACCATCGACCACGTCCTGCCGCGCAGCCGCGGCGGACCCCACAGCTGGACCAACTGCGTGGCCTGCTGCGCCAAGTGCAACCACCGCAAGGCCGACAAGCTCCTCTCGGAGCTGGGCTGGCGCCTGCGCGTGGTGCCGCGGGCGCCCCACGGCCCGCACTGGCGCCTCCTGGCACACTCCAAGGAGGCCGACCCGCTGTGGCGGCCGTATCTGGGTTCCGCGGCCTGACGGACCGCCTGAGGCCCGTTCGGAAGGCTCTGACACGTCGGCGCCCCGGCTGCCTGTGCGGCGGCCGGGGCGAGCCGATGAGTCGCTGAACCTGCCCGCGCGTTTCCCGCGCGGTGGCTTCGTCTTCACGCGCGCGCCCTTCGCCGGGTGCGCGCGTCCTGCTTTTCTCAGGCGGCCAGCGCGAAGTCGGCCTGCGAGGTCACGCGGGTTCCCCGGGTGACGCGCGTGCCGCGGGTGACCCGTGTGCCGCACGTGACGCGGGTGCCGTTGGTGACGCGGGTGCCACGGGTCACGCGGGTGCCCCTCGTGACGCGGGTGCCGGCCGTCACGCGGGTGCCGTTGGTGACGCGCGTGCCGCGGGTGACCCGAGTGCCGCGCGTGACTCGCGTGCCGCCGGTGACGCGGGTACCGCGAGTGACCCGAGTACCGCGGGTAACCCTTGTGCCGGACGTCACACGCGTTCCGGTCAGGAATTCGGTCTCGCTGGGTGACGAAATGGGCTCGATGATCGCCTGAGCGGGGGGCTGGACGCTCTGCATGACGTGGCCTCCTGGGACCGGTGCGTGACCTGCTGGGGCTGGGGAGCGGACCGCAAGGCCCGTACAGGTGAAAAAGCTACGAGCATTTCAGTTCGCCGACAAGACGGGGGCGACCGGTACGGCCGCCTGTACGTTGAGTTGCAACCTTTCGGCCCGCCCGGCTTCGCCCCAACGTTCCAGCGCGTGCGAGCCAAGCGGCGGACGGGCGCTCCCACACGACGAGCGGTCGCGTCCCGGCGCGGCGCCGTGCGGTGGCCACCAGGGCCATCCGATACGCTCACCGGCGTGAACGTTGTCGAGACGATCCTGGTCTACGCGGTCATCCCCCTGGCCATCTACTTGGTGGTCGGTGCGGCCACCCTGCGGAAGAAGTTCTCGGGGACGCCGCGGTACCGGCCGGGACAGCCGTGGGAGTACCCCGCGATGTGGTGGACCGCCAACCCGGAGGGTGTCGGTGCGGGTCACCACGCCGTCGATCCGGACTCTGTGGTGCCCTCGGGCACCGTGACCGCTGCCGGAGGCGCACGTGGCAAGTGGTGAACTCGCGCACTCGGCCACGGCCGTGGATGTCGCCGAGAAGGACCTGCCCTTTGGTGAGGTGATCACCAACAGTGGCCGCCGTTCCGCGGCCAAGATGTACGAGCCGGCCGAGCCGACCAGCCCGTTCTCGGTTCAGCAGCTCGCTCGCCTGGACGAGGCGCTGACCTTCGCGACGCGCGAGTCCGGCGTCGCCTTCAGCGTGTACCTCGGCGACCTCGGCGAGGACACCCGCGCCGGAGCCGAGAAGCTGCTGGCCTCGACCGAGGACCCGGCCAACGCCGTGGTCCTCGCGGTCTCGCCCGCGCAGCGCGCGATCGAGATCGTGATCGGCGAGCGCTCGCACGTCCGCCTGCCCGACCGCGGCGCCAACCTGGCCGTGGCGAGCATGGTCGCGTCGTTCAAGGAGGGTGACCTGGTCGGTGGCCTTGTCAACGCCCTGCGCATGCTGAGCGACCAGGCCGGGCCGGACCCGAAGCACTGACATCTCCCTGACGCACCGAAGGGGGCCTCCTCGACTGTCGAGGAGGCCCCCTTCGGCGTTCGCGGGGTGGTGGGGGCCGCCCGGGCGGCCCCCACCGGTCAGACCTGGCTGTCGAACTCCCGCGCGGCGAGCGCGCGGACGATGCCGGCGCGGCCTTCGGACACGAGCCGGCGCAGCGCGGCCGGGTGCTCGCCCTTGAGCCACTCGTCGGACGCGGCCACGGTGGCCGGCTCGACGGCCCACGACGGGTAGAGCCCGATCACGGTCGGCTGGGCGCGCTCGCTGGAGCGGCGTGTCCACACCTCGTCGATGACCTCGAAGTAGCGCTCGACGTAACTGCCGAGCAGCTGCTTCTGGCCCGGGTGCGAGAAGCCCGAGATGAGCGCGTCGCTGACGGCGTTGGGGATCTCGTCGTCGTAGACGGCGCGCTGCCACGCGTCGGCCTTGGCCTCGGCGGTCGGCTGCAGCGCGCGGCACCGCTCGGCGTGCCGCCGGCCCGCGGCCGTGTCGTCCTTGGCCAGCTCGGCCGCGATGTCCGCGGTGCCGGCCTTGCCGTGGGCCACGAGCGCCTGCAGCAGGCGCCAGCGCAGGTCGGTGTCCACGGTGAGGCCGGGCAGCGGCGCGGAGCCGTCGAGCCAGCCCGCGACGACACCCAGCGTCGCCTCGTCGAGCACGCCGCCGGCCAGCGAGTTCACGAACGCCAACTGGTGGTCGGACCCGGCTTCGGCGCCCTGGGCGAGCTCCAGCAGCCGCGCCGTGAGCGCCGGCCAGCCCTGCTCAGCGGCCCACTTCTGGTCCGCGTACGAGTTCAGCGCCGTCTGGGCCTGCAGCAGCAGCCGCTGCACCACGCCGACCTCGCTCTCGGCGTGGATGCCGCGCGCCACCAGCGTCACGAAGTCGCGCGCCTTGAGCTCGGCCTCGCGCGTCATCTCCCACGCGGCCGACCAGCACAGCGTGCGGGGCAGCGGCTCGACGATGTCGGCGATCCGGTCGATCAGCGTGGTCAGTGACGCCGGGTCGAGGCGCATCGTGCAGTAGGTGAGGTCGTCGTCGTTGACGAGCACGAGCTTGCCCGCCGGCTTGCCGACCAGCGCCGGCACCTCGGTGCGGTCGCCGGACACGTCCAGCTCCACGCGGTCGGTGCGCACGACCTTGCCGGCGCCGTCGTCGTCGTACACGCCGACCGCGACGCGGTGCGTGCGCAGCTCACCGGCGCCCGGCTTCGCGCCCGTCTGCACCACGGCGAACGAGGAGAACGTGCCGTCGGCCGCCACCTCGTAGCGCGGGCTGAGCGAGTTGAGGCCGGTGGTCTCGAGCCACTGCGCACTCCACCACGACAGGTCGCGCCCGGACGCCTCTTCCAGCGCGGCCAGCAGGTCCGCCAGCGTGGCGTTGCCCCACGCGTGCTTTCCGAAGTAGACCTTCAGCCCGTCGAGGAAGTGCTCGATGCCCACGTAGGCCACGAGCTGCTTCAGGACGCTCGCGCCCTTGGCGTAGGTGATGCCGTCGAAGTTCACCTCCACCGCGTGCAGGTCGACGATGTCGGCCGCGATCGGGTGGGTGGAGGGCAGCTGGTCCTGGCGGTAGGCCCACGACTTCTCGATGTTCGCGAAGCTGGTCCACGCGTTCTTGTACTCGGTGGCCTCGGCCTGTGCGAACACGCTCGCGAAGGTCGCGAACGACTCGTTGAGCCACAGGTCGTCCCACCAGCGCATGGTGACCAGGTCGCCGAACCACATGTGCGCCATCTCGTGCAGCAGCGTCTCGGCGCGGCGCTCGTAGGCGTAGCGCGTGACGCGGCTGCGGAAGACGTAGTCCTCCAGGAACGTCACGGCGCCGGCGTTCTCCATCGCGCCCGCGTTGAACTCCGGCACGAACAGCTGGTCGTACTTGGAGAACGGGTAGGGCGTGCCGAACTTCTCGTGGAAGAAGCCGAAGCCCTGCTTGGTCTCCACGAACAGGCGGTCGGCGTCCATGTGCTCGGCGAGCGACGCGCGGCAGTAGATGCCGAGCGGGATCGTCCGGTGGGCGTCGGAGAACTCGTCGCGCCACTCGGCGTACGGGCCGGCGATGAGGGCGACCAGGTACGTCGAGATCCGTTCGGACACGGCGAAGTTCGTCACCCGAGCGCCGTCGGGAGTGTCCTCTTCGGTCTCGACGAGCGCGTTGGACACGATCTTCCAGTCGCGCGGCGCGTGGACCGTGAGCTGGTACACCGACTTCAGGTCGGGCTGGTCGAAGCAGGCGAACATGCGCTTCGCGTCGGCGGTCTCGAACTGCGTGTAGAGGTACACGCCGTTGTCGACCGGGTCGACGAAACGGTGGAGGCCTTCGCCGGTGTTCATGTACCGGCAGTCCGCGGTCACTACGAGCTCGTTGTCTGCGGCGAGCTCCGGCAGCGCGATGCCCCTGTCCTCGACGTAGGTGCTCACGTCGAGCTCGGTGCCGTTGAGCACGGCGGAGCGGACGCCCTCGGCGACGAGGTCGATCCACGAGGACTCGCCCGGCCGGGTGGCGGAGAAGCGCACTGTGGTGGTGGAGAGGAAGGTCTTCTCACCGGGACCGCCGTGGCCGTCGGTCAGGTCCAGCACGATGTCGTAGGACGCGACATCCAGCAGGCCGGAGCGCTGCTTGGCTTCGTCACGAGTCAGGTTGGGGGCGGGCACGGGCACCTCTGGTCTTCGATTCCGGTTGCGGTTTTCGGGCTGTCGAGCATCCAATCATGCGAAGCGGTCCTCGGGCGACGGGGAACAACCGGGCCTGTCGCGCGCGTTGGCCGTCATTGGGGGAACACCCCGCTGAAAAAGGCATGCCTGCCGACGTCGAACCTCGCGAGGAGCTCGTTGAGATGACCGCTGCGTCCCAGCCCACCAAGGTGGACTTCTACTTCGATCCGATCTGTCCGTTCGCGTGGATCACCTCGCGGTGGATCCTCGAGGTCGAGAAGCACCGCGAGCTGGACCTGAACTTCCGGATCATGAGCCTGTCCGTGCTCAACTCGGGCCGCGACGAGCTGCCGGAGCGCTACCAGGAACTGATGGACAAGGGCTGGCGCCCGGTCCGCGTGGCCACCGCGCTGGCCGCAGCCAAGGGCGAAGAGGCGCTGCGCGACTTCTACACGGAGTTCGGCACGCGCTACCACAACCAGGGCAACAAGGACTTCGACGTCGTCCTCAAGGAGACCCTCGAGGCCGTCGGCGCGCCGCCCGAGCTGATCGAGGCCGCCGACTCGACCGAGTACGACGAGGCGTTGAAGAAGAGCCACCACGAGGGCATGGACCCGGTCGGCATGGACGTCGGCACGCCGACCATCCACATCGACGGTGTCGCGTTCTTCGGCCCGGTGCTCAGCTCGATCCCGCGGGGCGACGACGCCCTGAAGCTGTTCGACGGCGCCGTCGCGATGGCGAGCTACCCGGACTTCTTCGAGCTCAAGCGCACCCGCACCGGTGAGCTGAACTTCGACTGACGTCTCACGGGGTCGCGAACGCGGCCCGCGTGACGTCGGCGGGGTAGGGCGAGGCCGCCACGGCCTCGTCCGCCCCGCTGGCTCCGGCCGCCACGGCGGCCTTCAGCTCGTTGAGCCGGCGCAGCCCGTCGCGGTGCTCCCGGACGAACCCGGGGTCCACGGGCTCGCCGTGCCCGGGTACCACGATCCGCGGGTCGAGCGCGAGGATCGCCTCGAGCGCGCCCGGCCACTCGCGCAGGTGCGTCTCGTCGCTGAACGAGTACTCCGTGAAGCCCTCTGGCCCGTGCTCCACCACGTCGCCGGCGAACACGACACCCGCGTCGGGCACGTGCACGACCAGATCGTGGTCGGTGTGCGCGCGGCCGGGGTGCACGAGCGCGACGGTGCGGCCGCCGAGGTCGAGCTCGACCCGGAGGGTCACGAGCCGGTCGGGCGGCATGAGGCCGGTGCGGTCGAGGGCGTCGGCGATCTCCGGCTTGCCTTCCGCGCGGTAGCGCGCGCTCCACTTGGCTTTCGTGGTCTCGCCGTGCTCCAGCAGCTCGCGCAGGCAGCGTTCGTGCGCCCAGACGTCGCACGGCAGGAACGGCGTGGTGCCGAAGCTGTGGTCGAAGTGCGCGTGCGTGTAGACGACGCTCCACGGAAGGTCCGTCAGCTCCCGCACGGCCGCGGCGAGCTCGGCGCCCTGGTCGACGTCGCCGCGCGTGTCGATCACCAGGCAGCGCTCGGCGCCGATCACCAGCCCGGTGGTCAGGTCGAGCTCTTCGTAGCGGCGCGCGTGCACGCCTTCGGCCACTTCGGTCCAGGTCATTCCGCCTCCAGGGTTTTCCCGCGCAGGATGGGCACGGTGGTGCTGACGTCGGCTTGCGCGGCGAGCTCGACGTCGCCGGGGTGGCCCGCGGCGGCCAGTTCGCGGCCGGACGAGCAGGTGCGCAGGGCGTGCGCGAGATCGGTGCCCGCGGAGGCCGTGGCCGCGAGGGCCGCTTCCGCCGAGAGCGTGCGGCCGTGGCGGGCGAGGGCCGCGACGATCGCGCCCGCGCCGAGCTGGTCTTCCACACAAGGGCGCAGGGGTCCGAAGTGCTGCCCTTCGCCCAGCAGGTCGATGCCCCAGCGTTCGCCGGCCGGGATCACGCCGACGGGGCGCCCGGCCGCCAGCTCGAGCGCCTTCGCCGCGACGGCCGAGGTGTTGCGCAGGCAGCCGGCGAGCACGTGGGCTCCGGTGGCGGCGGCCGCGGTGGTCAGGGTGGCGCCGTTGGGCGAGGGCAGCGCGAGCAGCGTGCCGGACGGGATGTCCGTCACAGAGGAAGGCCGCAGCGTCCACGCTGCCTCACCCGCGACGACCGCCCCCGCGGCTCGCGCTTCGGCCACCCCGCGTTCGTCGCGCCAGCGCACCGGCAGCACCCGGCCGCCGCGCGCGGTGACGAGATCCGTGGTGGTGCAGAAGGAAAGCACGTCGACCACCACGAGCACCGCGCACGCACCGCCGAGCGCCGCGACGCCTTCGGCGCCCCATTCGAGCCGCACGTCGTATTCCGGCTGTCCCCAAGTGTCCACCCCCAGAGCATGCCCGCCACCGGCGGTGATGGCAGACTCGCCGCTGTGCGTGTCTACTTGGGATCCGACCATGCCGGTTTCGAGCTGAAGAACCACCTGGCCAGCCACCTCGCGGGCCAGGGGCACGAAGTCGTCGACGTCGGTCCGCACAGCTACGACCCCGTCGACGACTACCCCGCGTACTGCGTGGCCGCGGCGCTGCGCGTGTCCGGCGACGAGGGCAGCCTCGGCATCGTGATCGGTGGCTCGGGCAACGGCGAGCAGATCGCCGCCAACAAGGTCCCCGGCATCCGCGCGGGTCTCGGCTGGAGCGTCGAGACGGCGCAGCTGTGCCGGGAGCACAACCACGCGCAGGTGCTCGGCGTCGGCGCGCGGATGCACACCGCTGAGCAGGCCACCGAGATCGTCGAGGCCTTCCTGGCCACCGAGCCGTCGCCGGAGGAGCGCCACGGGCGCCGGATCCAGCAGCTGCTCGACTACGAGCGCACCGGCACGCCGCCGCCCCTGCCGGAAGCCTGATGCCCGAAGGGCACACCCTCCACCGCCTCGCCCGTCTGCACAAACGCCGTTACGCCGGCGCGCCCGTCTCGGTTTCCAGCCCGCAGGGCCGGTTCGCCGACGAAGCGGCGAAGCTCGACGGGCAGGTGCTGGAGTCCGCCGAGGCGTACGGCAAGCACCTGTTCCACGACTACGGTCCACACGGGACAGTGCACGTCCACCTCGGCCTGTACGGCACGTTCGGCGAAACGCCGCTGCCCGAGACCGAACCGGTGGGCCAGGTGCGGATGCGCCTGATCGGGCTGACGCACTGGACCGATCTGCGCGGCCCCACCCGGTGCGAGCTGCTCGACGCGGCCCAGGTCGACGCGATCAAGGCGCGGCTCGGGCCCGACCCGTTGCGCCGCGACGCCAAGCCCGACCTCGCGTGGGACCGGATTTCGCGTTCGCGCACTTCGGTGGCGGCATTGCTGATGGACCAGGCCGTGCTCGCCGGGGTCGGCAACGTGTACCGCGCCGAGGTGCTGTTCCGCCACGGCGTCGCCCCGATGGTGCCCGGCCGCGCGCTCGACCGCGGGCTGTGGGACGAGATGTGGGCCGACCTGGTGACGTTGATGCGCCACGGCGTGCGCGTCGGCCGCATCGACACGGTGGCGCCGGAGCACATGCCGGCCGCGCAGGGCCGCGCGCCGCGCGAGGACCGGCACGGCGGCGAGGTGTACGTCTACCGGCGCGCCGGGATGCCGTGCCTGGTGTGTGGCACGCCGGTGGCGCACCAGGAGCTCGTGGGGCGGAACCTGTACTGGTGCCCGTCCTGCCAGCCCGCCTGAGTCACGCGGTGAGGCCGTCGAGCAGCAGGTCGAGCCGCTCGGCCAGCGCCGCGGCCAGGTCGAACGGCGGCGCGTCGTCGGTGAGCCAGCGGCGGAGGGTGTCGCCGTAGATCGCGGTGACCACTTCGGCGACCGTGCGCGGCGGGAGATCCGCCCGCAGCTCGCCGCGGTCCTGGCCGTGGCGGATGGCGTCGATCGTCGCGTCGGGCACGGGGTGCTGGTGGGCGACGACCTCGTCGTGGCGCAGGCTCACGTGCAGCATTCGCGTGAGGGTGCGTTCGCGCTCGTTGACGGCCGCGAGCGCGGTGAAGTAGCGGTGCAGCCGCGTGCGCGCGGGTTCGTCGGAATCGTCGACGGCGAGCAGCTGGTCGCGGCGGTCCTGGCCCCACTCCACGAGGAAATCGCGCTTGTGGGGGTAGTGGTTGAGCACGGTCTGGCGTGCGACGTCGGCCTCCGCGGCGATGTGGTCGATCGTCGTCGCTTCGTAGCCGGCCTCCTCGAACAGCTTGAGCGCGGCCGTGAGCAGGCGCGCCCGCATCCGGGCCCGGTTCGCCTCCCGTCGTCCGGTCACGGCGCCAGCCTACCCAAGTTTGGGCTTGAGGCTAAACTTGGGCTGGAGACCACATATTGAAGGAGTGCATATGCAGGTGGACATCCGCGGCAAGGTCATCGTCATCACTGGTGCGGCCCAGGGGCTGGGCCGCACGCTCGCACTGGGGCTGGCGCGCGAGGGCGCGCGGATCGCGGTGCTCGCGCGCAGCTCGGCGAAGGCGGCGGGCACCGTGGACGAGATCGTCGCTTCGGTGCCGGACGCCCCGAAGCCGCTCGCCGTCGTGGCGGACGTGTCCGACGAGGACCAGGTCCGCGCCGCTGCCGAGGCTGTCGACGCGCACTGGGGCCGGGTCGACGCACTGATCAGCAACGCCGGCTGGATGCCGCCCGCCGGCACGATGCGCGTGCTGGACTTCGAGCTGGCCGATCTGCGGCGGATCCTCGACAGCAACCTCGTGGGTTGCTTCCTCGTGACCAAGCACTTCGCGCCGCTCATGATCCGCGGGGGCGGCGGCCGGATCATCTACGTCGGCAGCATGGTCGGCACCCAGGCCGGCCCCGGCGCCGGCGCGTACGGCGCGTCGAAGGCCGGCGTGCACCTGCTGAGCAACGTGGTGCACCAGGAGCTGGCGGACCAGGGCATCCGCACGGTCGCCCTGGCCCCCGGGCTCACGGTCACGCCGGGCATGCGCGTCGCGGCGAGCGAGGAACACATCGCGCGAGTGAGCGCACGCTACCCGGGCGGCCGCGTCGGCCAGCCGGAGGACATCGTGCCCTTCGCGGCTTTCCTCTGCAGCCCGGCGGCCGAGCACCTGTCGGGGACGTTGATGGGGATCCGGCCGATCACGGGGTGAGTCCGATGTGGACCCGGCCGGCGAAGTGGTTGGGGCGCCCCGGGTTTGCGCCGCGTGTGGCTGTGCGGACGGTCGAGTCGTGTCGGGGGTCGTGGGGTTGGTGCGGACTGCCGCCCGGTGGTCAACCGTGCGCTTGGGGCGAGCGTCGCCGGGCTCGTTCGGCTTGGCCCCGTTGCCGGGCCTCGGCTTTCGGTCGCGCTGCGGTGGGCGGGTGCCGCGGCCTCGGGTCTTGAATGCCGCGAAGGGCACCCTGGGGGAGTCGAAGTCCCTCGAGGTGCCCTTCACGGACGTCGCTGTGGGCTAGAAGTCGAAGCCGCCGCCGCCGAAGCCGCCGCCGTCAAAGCCGCCGCCGTCGAAGCCGCCGAAGTCCTGGCCGCCACCGTCGCCGCCGTCGAAGCCGCCGCCGTCACCGCCGTCGCCGCCCTGGTCGCCGGACTCGAGGGCGTCCTGCTGGCCGGCGTCGTAGCCCGACTCCCAGGCCGAGGCGCTGGCGATGCCGCTCATGCCGGAGAACATGGCGCTGAACAGGAACATCGAGCCCAGGCCCCACGCGCCGGCCACGAGCGCGGGCTTCCACCACGGCTCGCTGTACCAGCCCTGCGGCACCGGGCGCCCCGCGACGCGGCCGCCGGGGTAGTAGTACGGCGTGTCCTGGCCGGGGTCGGGAGAGGCCTCGTAGTGCTGGCCCTCGACGTCGACCTTGCGGTGCTCGGTCACCTTGCCGGCGCGCTCGCGCTCGGCCTCCTCCGGCAGGGCCGGGCCCGGGTCGAGGCCCATGGCCGTGCGGGCGGCGCGGACGTAGTAAAGGCCCTCGACGGCGGTGTCCTTCACCAGCCGAGCCTGTTCCACGGTCTTGGCCTGTTCCATCTGCGAGCCGGCGGCGTTGTAGCGCTCGCTGGCGTCGGCCATCGCCTGCTGGGAGGCCGTGTCGGTGCCGGAGAGGTTGAGGACCTGCCCGCCGAGGCGTTCGACGAGGCGGCGCGCGTCGGCCTTCGCGTCGTCGAGCTGCCGCTGCCGCGATGCGGCCTGCGACCGGGCGAAGTACAGCCCGCCCCCGACGATCACGACGACGAGCACGATCAGCAGGATCGCGGTGCCCATGGGTCACTCCACGTGGTGAGCTTGTCTCGGCGGCCCCGTAGCCGCCTTTGAACCGGACAACGCGGACACTGCGCTGAGGGTTCCCGAGGGGTGACGTGGAGCACCTCTGGCCGGGCAAAGTAGAACACGTTACAGTCGGGGCATGAAGTTCTCCCTGTCGATCGCGATGAACCCCCTCGATCAGCTGGGCGAGCTCGCCCGCGCCGCCGAGGAGGCCGGATTCTCCTCGATCGTCCTGCCGGATTCCCTGTTCTACTCGGAGAAGGTGTCCGCGGACTACCCGTACACGCCCGACGGCAGCCGGTTCTGGACCGAGGAAACGCCGTGGGTCGACCCGCTGGTGGCGGCGGCGTCGATGGGCGCGGTGACCGAGCAGCTCGAGTTCTACACGTCCGTGTTGAAACTCGGCTCGCGCAATCCGGTGCTGCTCGCGCGTCAGGTGAACTCGGTGGCGGCGCTGACCGGCGGCCGCTTCGGTCTCGGGCTCGGCATCGGCTGGTCGCCGGAGGAGTTCGAGTGGTGCGGCGCGCCGTACGAACGGCGCGGCAAGCGCTTCGACGAGGCCATCGAGGTGCTGCGCCTGATCCTCGACGGCGGCATGGTCGAGTTCCACGGCGAGTTCTTCGACTTCGACAAGCTCCGCATGAGCCCGACGCCGCCGAAGCGCGTGCCGTTCTACATCGGCGGCCACACCGACATCGCGCTGCGCCGCGCCGCGCGCGTGGGCGACGGCTGGTCGTCGGCGATGATGACGCTCGACCAGCTGCGCGACACGATCAAGCGGCTCAAGGAACTGCTGGCCGAACGCGGGCGCGAGGCCGATCCGTTCGAGTTCCAGGCGGTCTGCGTCGACCGGTTCGGGCTCGACGGCTTCCGCGAGCAGGCCGAGGTGGGCGTGACCGACGCGATCACCATGCCGTGGGTGTTCGAGGGTCTCGGTTTCGACGCCGCGGTGGGCCCGAAGGTCGACGCGATCCGCAAGTTCGGCGACGAGGTCATCGCGAAGTTCCGCGAATCGGGGGAGTGACGTGAGTGTCGAAGTCAGCTGGGACGTCGACGCGGCCCAGCCGCCGGCTCGCCTGGCGTCGTTCCGGTCCATGACGTCGGTCGCAGCGAAAGACAAGGACGCGTGGCTGGCCTTGTTCGCGCCCGACGCCGTGGTGGAGGACCCGGTGGGCCCGTCGATGTTCGACGAGCACGGCAACGGCCACCACGGCCCCGAGGGCATCGGCGCGTTCTGGGACCTGACGATCGCCCACGTGGAGCGCTTCGAGTTCGTGATCCGCGACTCCTTCGCCGCGGGCACGGAGTGCGCCAACGTCGGCACCATCACCACCTACCTGCCCGGCGGCTACCGCGTGGACACCGACGGCGTGTTCGTGTACCGCGTGGGCGAGAACGGGCTGATCACGTCGATGCGGGCGTTCTGGGAAACCGAACGCGCGATGGCGACGGCGCGTCAGGTCTGAGCCTGTCCCGTCGTTTCAGGACGCGCTCAGGTACTCGTCGGCATAGGAGCACCACGTCTCGATGACCTCACGGAGGTCGTCGCGCACCGCCGCCGCGTCGGCGAGCGGGGACCTCGTGCGCAGCCACCGGGCCCAGGGGCCGTTCTCGCCGAGGAACGGGGCCGCGTGCCCGGTGCCCAGCCGCGCGTCGAGGTAGGCGAGCGCGCCCAGGGCCGCGTCCTGCTCGCCGCGGTCGGTGCGCGGCAGGAACGCGTGGAGGTAGTCGACCAGCAGGCGTGCGTCCTCGTCCGTGCCGAATCGCGCCAGCGCGAAACAGAACCCTCGGCCCGCATAGATGCGTTCGTCCGCGAGGAGCAGCTCGCCGATCCGGTCGCGGTACGCCTCTCGCCGTGCGAAGGCGATGAGCCACGACGCCGTCAGTTGCGCGCGCCATTCGTAGCCGAGCAGCAGCGCGAGTTGGTCGTCGGTGATGCGCAGCGAGTCCTGCGCCAGTGTGCGCCCGAAGGTCTCGCGCTGCGCGGCGTCGCTCAGGAAACAGGTGTTGGCCAGGTGAACGTACCGGCGGCCGGGCGTCACGTAGGTCTCGACGACGGCGTTCAGCGCGGGTTCGTGCCGGTGGTCGCGCATGCGGGCATTCTGCCGGCGCGGGCGCCTGACCGCGACGGCGTTTCCTGGCAAGATCGCCGGTCGGGAGTTGCCGGACAGGGGAGGCGTCATGGCTGCCGGACATCCGCTCGGGCCGCCGGCTCTGGACCTGGCACAGCGGCTCGCACAAGAGTTCGCGCTCACCGCCGCCGAGCGCGACCGGACCGGTGAGCTGCCCGTCGAGAACCTCCGCCGGCTCAATGCCAGTGGGCTCGACACCGCGTTGCTGCCGGCGGAGTACGGCGGCCAGGACCTGAGCTATCGCAGCTACGGCGCGATCGTCCGCGTGCTGAGCGCGGCATGTCCCTCGACGGCGTGCGTGTGGGTGATGCACGTCGGCGCGGCGGCGGGGCTGGTGGCGATGTCGGAGCCGGACGTGGCGCGGTTCTTCGCCGAGCGGCTGGCGGCCGGGGCGCGGTTCGCGAACGTGTTGAGCGAGCCGGCCGGTGGGAACCTGTTCCTGCAGTCGCAACAGCCCGCCGAGGCGGTGGCGGGCGGGTTCAGGCTGAGCGGGGAGAAGCGCTTCTCGTCCGGGTGCGAGATCGCCGATCACTTCCTCGTCAACGCGAAGGTCGACGGCGGCTCCACGTTCTTCGGGCTCGACGCAGACCCGGCGACGATGACGTTCCAACCGAGCTGGGACGCGATGGGCCTGCGCGCGAGCGGCAGCCAGGTGATCCGCTTCGAGGGCACGCTCCTGCCGCACGAACGCCGCTGCCCGCCGTCGAAACGGCGGCGCCCCAACCACATCGGAGCGGGGGTGGCGGCGTTGTCGCTGGGGGTGGCCGACGGTGCGCTGGCCGCGTTGCGGGAGCACGCGCGCGCCCGGAAGGTGCTGCCCGGTGGCGGGACGGTGGCGGAGCAGCAATGGGTGCGCTTCGGCGTCGGCGAGCTGGAGAGCCGGCTGCAGGCCGCGGGGATGTTCGCGCAGCACATGTGCTGGCTCGCCGACGAGAACTCGTCCGGCTTCCTGCCCGCGACGATGCGCGCGAAGCTGCTGGCCAACGACGTCGCCCGGGAGATCGCCGACCTCGGCGTGCGCGTGGGCGGGGGATCGGGGTATGTGAAGACCTCGCCGATCGAGCGGTGGTTCCGCGACGCGCAGGCGGGCTGGCTGATGGCCTACTCCGCCGAGATCTGCAAGGACGTGATCGGCGCGCAGGTGCTGGGCGACGATGCCTGAGCGGTTGCTGTTCAACGCGTTCCACATGTTCGCCGTGTCCCACCACGCGCAGGGTCTGTGGGCCGAGCCGGACAGCCGCCAGCTCGGCTACACCGATCCCTCGACGTGGCTCGACCTCGCCCGGACGTTGGAGCGCGGCCGGTTCGACACGCTCTTCTTCGCCGACGTCCTCGCCCCGTACGAGACCTACGGCGGCTCGCGTGACGCGGCCGTGTGCGAGGGGATGCAGTTCCCGGCCGGTGATCCGTCGGTGCTGATCCCGTTGCTCGCCTACCACACGGAACACCTCGGATACGCGTTCACGCAGAACATCCTGCAAGAGCACCCGTACCCGTTCGCCCGGAAAGTGTCCACTCTGGACCACCTGACGGGCGGGCGGGTGGCGTGGAACATCGTCACGTCGTTCCTGCCGGGCGCGGGCCGCAACCTCGGCCACGGCGGGCTGCCGGGCCACGAGGAGCGCTACGGCCGTGCCGAGGACTTCACGCAGGCGGCGCTCAAGCTGTGGCTGCACAGCTGGGAAGACGGCGCGGTGCTGCGCGACCGTGCGCGGCGCGAGTTCGCGGATCCGGCCAAGGTCCACGCCGTGGTCCACAATGGACCTTACTACCGGCTCGATGGCCCGCACCTGAGCGAGCCGTCGCCGCAGCGGGTGCCGGTTCTGTTCAACGCCGATGTTTCGCCGACCGGCCGCGCGTTCGCCGGCCGGTACGCGGAGTGCCTGTTCATCAACTCCCAGGACCCCGCCGAGGCGGCCCCGATCGTCGCCGACGTGCGCCGGGCGGCGGCCGCCGCGGGCCGGAACCCGGCGCACGTCAAGGTTTTCGTGCCGCAGTCGTACCTGCTCGCCGACACCGAGGCCGAGGCCCGGCGGCGCCACGCCGAGCTGCTGGAGCGCCAGACGGTGGAGGGGAACCTGGCGCGCGCGTCGGTGTTCGCCGGCCACGACTTCGGCCTCGACGACCCGGACGCGCTCGTCGGCGACCTGCGCCGGCGCGAGGTGTCGGAGCCGGTGTGCAAGCTCCTCGCCACGACCACGCGGGACGACTGGACGCTCGGCGAGCTGATCCTCAGCCGCACCAACAAACGCGTCGTCGGGACGCCGGAGCAGATCGTCGAGAACATCGCGCGCTGGCGCGACGCGGGCGTCGACGGGATCAACCTCGAGTACGTGATCTCGCCGACGAGCTTCACCGAGTTCGTCGACCACGTCGTCCCGCTGCTGCAGGCGCGCGGCCTCATGCAACGCGAGTACCGGCCGGGCACGTTGCGGGAGAAGCTCTTCCCCCGGTGCAGGCCCGGTGCCGCCGCGCGATCACCCGGCGTGGGCGCTCAGGCCGCGCTGTGGGCCAGCCAGTGGTCGACGAGATCCCGATCGCCGGTGATCGTCACGTCGTCGGCCGGCCGACGACGGGTGAGCACGAGCAGGAGGCCGGTCAGCGGGCCGGCGAGCGTGACGTCGGCGGGGGCGGCGGCGCGGGTCCACTCGATGCCGTCCGGGGTGCGGGTGACGTGCCAGCCCTCGGCGTCGTCGGGGAGGAACCGCAGGGTCTGCCCGGTGCCGCTGAGCCCGGCGACGTCGGGTTTGAGCGTCCGTGTGGCGGGGTTCGCGAGGAGGCCGAACCAGTCGCTGATCACGTCCTCGGCCAGGTCCGGGGTGACCGAGAACGCCGGGCCCGCCGCGTCGGCATGATGCACGACGGCGTCGTTGAGCAGGCGGCGCAACCAGAACGTGGCGGGTCCCTGGCCGAAGAACGTCCACACGGGACTGTCGCTCGTGGACACCGCGTCGACGAGGTCCGTGGCGCCGGCCCGCAGCCAGGCGGACCACCCGGCCGGGTCGCCGGGGTCCGCGTCGAACGGGTCGGGCACCGGCGACGGGCCGGAGCGCACGATGCTCGCCGCCCAGCGGTGCGCCTGGCCGACGTGGCCGACGAGCACGCGCATCGGCCAGTCGGGGCACGTCGGCACGCGGGCTTCGGGGTCGCCGCCGGCCGCGGCTTCGGCGAGGGCGGCGGTGTGGTGGTGGAGGGCTTCGGCGAGTCGGGTGGTGTCCATGGCCGTACCGTAGGAACTCCATCCGGCTGGAGGTTCTACCGATGGTGACCGGGGTCACACTGGGGATCGGCGACCTGGCGCGACGGACCGGCGTGCCCGTCCGCACGATCCGCTTCTACTGCGACGAAGGCCTGCTCGAACCCACCCGCAGCGCGGGCGGCCACCGCCGCTTCGCCGAGGAGGCGGTCGAGCGGCTCACGCTGGTGCGCCGGATGCGCGGCCTGGGCTTGGGGCTGCCGCTGATCACCGACGTCCTCGCCGGCCGCCGCTCCCTGGCCGATGCCGTGGCCGCCGAACGCGCCGCCCTCGACCGCGAGGTCGCGACGCTCGCCTGGCGACGCTCAGTCCTGCGCGCCGTCGAGGACGCGCCGCCGCTCGACCGCCCGGCGCGGCTGGAGCTGCTGTCGGCCGTGGAGGACGGGTACGCCGCCCACGACGTCCTCGTCCGCCTCTGGCGCCCCATGACCACCGGCCCCGTCCCCGCCGACTCGGCCCGCATGTTCCTGGACATCAGCGCCCCGCCGCCCCCGGAGCTGCCCACGCCCGCGCAGGTCGTCGCGTATGCGTCGCTCGTGCTGCTCGCCTCGGACCGCTCGTTCGTCGATGCCCTGCGCACCAGCACCCTGGTCGACCACGACCGGATCCCCGACCTCGCCGCCCTCCACGCCGAGGTCGCGCAGGCCTGCGAACTCGCCTTCCCCGCCGTGACGTCCGGCACCCGCCCGGCGCCGGGCCCGGCCCTCGATCGCTTCGTCGCCGCCCACGCGGGCGCCCTGCGCACCACCGACACGCCGGCCTTCCGCCGCGCCCTCAACCACCGCACGGCCCCCGACCGTGACCCGCGCGTGCGCGCCTACTGGACCCTGGCGGGCCAGATCACGGGCGAGCCGGCCCCGATGGGCGTCACGCACACGTGGCTGCTCGACGCGCTGAACGCTTCGGCCGGCTGAACGGAGCGCCGCCCCGTGAAGGTGAACCCGAAGGCCGTGCTGCTCGCGCCGGTCGTCGTGCTGCCGGCCGCGTGCGGCCCGACGGCGAACGCGATCGATCCGCCTCATCCGGGGCAGCCGCCGTCCGCGTTGCTCGCCGGCATGGACGGCTTCTCCGTCAACCCCGACAACCCGGCCGCGAAATGGGTGCGGACAGCACCGCCCGGGCCGCGCACGGACTCGATCCGGACGCGCATCGCCACGAGGCCGGCGGGCCACGCTGATCGCGGAGCCCGCGGCCACCGCCGCCGCGCAAGTCCGGGCCGTGGTGACCGCGGCCGCGGCGGTGCGGACGCTGCCGGCCCTGCTGCTCGACGCGGATCGGGCCGGTGCGTGCGCGGACGGGGGTGCGCGCTGGTTCGGCGAGGTGGCGCGGGGCTGGGGGACGACCGCGCGCTGGTCGTCGTCCGCGGGCGCCACTGCGAAACAGGTGACGCTGCCCACGCTTTGGCGGCGGCCCACACGACCGTGCTGCTCGACGTGTCCGATGCGGTGTCGCCGGAGGTTGCGGCGAGGCGGGTCGCGGCGAGCGGGCCGGACGTCGACGGGTTCGCCACCGACGTCGGCGGCTATACGCCCGAGCGTGTGGGCATCGCGACCAGCCGGGCGATCAGCCGGGTCCTTGCCGCGAGCACCGGAAAACGCGACTACCTCGCCGTGATCGACAGCAGCCGCAACGCCGAGCCGGTGTCCGGTGCGTGCAACCCGGCCGGTGCGCGAATCGGGTTGTACGAGTCGCTCTCCGGCGACGGCGCTCCGCAGCAGCTGTGGCTCACCGTGCCGGGCATTTCCGACGGGCCGTGCGGAATCGCCCCGGCCAGCCGTGCCGGCGACTTCGACCCGGACCTCGCCGCCGCCCTCGCTCGGCAGTGAGTCCCAGATCCTGGACAGACTCGCCAGACGTCTGACGTCCAACCTATTGTCGCGGCGGATGAGGCAAGGAGTGGTGCATGTCCGAACGTGATCGGGCTCGGCTGGCCGAGCCGGCGCAGCCGCAGGATTTCCCCGACAGCCCGTTGAGCCGGGTGTTGCGGCAGCCGTTGATGCTGGGGGTGTTCCTGCCGCTGCAGACGGGTGGGTGGTCGCAGTCGACGTTGCCGCGCGGGACGGACTGGACGTTCGACTACAACCGGGCGCTGACGCAGCAGGCGGAGAAGTTCGGGTTCGACATCGCGTTCGGGCTGTCGCAGTGGTTGCCCAAGGGCGGGTTCGGCGGGGAGACGCACTACCGCGAAAACTTCCTGGACCCGTTCGTCTCGGCGATCGCGCTCGCGTCGGCGACGGAGTCGATCCTGTTGCTGGGGACGGTGCACGTGCTGTACGGGCCGTGGCACCCCTTGCACCTGGCGAAGTTCCTCGCCACCGCCGACCACATCTCGGGCGGGCGCTTCGGCGCGAACATCGTCACCGGGTACGCCGACACCGAGCCCGCGATGTTCGGCCAGCTCAAGCCCGAGCACGACAAGCGTTACGCGATGGCCGACGAGTTCGTCGCCGTGTGCAAGGACCTCTGGGCGGGCGCGGACAACCTCACGTTCCAGGGCGAGCACTACGCGCTGCAGGAGGCCTACGTGTCGCCGCGGCCGAAGTACGGCCGCCCGATCCTGGTGTCCGCCAGCGGTTCCCCTGCGGGCTTCGCGTTCGCGGGCCGCAACTCCGACCTCGTGTTCATCTCCAGCCCGGCGGGCGAGAACATCGACCGCGCGCTGGAGGCGTTGCCGGCGCACGTGGAAAAGGTCAAGCAGGCCGCGCGGGACCAGGGCCGCGAAGTGCGCGTGGTCATCAACCCCACGGTCGTCTCGGCGCCCACCGGTGAAGAGGCGCACGCGCGGTACCAAGCGATCATGGACCACGCCGACCTCGGCGCGATCGGCGCGTTCACCGACCGCCACGCCGCGGGCGACAGCCAGTCGTGGCTGGAGCACTCGGCCCGTGGCCGCGCGGTCGGCGGGCACCTGCACATCGTCGGCTCGCCCGAGGAGGTCACGGACAAGCTGCGCCGGCTGCACGAAACGGGCATCGACGGCGTTCAGCTGACGTTCTACGACTATCAGCCCGAACTCCACTTCTTCGGCACCCAGATCGTGCCGCTGCTGGAAGAGGCCGGTCTGCGCAAGAGTGTTACGAATCCCTGACTGTCCACGCGGGACCGGCCGCCCCGGCCGGCCCCGGCCTACTCTGTGCGCAGACAGAGGAGGTCACCCTGATCACGTTGGTGCTGATCGGCTTGGTGGGCGGGCTGATCACCGGCATCTCGCCCTGCGTTCTCCCGGTTCTGCCGGTGTTGTTCATGACGGGCGGGGCGAGCGGTGCGTCGGCCGCACCGACGCGGCGCCGGCCGTTCCTCATCGTCGCGGGGCTGGCGTTGAGCTTCAGCCTCGTCACGCTCCTCGGCACGCTCGTGCTCGCCGCGCTGCACCTGCCCGGCGACGTGCTGCGCTGGGCGGGGCTCGTGGTGCTGGTGGTGCTCGGCGTCGCGATGATGTTCCCGCGCGTGCAAGACCTCCTGGAACGCCCTTTTGTCCGCCTGGGCCGAAAATCCGTGCCGGGCGACCGCGGCGCGTTCGTGCTGGGGCTCGCGCTCGGCACCGTGTACGTGCCGTGCGCGGGACCGGTGCTCGCGGCCATCACCGTGGCCGGCGCGACGCACACGATCGGCGTGACGACGGTCGCGCTCACCCTCGCGTTCGCCGTCGGCACGGCGATTCCGCTGCTGTTCTTCGCGATGGCGGGCAACCGCGTCGCCGAGCGGGTGAAGGCGTTCCGCGACCGGCAGCGGCAGGTCCGCGTCGCCGCGGGGATCGTGGTGATCGGGCTGGCCGTGGCGCTCACGTTCAACGTCACCGACGCGCTGCAGCGCGCCATCCCCGACTACACCGCGGGGCTGAACCAGGCCCTCGGCGCGGACAAGGTCGGCGGTGGCAGCCTGCAGGCGTGTGAGCCGTCCGACGACCTGCAGGACTGCGGAGCCGCGCCGCAGCTGGTCGGGATCGACCAGTGGCTGAACACGCCCGGCGGGAAACCGGCGGCGCTGCACGGGAAAGTCGTGCTCTACGACTTCTGGGCCTACTCGTGCATCAACTGCCAGCGCGCCATTCCGCACGTCGAGGCGTGGTACCAGCGCTACCACGACGCAGGTCTGGAGATCGTCGGCGTCCACACGCCGGAGTACGCGTTCGAGCACGTTCCCGCCAACGTCGCGGACGGTACCGCACGCCAGCACATCACCTACCCCGTGGCGATCGACAACGACTACGCCACCTGGAACGCGTTCAAGAACGAGTCCTGGCCCGCCGAGTACCTCGCCGACGCCACCGGGCAGGTCCGCCACGTCTCCGTCGGCGAGGGCGACTACGACGGCACCGAGTCACTCATCCGCGAGCTGCTCACCACCGCCGACCCGAGCCAGACGCTGCCGCCGCGCACCGACGTCGCCGACGACACCCCCACGAACCCGTTGCAGAGCCCGGAAACCTACCTCGGCTCCGAGCGCAGCGGCGCCGGTGGCGCCCCGGTCGACCTCCACGGCAAGTGGACCACGACCCCCGAGTACCTCACCGCCGGCGACGACGCCTCCCTCACGCTCACCTACGACGCCTCCGCGGTCTACCTCGACGTCGGCGGCACGGGCACCGTCACGGCGACCGCCGGCGGCGTCACGAAGACGATCCCGGTGTCCGGCAGCCCGGACATCCACGCCGTCGTGCAGACACCGACGCCCCAGCAGGGGACTGTGACGCTGAAGCTGAGCCCGGGGCTTCAGGCGTACTCGTTCACCTTCGGCTGACGGTTCGGGACTCGGAAGGTCACCAGCGGCCGCGGTGCACGACCTCGTCGAACGGACGGCGCGTGGGATTCTTGATCGGCCGCAACGGCCGGTCGGCGGGGTAACCGATGCCCAGCATGAGCGACACGACGTGGTCGCCCGGCACGCCGAGGATCCCGCGCGCCCGGTCCTGGTCGCCGATCGAGGAGTGCCCGGTGCCGATGCCGAGGTCGGCGGCCGCGAGCATCATCGCGTAGGTGGCCTGCCCGAGGTCGTACTGGTCGAGCACGCGCGTCCGGTCGTCGGCCGGTTCGGGGACCACGAGCACGATGGCGGCCTGGGCGCCGGCGAGATGCCCGGCGCCCTGCCAGACCGTGGAGAGCTCACGCAGCTGGGCGCGGTCGGTGACGATCACGAAGTCCCAGTGCTGCCGGTTCGAGGCCGACGGCGAGCGCCAGCCGGCCTCGGCGATCCGCGTGAGGTGCTCTTCGGCGACCGGCTGGTCGGTGTAGCTGCGCACGTTGCGGCGGGCGCGGATGGCGTCCCAGGTCTCCATGGCGGTCTCCCTCTTCGCGCGACGGTCCGGTGCGGCACCAGGCTGCCACGGCGGGGTCGGAGAGGCCAGATGGCCTTGTCCAGCTTCCGGATGATCTTCCCGTCCAGCCCCGTGACCCGGCCGGCAGGCACGCTCAAGCCCGACGAAGATCCGCGAGGCGACGGCAAGTTGCACCGGGGATTTGGTGGGGATCCGGGTCAGTGGCCCGTAAGGCAGAGCCGAAATGTCTTCCGGCGGCGAATCTCTTTCGCGTGTGGACTGTCCGCTGTGGACGCAGCAGCCTACTTCGGCGCGTGGCGCTCGATGATCGCGATCATCGAGTCCAGACCCGCTTCCAGCGCCTTCGTGGAGCGCTGCGCCTGGGCCAGCACGAGGCCGCCCTGCAGCGCGGCCAGCATCGCCAGCGACAGGTGCTCCGCGTCGGTGTCTTCCCGCAACACGCCGTGGTCGATCATGTGCTGGAGCCCGTCGCGGATCGCCTCGGCCCAGAGGGTGAAGCTGTAGGCGAGGGCGGCGCGCGCGTCGGCGTCGTGTTCGGCGAGCTCGCCCGAGAGGGTGGCCAGCGGGCAGCCGCCCTCGCAGTGCAGGTCCTGCTGCAGCTGCACGAGCGCGTCGCGCCAGGCGCGCAGCGCGGCGAAGCTGTCGAGCCGGGACAGCAGGGCGTGCTGACCGCCGACGATGCGCGTCGTCTGGAACTCGATGACGGCCCTGGTCAGGGCGCCTTTGTCGGCGAAGTAGTGGTAGATCTGCGACGAGCTGACCCCGGCGGCGTCGCGTACGTCGGGGGTGCTGGTGCCGGCCACGCCGCGCTCGGCCATCAGCTGGGCGGCCGCGGACACGATCCGGTCCCGGGTGGCCTGCCCGCGTGCCGTCAAGCGGGCCGTCGCCGTCTGCGTCATGCCTCCAGTCTACGGAAAACCCGGCGAACTGGATTTGACTATCCAGTTCGTGGCCGGTATTACTGGATCGAGCTATCCAGTTCTGCCGGCCGGTGGAGCTGACGAGGACGTCGAAGGGCCTGATGTGACCACCACCAGCAGCACCATCGCCGCACGAGTCGAGGCCCTGCAGGAAGGGCTGGCGGGCAAGATGCCGGCCGAAGCCGCGGCCGCGTTCGGCGGTGAGCAGGCCGCACTCGACGCCGCCGGCGTGCCCGCGGGCGTGCTGTCCGCCGGCGCGGCGATGCCCGACGGCGACCTGCTCGACGCGCACGGCACCGCCACCACGCTGGCCGCGGCGCGCGCCGGCAAGCCCGCCGTGGTCGTGACCTACCGGGGTGCCTGGTGCCCGTTCTGCAATGTCACGCTGCGCGCCTACCAGGAGCAGCTCGTGCCGGCGCTCGCCGAGCGCGGCGTCGGGCTCGTGGCCATCAGCCCGCAGAAGCCGGACGGCTCGCTGACCATGGCGGAGAAGAACGAGCTCACCTTCACGGTGCTGTCCGACCCGGGCAACCAGATCGCCCTCGGCCTGGGCGTGCTCACCGCCCCGACCGACGAGGTCCGCGGCGCGCAGCAGGCCATGGGCCTCGACCTGGCCGAGATCAATGCCGACGGCACCCGCGGCATCCCGATGCCCACCGTCGTCCTGGTCGACGCCGACGGCACCATCCGCTGGATCGACGTCCACCCCAACTACACCACGCGTACCGAGACGTCGGAGATCGTCGCGGCTCTCGACCTGCTCTGAACGACGGGAAGCGCGCGCTTTCCCCGACACGGGCGCACAGGCGTCCACCGAACGACAAGGCACCGGGTTCGCCCGGTGCCTTGTCGTAGCCGCGGTGACCATCGAGGACCTCAGCGGTGAGGTGACGATCGTGATCGTCATCCACAACATGCAGCAGGCCCGACGGGTTTCCGCGCAGTGCGCCTTCTTCCTCGCCGGAGAAGGCGCCCCCGGCGGCATCGTGGAGGCCGGCCCGACCGGCACGACCTTCGAGTCACCCGACGACGACCGCACCGCCGACTACGCCCACGGCCGCTTCGGCTGAGCCCTATTCGCCGTCGTCGTGGAGGATGACCGTCGGCGGGGCCCCCTTCGCCTTCACGTAGAAGACCGCCAGCTTCGCCGGCTCCGTCGCGCTCGCGTTGCGGCTCACCACGTGCACGTCGGTGGGGGACTCGTAGAAGACGCCGCCGGTGGCGACGGTCTGCAGCTTGCCGCCCTTCACCTGCGTGACGACGCTTCCCTCCAGGACGTAGACGAACAGGTCGCAGTTGTGCCGGTGCACCTGGGAGGCTTCCCCGGGCGCGAAGTCGACGATCTCGATCATGCCCTCCTTGCCTTGGACGTCGGGCAGGCTCTGGGTCATGAGCCGGGTGACGGCTCCGGCTTTCGTCTGGTGCTCCGCCGGGCCGCTGCCGTGGGGGCCGCTGCTCGACGGCGGTGCCGTGTCGGCCACCTGGCCCGTGCTGCACGCCGCGACACTGCCCAGCGCCAGCAGGGAAACCAGTGCTGTCTTGAAGAGGTTGTCCATGTCTCGCACTCCTGCCCGGTAGTTGATCTCCCTCTCGACGTTAAGGTTGGGCTGGCACCGGAGTGCGGGTCATTTCAGGGCGGGAACAGTGGGCCACTTTCACGCCATAGGCCGCTCGCTGCAGGGGCGGTGGGTGGGCGCGTGTGTCATCGAGGTCGCGGATCAGGTGGTGATGAACTCGTTCGCGAAGGTTCGCAGCGTGTCCGCGTCGAGCGCGTTCTGGAAGCCGACGATCAGCTCGTCCACCCCCGCCTCGCGGTAGACCTCGAGCCGCTTGCGGATGGTGTCGAGAGTGCCGACCAGCCCGTAGTCGGCCAGCTCGCCCGGGAACACCAGGGGCGCCCACGGCGGAACCGCCTCGCGGGCCTCCTCGTCGGTGTCGGCGATGATGCAGTAGCTCGTCGACGTCTTGGTGATCTCCGAGAAGTCACGGCCCACCGTCTCGCAGTGCCGCGCGAGGATGTCGTACTTGCGGCGCACCTCGTCGGGGGCTTCCTGCACGTTGCACAGATCGCCGTACAGCGCGACCAGTCGCAGCGTCACCTTCTCCCCGCCGCCGGCGATCATCACCGGCGGGTGCGGCAGCTGGACCCCGGTCGGCAGGCTCACCGCTGCGGCGGTGCTGAAGTAGCGGCCGTCGAAGGTGGCCGCGTCGCCGGTCCACAGTGCCTGGATGATCCGCAGCGCTTCCTCCAGCCGCCGCAGGCGCTCCCCGGCGCCGGGGAAGTCGTAGCCGAACGCCTTGTACTCCTCTTCGTACCAGCCGGCGCCGATCCCGAAGGTCAACCGCCCGCCGGAGAGAACGTCGAGGTTGGAGGCCATCTTGGCCAGAAGGGCGGGGTTGCGGTAACCGTTGCCGGTGACCAGCTGCCCGAGACGGGCGGTGCCGACTTCGCGGGCGAGGGCGGCCAGAGTGGTCCAGGCTTCGAACACGTAGGACCCGGACGGGCCGAACGGAATGAAGTGGTCGGGCGCCCAGATGGTGGCGAACCCGGACTCGTCGGCGACCTTGGCCAGTTCCAGGAGCTTGTCGAACGCTGCGATCGGGTCGGTGTAGCCGGCGAACTCGTGTGTCGTGCCGGTGGGCAGGTAGTAGCTGAGTTTCATCGAGGGTCAGACCAAACGCGATCCTCGAAGGAATCGGGGCCGGACCGATTCCTTTTCCGACCCGGCCGAGTCCAACCCCCTATGACGACGCACTCTCCGCGGCGCCTGGTGCTCAGCACCCTGGTGTCGCTCAACGGCGTGATCAGCGAACCGAGGGCGTGGGCCGGGCCCTACTTCGGCCCGGGCAGCGCGGCGGCTTCGCTGGCGGAGTTGCGCGGCTGCTCGGCGATGCTGATGGGCCGGCGGACCTACGACATCTTCTCCCGGCAGTGGCCGGACACCCCCGGCGACTACGCCGCCCACCTCAACGCCATGCCGAAGTACGTGTTCTCCTCGACCCTGCGGGATCCGCACTGGACCAACACCACCGTGCTCGACACCGAGATCGCCGGCACCGTCGCCGCGATGAAGCGGGAGCCGGGCGGGGACCTGATCGTCTACGGGCACGGCCGGTTCGGGCGGACGCTCACCGCGGCGGGGCTGGTCGACGAGCTGGCGGTGACCGTCGTGCCCGTGATCGTCCCCGACGGCGCCTCTTTTTCCGACCCCGGCGACGCGCCGAGCAGCTGGGCGGTGCTCAGCGCGGGGCCGGGCGCCGATCCGGGGCTGGTTTCCTTGCGCTACCGGCCACGACGAGGATGACGGACATGCCGGAGACATGGGACGGTCTCGAGGAGTACCGGCCGGAGCTGGTCGCGTTGTGCTACCGGATGACGGGTTCGGCGCACGAGGCCGAGGACCTGGTGCAGGAGACCTACCTGCGAGCGTGGCGCAGCCGCGCCTCCTTCGAAGAACGTGCGTCGGTGCGCACCTGGCTGTACCGGATCGCCACGAACGTGTGCCTCACGGCGTTGCAAGGGCGGGGCCGTAGAGTGCTGCCGGCCGGACTCGGCGCGCCGGGTGAAGACCCGGACGTCCCGTTGGCCGCGGCCGAGGTCCTCTGGGTCACGCCGTGGCTCGGCGACCCGGCCCACGTGGCCGAACAACGCAGGATGCTGCGGCTCGCCCTGGTCGCCAGCGCGCAGTACCTGCCGCCACGGCAACGCGCGGCGTTCCTGCTGCGCGAGGTACTGGCCATGCCGGCCACCGAGATCGCCCAGGTGCTCGACACGAGCGTGCCTGCGGTCAAGAGCGCCCTCCAACGCGCCCGTGCCCGGCTCGACGAACTGACGCCGGCGCCGGAGAACTTCGCCGAGCCGGACTCGCCCGCGGCGCGCGACGTCCTGAACTCCTACATGGCGGCCTTCGAAGCCGCCGACGTCGCGGCCCTGACCCGCCTGCTGCGCGACGACGCCACCCTCGAGGTGATCCCGTCCGGGTTGTCCCTTTCCGGGAAACGCGCGTGCGTTCCGTTCCTGGCCGAGCACGTGCTCACCGCGCCGGGGCTGTACCGGATGTTCCCGACCGTCGCGAACGACCAGCCGGCGGCCGTGGCCTACCACCGGGAGCGGACCGACGCGCCCTTCCGGCCTTTCGGGCTGGCCGTGCTGACCACGGACACCACGCACCTGGCGTCGATCACGACCTTCCTCGACCCGGAACTGGTCGGCACGGCGGGCTTTCCCGACGATCCCGACCAGGTGTGGTCACCGCACGACGGCGGCCGCACCGCACGGGACAGCGGTCATCCGGCGGCGTCTGCCCGGTAACTGCCGGGGGTGGTCGCGTACTCCCGCCGGAACGCTTTGGCGAAGGCGAACGGAGAGCTGTACCCGGTGGCGGCCGCGACCTGCGCCAGCGTCTTGTCGGTGCTGCGCAACAGCTGAGCCGCGGTCGTCATCCGCCAGCGCGTGAGGTACGTCAACGGCGGTTCGCCCACCACGGAGGCGAATCTGCGGGCGAAGGCGGCACGCGACAGCCCGGCGACCGCGGCGAGCTGCTCCACCGTCCACGCTCGGCCGGGCTCGGCGTGCATGGCCGCCAGCGCCCGGGACGTCACCGAGTCGGTCAACGCGGCCGACCAGCTCGTCGCGGTGTTTTCGGAGCCGGCCATCCACGCGCGAAGCAGATACACCAGCAGAGCGTCCACAAGCGACGGTGCCACGGCGGCGGCCCCGGGCGGTGCCTCGTGCAGCTCGGCGCCGAGCAGGTCCACCATCGCCCGCAGCCCCGGATCGCGTCCGGGCGCGGCAGGCAGGTGGACAACCTCCGGCAGATCCCGCAGCAGCGGATGAGGACGGCGGCGCGCCAGCTTGTACGCGCCGCACACGATGGTCGACCGAGCCCCGGATCCGGGCAGCGCGAACCGCCCGAACGAGCCGCCCGGTGTGTCGCGAACGGGAGTGAACGGAGTGAGGTCCGCTCCCGGTGCGGAGACGATCGCGTGCGGAGCACCCCGGCCGAGCAGCACCACGTCCCCAGGCCCCAGCTGAACCTCCGCGAACGCCGCCCCGCCCAGGGGAACCAGCTGACAACTGCCTTGCAGCACGACGTGGAACGCGGCGCCCAGGACCTGCTCGAAGCGCAGCCCCCAGGGTGCGTGGACCTCGGTGAGAGCGGCGACCGGCCGGCCCGATCGCATCGCCGTCAGGATGTCGGCCAGCACGTCCATTCGAGCAGTCTACGCGTCCACACCTTCGAGACGATGAGACAAAGAAGGACGACTATCAACCATTTTTCGTCTCTCCTGATCGCCATAACCTGGCGCCAGCGTTCCTCGACAACGAACTGGAGAAGACCATGAAGACGGTATGGGTGGAAGGCGCCACGGGTAAGGCGGGCAAGCGTGTTGCGGCCGCGCTCGCCGCAGCGGGTTTTCCGGTGCGGGCGGCGACCCGGCACCCGGGGGCGCCGACGGCGAACGTCACCCCGGTCCGGTTCGACTGGGCCGACGAGTCCACGTGGGCGGATTCGGTCGCCGGCGCCGACGTCCTGTTCCTGAAGGGTCTCGACGTGCTCGATGACGCGGCCTCGTTGTTCGCGCGTCTCATCGCCGCGGCCCCGAGGGCGGATCACGTGGTCCTCATGTCCGCCTTCGGGGTCGACAAGGCGCCGGCGGCCGCTCCGCGCGCGCGAGTCGAGCAGGTGGTGCGGGAGTCCGGCCGGAAGTGGACGATCCTGCGCCCCAACTGGCTGATGCAGAACTTCGACGAGGACGACGCGGTGTACGCCAGGGCGATCCGCGACGAGGACGAGCTCTACGCGGGAAGCGGAAGCCACCGTGCGGCCTTCGTCGACACCCGCGACGTCGCCGACGCGGCCGTCGCGGTCCTGACGACCGACGGCCACCACGGCCACGGCTACGACCTCTCCGGCCCTCGGTCCCTGACCTTCGCGGAGGTGGCCGACACCCTGTCCGGCGCGTCCGGACGGGCCATCCGCCACGTCGACGCCGACCTCGAGACGCACCGCGCGCACTTCGCCCGCTCGGGCCGCCCGGACGCGTGGGTGGACCACATGATGGACCTGTTCGCCTTCGTGCGCGCCGATGTCTTCGACGACGTCACCGACGATGTGCAGCGGCTGACCGGCCACGCCCCGCGCTCTCTGGACGCCTACGCGCGGGAGGTTTTCGCATCGACGTCTCCTGCGCCTTCGACGTCGATCGCCTGACGAGTGCGGGTTTGGGCGCCATGGTGCTCATGTGCCGGCTGGCGCGCGATGAGCACTCGCCGCCCTGCCCGGACACAACACAAACCGAGCCGGCTCGCGCGGGTTCCGCCGGGCACGTCGCGCACAGCCGCTCGACTTCGGCCGGCGGCCGGGTCGGCCGCGTCCCCAGGTATACAGGTCCAGATGGATCCGCGGATGCTCCTGGAGTGGCGTCTCGGTGGCGCGCGTGATGCAGCTGTTTTCGGGCTCGCGACCGACCCCGGAAGGCCTGATCCGAAAGGTCCTGGCCTTTCCGGCTCGGGTGACCTGGGAAAACTGCGTTGCGGCGCCACGCTGCCAGCAGCCGCGTTGGCCTCTCGTCGGTCGAGTGCTCGGTGCGCACACCACCCGGTCGCCCTCGCCGCCGATGCCGCTACCGGCGGGCGAGGCAGGCGCTAGGGCTTGACGAGGAAGATGCCGGTCACCGATCGACGCTGCCCGTTCGGTGCGAAGACCGCCACTCCGTGTCCGGTGTCGACCTCCAGGCGGTAGCCGTCGATCGTGCGCAGCACTTCGGAACCGTCGGGCCACTGGTGCAGAACCCCGCTGGGCAGGCCTGCGGGATCGAGGTCGAGCAGCACGAAGGTCAACCCGGATTCGCAGGGCGCGTTCCAGTACACGACGCCGTCGGCACCGACCTGGTAGGGGATGACCTTGTCGAGCTGAACAGTGCCCGGCTCGTCGACCTCGGCGGCGAGCAGCAGCATGCGCACCGTGCCGTCAGCTGTGGGAACGTTCATGCCTTCCGCCTTCCGCCGGGTTCGTGCGAGCAGACTCTTCCCCGGCGCCTTCGGCACCCAGCCTGGGCCGCCGGTGATGGAGAGACGGAACGCACCGTTCAACCCGTTGCATGGCGGAGGTCACGAATCGCGCCAGTGCTGTTGGGCAGGAGCCGGACGGGGCTCCGCTGGGCGAGGAGCTCGAGCAGGCGGCTGACGCAGGGGACACCGAGCTGGTCAGCACCTCAGCCGACAAAAGACCAAGTCCTCGCCGGACGGGCAGGTCTCCGCGATGGCGAAGAGGTCACCGCGCGCGAGGTGACTCGAGCGCGACACGACGGCGCCGGGTTCGCCGGACCGCGCTAGTCGAACCCCGTGCGGATGAACCTGAGTGGCTCGACAACGAAACAATCCCGCCGCTGCCAGTTGCGTCGTCACGCTGCTGATCATCGTCGGTATCGCCGCGCTGGTTGGCTGGATACGGGGATCGTCTGCCGAGTTCGAGCACGCGCCTGCGTTCCTCTGTGCTCGGGACGGCTGCGCCAACGCCCAGGTCACCGGCCGCGCTGGTGACCTGGGTGCCGACGTGATTGCCTGGGCCCCGACGGGTGCAAGATCGTCTTGCAGGCTGAGCGGTACGTCGGAACGAATAAGGTGTCCGGCCCTGACCTGCGACGCTTCGGCGGCACCTGCTTCACCGTGCACGGCGCCAACGTCGCCGCTGTCGTCACGACCTCGACATTCACCAAGCAAGCGCGGGAATGCGCCGCACACCACGGCATCCGGCTGTTCGACGCACCTGCGCCGGCAGCATGGGCAAAGCCGCACCGGTCCGGCGCCGTGGCACTAAGCCCTGACAAGTTCGGCCCACAAACCCCGCGCGCCGAGGCAGCCGATCTCGCCAGAATCCGAAGGAGCTGTCGGCGCGCGCAGTGGTGATCTTGGTCCACGAACTGCTGCCCACCGGTGCCGGACACGCCCAGTTCGGGCAACTGCTGCCTGCCGCGACCAGACGTTCCGAGTATCACCAGGTCAGCGTTAAAACTACGGATGGGGCGGTCAGGTGTTCTTGTGCCATGCCAGAACGACGGGAGCCGCCGGTGTCCGGTTGGACGGCAGCGGCTCCCGTCGTTCTGGCATGACGAGACTCACCGGTCGATCGCAGTTGCCTTGTACCGGGCGCGGGTTCGAGTGGTTCGGGGTTCGCCGCAGTGGGCGCAGGTGATCATGCGCCCGGCCTGGCGACGTGCCACGACGCCCGGCGCCGAGGCCGGCAACGTCTGGATGGCCACGTGCACAAGGCAGGTGCCGGCGCCGCAGTGCACACAGACCCCGACGGCCGGTTCGCTCATGCCTTGTGTCGCGCAGTCAATGCAGATCATGGTTCTCCTTGAAAAAACGGCGGGAGAAGCCACGATAAGCAGGTCTCCGCCGGATAACGATGTTCTCGTTCGGGACCAGTGCGACATCACATCGCAGGTGCCGTCGGCGAGGCCGAGCACGTCCAGGTGCGCGATGCGGTCGAGCTCCTCAGCGGAGAGGGTGCGGCTACCCAGGTGGCTACTTGGCTGATCAATGACAGTCACGATGACGGCGAACGCCCGTCAGCCAGGTGCATCAGAGCCAGCCCAGACAACCGCCGCGTCAGCCTGATCAGCAGTGGACGTCGGCCGAAGTGGGCAAGCCGGCCGAGTACCGTTGGGCGATCATCTCCAAGTGCCGCGGTGAATACTGCTCGAATCAAGCTGTCATGCTTGGCGGGCCGCCGGGCCGCGCAAAACCTTCGTCGAGTGGTCGTCATGTCGCTTGTCGGGCGGGTCCGAAGACAGAGCCGATGTAGGGCTCCGCCCCGGACTTGGGGACGACGACGGGACCGTTACCGACGAGTGACCCTGAAGGGCCATCCTGCTCCATCAAGGCGTGGCTGTTGTAGCCGAAGTACCACGTCAGTTCGTCCTCACAAAGTAGAAGCTGCCGGCTCGGCGCGGTGCGCGCCGACGTGGCGGCCCGCCCCTGGAGCCACCACACGATGTCGTTCGCGAGATCGAGCGCGGCCGGTGTGGGTGCTCGGCGGTGAGGTCGTCATCGCTCGTCATGGAGCCAAGTCTGCCCGACAGCCTCCAGGATCCGATCCTCCGATCAAGATGTTTGGCTCCGTCGTGCGACCACGTAGCGTATCCAGCCCGAGGTCGCGCCTACGGTGACGAAGACAGCAAGATACTGGGCGGCGTTCAACCAGTTCGCGCTGACGATGAACAAGATCCACAGCACGACAGCGATGAGTGTTTGGCCTGCGGCGAAGACAAGATCGTGTCTGGTTCGCCGATTCTTTTCGCCGCTCACGCAACGTTCCCCTCTGCTAGCCGCCTCCGACTTGCTGGTGTCGTCACCGCTGTGCGCGGCGGGCGCTTACAAGCGGCGATGTGCCGACGAAGTCGTCACAGGAATCGCCGACCAGGTCGGCAACTTCCTCTGGAACGATTCGCCACAGCAGGAGCCGCCCGCGGAGCCTGCTGACGTAGCCTCGCTGATCGACCAGCTCCAGCAGCTCCTCGATGCCGCGAAATCGTCCGGCCACTCCGGTGGCGACGACACACCCGGGCTGCGCGCGGTGGTCTGAACGCCGTATAACGGCTTGTACGGCGACCGAAACTGAGACGGCGGGGTTCTCCCCTCGGAGAAGCCCTGCCGTTTTCGCTGGTCACACCAATTTCCTGAGTCGGGATGACAGGATTTGAACCTGCGACCCTTCGCTCCCAAAGCGAATGCGCTACCAAGCTGCGCCACATCCCGATGCCCGCCACTCTCCGAAATCCGAGGCCAGCCGGGATCCGGAGGGGGTGTGCGGCACCAGCCTAGCCCTCACGCTAAGCTGGGCCAGCCTCCGGGTCCGCTGGGTCCCAGCGGGGGCGCTGCGGGTGTAGCTCAATGGTAGAGCCCTAGTCTTCCAAACTAGCTACGCGGGTTCGATTCCCGTCACCCGCTCCATATCCGTTCACCTGCGAAGACGAGGCCGCGTCGGCCTCGAGGCGGGTGGCGATCACGTCCAGCAGCAGATCCGTGTCCACCGGCTTGGTGATGTAGTCGTCGGCGCCCGAGGCGAGGGTGCGTTCGCGGTCCTCGGCGGTGGCCTTGGCTGTGACGGCAATCACGGGCAGGTCCTCGTGTGCCGCTTCGGCGCGGATGGCCGCGATGGTGGCGTTGCCGTCGAGCTCGGGCATCATCACGTCCATGAGCACCAGCGCGGTGTCCTCGTGGCGTTCCAGGGCGCGGATGCCCGCGACGCCCGTGTCGGCGTAGATCACCTCCAGGCCGGCCTGTTCGAGCACCGCGGCGAGGGCGAAGACGTTGCGCAGGTCGTCGTCGACGATCAGGACCTTCTCGCCGTTGAAGCGCTTCGGGGCGCTGTCCGGCTCGGTGACGGTGATCGTGCTCGGCAGGACCGGCAGCTTCGGCGTGGGCCGCACCGGGACGGCGGGCGCGATGAGGTTCGCGGCGCCCACGGGCAGGTACAGCGTGAACGTGCTGCCCTTGCCGGGTTCGCTCCGCACGCGCAGCTCGCCGCCGATGAGCTCCGTGAGCTGCTGGCTGATCGAGAGCCCGAGGCCGGTGCCGCCGTACTTGCGGCTCGTGGTGCCGTCGGCCTGGCGGAACGCGTCGAAGATGATCGCCAGCTTCTCCTCGGGGATGCCGATGCCGGTGTCCTCCACGGCGAACGCGATGATCCCCGCCGCCGACTGCAGCGCCTCCTGCTCGACCTCCTCGGCCGAGGCCATGCGGATGTGCAGCCGCACGCCGCCCTCGTCGGTGAACTTGGCGGCGTTGGACAGCAAGTTGCGCAGCACCTGCTGCAACCGGTGTTCGTCGGTGTGCACGCTGCCGGGCACGGGTGGGTCGATGAGCACCGCGAATTCCAGGCCCTTGTCCGACGTGAGCGGGCGGCACAGGGATTCGACGTAGTTCACGAGCTCCGGCAGCGTCACGTCGGACATCTGCAGGTCCATGCGCCCGGCCTCGACCTTCGCAAGGTCGAGGATGTCGTTGATCAGCTGCTGCAGGTCGCTGCCGGCCGCCCAGATCGTCTTGGCGAACTGGATCTGCTTCTCCGTGAGGTTGCCCTCCGGGTTCTCCGACAGCAGCTTCGCGAGGATCAGCGCGCTGTTGAGCGGGGTCCGCAGCTCGTGCGACATGTTCGCCATGAACTCGGTCTTGTACTGCGACGCCACGGTGAGCTGCCCGGCGCGCTCCTCCAGCTCCTGGCGCGCCTGCTCGATCTCGATGTTCTTGACCTCGATGTCGCGGTTCTGCTGCGCCAGCAGCGCCGCCTTCTCGGCCAGCTCCGTGTTGGACCGCCGCAGCTCGCCCTGCTGCGCCTGCAGCTGTTCCGAACGCGCGCGCAGCTCCTGGGCCAGCCGCTGCGATTCGGTCAGCAGTGCCTCGGTGCGCGAGTTCGACAGGATCGTGTTCACGTTGACGCCGATGGTGTGGCGCAGCTGCTCCAGCAGATCCAGGTGCACGGCGGAGAACTCGTTGACCGAAGCCAGTTCCAGCACACCGAGCACCTCGCCCTGGAACAGCACGGGCAGCACGATCACGTTCACCGGCGGTGCCGAGCCGAGGCCCGAGGACACCAGCGCGTACTCCGGCGGCGCCTCGCGCACGAGGATCGTCTGCCGGTCGACGGCGGCCTGCCCGATCAGCGACTCGCCGAGCGTGAACCGCAGGCCGGCGCGCGACTGCGCGAGCCCGTAGGCGGCGATGCAGTCGAGGACCTTGCGGCCCGGGTCGCTGCCGTCGTCGTGGGCGAGGAAGAACGCGCCCTGCTGCGCGCTCACCAGCGGCGCCAGCTCCGACAGGATCAGCGTGGCCACGGACGCGAGGTCGCGGTGGCCCTGCATCCGCCCGCCGAGGCGCGCGAGGTTGGTCTTAAGCCAGTCCTGCTCGCGGTTCGCCGACGTCGTCGACTTCAGGTTCGCGATCATCTGGTTGATGTTGTCCTTGAGGTCCGCCAGCTCACCGGACGCGTCCACGGTGATGTGGCGGGTCAGGTCGCCCGCGGTCACGGCGGTGGCGACCTGGCCAATGGCGCGCACCTGGGTGGTGAGGTTGCCGGCCAGCTGGTTCACGCTCTCGGTGAGCCGCTTCCACGTGCCGGACACGCCCTCGACCTCGGCCTGGCCACCCAGCTTGCCCTCGGTGCCGACCTCGCGCGCCACACGCGTGACCTCCGAGGCGAACGCGGAGAGCTGGTCGACCATCGTGTTCATCGTGGTCTTGAGCTCCAGGATCTCGCCGCGCGCGTCGACGTCGATCTTGCGCGACAGGTCCCCTCGCGCGACCGCCGTCGTCACCTGCGAGATGTTGCGCACCTGGCTGGTCAGGTTGTGCGCCATGAAGTTGACGTTCTCGGTCAGGTCCTTCCACGTGCCGGCCACGCCGGGCACGCGCGCCTGACCGCCGAGGATGCCTTCCGTGCCGACCTCGCGCGCCACGCGCGTGACCTCGTCGGCAAAGGCGCGCAGTGTCTCGACCATGCTGTTGAGCGTGGCCGCGAGCGCAGCGACCTCACCGGCGGCGTCGATGGAGATCTTCTTCGACAGGTCGCCGTTGGCCACCGCGCTCGCCATGGTGGCGATGCTGCGGACCTGTTCGGTGAGGTTGTCGGCCATGCCGTTGACGTTGTCGGTGAGGTCCTTCCACGTGCCGGCGACACCGGGCACGCGGGCCTGGCCGCCGAGCTTGCCCTCGGTGCCGACCTCGCGCGACACGCGCGTGACCTCGTCCGCGAACGCGGAGAGCTGATCCACCATCGTGTTCAGCGTGTTCTTGAGCTCCAGTATCTCGCCGCGCGCGTCGACGCTGATCTTCTGCGTCAGGTCGCCCTTCGCCACCGCCGAGGTGACCTGCGAGATGTTCCGCACCTGGTCGGTGAGGTTGTTGGCCATGAAGTTGACGTTGTCGGTCAGGTCCTTCCACGTGCCGGCCACGCCCGGCACGGTCGCCTGACCACCCAGCTTCCCCTCGGTGCCGACCTCGCGCGCCACACGCGTGACCTCGTCGGCGAAGGCCGAGAGCTGGTCGACCATCGTGTTCAGCGTGGTCTTGAGCTCGAGGATCTCGCCGCGGGCGTCCACCGCGATCTTCTTGGTCAGGTCGCCGCGCGCGACGGCCGTGGCCACCTGCGCGATGTTGCGGACCTGCGCGGTGAGGTTGTTGGCCATGAAGTTCACGGAGCCGGTGAGGTCGCGCCAGATGCCGGCGACGCCGGGCACCTGGGCCTGGCCGCCGAGCATGCCCTCCGTGCCGACCTCGCGCGCGACTCGCGTGACCTCGTCGGCGAAGGCCGAGAGCTGGTCGACCATCGTGTTCATCGTCGTCTTGAGCTCGAGGATCTCGCCGCGCGCGTCGACGGTGATCTTCTGCGTCAGGTCGCCCTTCGCCACGGCGGTGGTCACGTGGGAGATGTTGCGGACCTGGTCGGTGAGGTTGTCGGCCATCTGGTTCACCGAGTCGGTGAGGTTGCGCCAGGTGCCGGCGGCGCCGGGGACCTCCGCCTGGCCGCCGAGCCGCCCGTCGCTGCCGACCTCGCGGGCCACGCGGGTGACCTCGTCGGCGAACGCGGAGAGCTGGTCGACCATCGTGTTCAGCGTGGTCTTGAGCTGCAGGATCTCGCCGCGGGCGTCGACGTCGATCTTCTTGGTCAGGTCGCCCGCCGCCACCGCGGTGGCGACCTGGGAGATGTTGCGGACCTGGTCGGTGAGGTTGTCGGCCATCAGGTTCACCGAGTCGGTGAGGTCGCGCCAGGTGCCGGCGACGCCGGGCACGCGCGCCTGGCCGCCGAGGCGGCCCTCGCTGCCGACTTCGCGCGAGACGCGCGTGACCTCGTCGGCGAAGGCCGAGAGCTGGTCGACCATGGTGTTGATGGTGGTCTTGAGCTCGAGGATCTCGCCGCGGGCGTCGACGTCGATCTTCTTGGTCAGGTCTCCGCGCGCCACGGCCGTGGTGACCTGGGCGATGTTGCGGACCTGCTCGGTGAGGTTGTCGGCGAGGAAGTTCACGGAGTCGGTGAGGTCGCGCCAGGTGCCCGCGACGCCGGGGACCTCGGCCTGACCGCCCAGGCGGCCCTCACCGGCGATCTCACGCGACAGGCGGATCACTTCGGCGGCGAAGCGCGAAAGCTGCGCGAGCAGGCCGTTGACGGTCTTCGCGAGGTCGGCGTACTGGCCCTGCAGCGGCTTGCCGTCCAGCTGCAGCGCCATCGGCTGCGAGAGGTCGCCCTCGGCCACGGCGCCCAGCACCCGGTCGAGCTCCACCACGGGCTTGCTGACGTCCTCGATGAGCCCGTTGATCGTCTCGACGGCGGTGGTCCAACCACCGGGGCCGATCTCGGCGCGCACGCGCTCGGTGAGCCGGCCCTCCTGCCCGACGGCGCCGCGCACGCGCATGAGTTCCGTCACGAGGCGCTGGTTGCGCTCGGCGATGTCGTTGAACGCGCCCGCGAGCTGAGCGGCGATCCCGTCGCCGCTCGCCACGAGCCGACGGCGGAAGTTGCCTTCGCCGAGGTCACGGACGGCGGCCAGGAGGCGCTCCAGCGCGGCCGCCTCACCGGCGGCGATGCCGTTGCCCCCGGTGATCTCGTCCCGCTCGGAACCGGTTGTCATGTCTGCCGACCCTCTCCACCACGCGTGTGCCAGCCATGGTCGTCGACCCAGCGTGCCACGGTTCGCCCTACACTTCGAGCCAGTCCGCCCGCTCACGCTGTGCCAACCTGTACTGACGAGAAGTCGGTCGACCCGGAGGCAGGAGGTTCGTGCATGGTGTCACGGCCCGCTCCGGCGTCGGCCCTGCCACCCGGCGCCGAGCTGCCCGAGTACGGGGGTTTCTGGCGTTCGGTGCTCGAAGACGTGCGGGACCCGGTGTTCGTCCAGGACCCGGCCGGAGCCGTGCGCTGGGCCAACGCGGCCGCGCGCACGCTCGCGGCCGAGGGCCCGCCCGTGCTCGCCACCGTGACGGAGACCACCGGCCGCATCGACCTCGGCGACGTCCGCCGCGCCGCGCACGTGCGCGCGCTGCCCGAGGGCTGGCGCGTGTGGACCGTGGTCGACGACAGCCCCCGTCGTCCTGAGGAGTTCCTCGCGGAGGCCGGTCCGAAACTCGCCGCGGCCCGCGGCCGCCACGGCACGGCACGCGTGATCGCCGAGCTGGCCGCGTCGGCGCTGGGCGACTGCGTGTTCGTGCTGCTGCCCACCACCCGCGGCCGCTGGGAGTGGTGGAGCTGCGAGGACCACGGCGCGCCCGGCCACGGCCGCATCCGGCGGGTGCCGGCGCAGCACGCGCCGGCCGTGGCCGAGACGTTCGCGGCCGTCGGCCCGCCCGAGGTGCGCGTGGTGCCCGCCGCCGAGGTGGCCACGATGCCCGCCGTGGTGGCCGAGCGGTTCTCCGGTCACGCCGAGGTTTCGGTGGTGTCGCTGGGTGTCGACGACGGCGGCGTCACCGGCGCGGTGCTGATCGGGCGGCGCACGGAACCGGCGTTCGGCGCCGGGCAGCCGCGCGCGATCGAGGCGTTCGCCACGGCCGCGGGCACGGCGCTGGCCAACGCGCAGCGCTATGCGCGCCAGGAAGAAGCCACGCGCGGCCTGGAGACCACGCTGAAGCCGACCCCGCCCGCCGAGGTCGACGGCGCCAACTTCGAGCTCTGGTACGAGCCGGCCGGCGGCGTGCTCGGAGTGGGCGGCGACTTCTACGACGTCCTCGCGCGCGAGGACGGCAGCGCGTTCGTGGTGGTCGGCGACATCTGCGGCAAGGGCGCCGAGGCGGCCGCGCTCACGGGCCGCGTGCGGCATTCGCTGGCCGCGCTGCAGCTCGTGGAACGCGACGGGCGCACGATGCTGCGCCTGCTCAACGAACTGCTCATCGCCGGCGGGTCCAACCGCTTCGCGACGCTCGTGCTCGGCTCGGTGGCGCCGACGGAGTCGGGTCTCGACGTCACGCTCGCCTCGGGCGGGCACCCGGCGCCGCTCGTGCTGCGCCGCGACGGCGGGGTCGAGGAGGTGAGCGTGCCGGGCACGCTCGTCGGGATCTCGCCGCAGGCGCGCTTCGCCGAGGCGACGGTGCACCTCGACGAGGGCGACGTCTGCCTGCTCTACACCGACGGCGTCACGGAAGCCCGCAACCGCACGGAGTCGGCCGAGCTGTTCGGCGACGAGCGGTTCCACAGCGTCCTCGCCGACTGCGTCGGGCTGCCCGCCCACCAGGTCGTGGCGCGGCTGCGCGAGGCCGTGCGCGCGTGGCTGGGCAACTCCGGCCACGACGACATCGCCGTGCTCGCGATCGAAGCCGCGGCGCGCGCAGATTGAGCGGTCCGCCGCGCGGGTAGCCGGGGATCAGTCACTCGAACCCGGACGGAGGAAACCCGATGGCGAACGCTCTTCACGGCCGCAAGGTGGCCATCCTGGCGGCTGACGGCGTCGAGCAGGTGGAGCTGGAACAGCCCCGCAAGGCGGTCACCGCCGAAGGCGCGACCGTGGACTTGGTCTCGCTCGCCGACGGCGAGATCCAGGCCATGAACGGCGACATCGACAAGGGTGCGACGTTCCCGGTCGACCGGCTCGTCGCCGATGTCTCCGCGGACGACTACGACGCCCTCCTGCTGCCCGGCGGCACGATGAACCCCGACAACCTGCGCCGCGACCCGGCGGCCGTGCGGTTCGCGGGCGACTTCGTGCGCGCGGGCAAGCCCGTCGGCGTGATCTGCCACGGCCCGTGGACGCTCGTGGAGGCCGACGTGGTCCGCGGGCGCACGCTGACGTCGTTTCCCAGCGTGCGCACGGACATCCGCAACGCGGGCGGCACTGTGGTGGACGAAGAAGTGGTGGTGGACAACGGTCTCGTGTCCAGCCGCAACCCGGACGACCTGCCGGCTTTCTGCGCGAAGGTGATCGAGGAGTTCGCCGAGGGCCGCCACCCGGTCGGCTGAGCCTCGGCAAAGCACTGGCGCACTTGCGGTCCACGGGGGACCCTTGTCGGGTCCGAGCCGTGCGATCCGGGAGGAGGTGACGCGATGACAGTGCATTCGAGGCGATACGGCCGGTGGTGCCGGGAGCACTTCGACACGCCCGCCCCCGCCGGGGACAAGGCCGTGAAGGAGGTTCAGGTTCCCCCGCCCGAACCTCCGGGACCGCCCCCGCCTCCTTCGCCGCGGAAGCCGAAGGACTGAATTCCGGGCGGTCCGGAGGAAGGCGGGCAACCTCGATGAGGGCCGCGCGTCATGGCGATCATGAAACCCACCCGGTGCGCCGCCGTCGTCGCGGCTGCACTCGCCGTGCTGGCCCTCGTCCCCGCCTCCGCCACCGCCGCTCCTGATGCTTCCGACGTCCCCGCCGGCTTCGCGCCCGCGTCCACGAGCTGGACCGGGCCGCAGCACGGCTTCGTACTCGGCTACACCGACTGCGGCGAGCCGGGCTGGTGCCCGGTCCTGCTCTCCACGACCGACGGCGGCGCGCACTGGCGGAGGCTGGGTGCGCCGCCGATGTCGTTGCCGGACAACCACAATCACGTCCGGCTCGTCGCTGCCGGCGACCAGCACCTGTATGTCACCGACGGCTCCCGTGTCCTCGCCACGCGCGACGGCGGCCGGCACTGGTTCACGGTGCTCGTGGCCGGTGGCGGGCAGCGTTACGTGTCCGCGCTGGCCGAGACGGGCGGCCGGATTTTCGCCGTGGTCACCAGCAACTCCTCCGGCAACACCACGTCCGTGTACTCCGGCCTGGCGGGTGGGCCCGTGCTGGCGCCGCTGCCGGGGTTCGAGGTCACGGGCGGCATCACCTACGGCGACCTGGCCGCCGGGGGCGCCCTGCAGATCGTGCTGGGCGCCGACTACCGCACCGAGGAGTACTGGACTTCGCGCGACGGGGTGGTGTTCACGCCCGCTTCGCCGCCGTGCCCGTCCGGGACCACCGCGTCGCTGGGCGGCGTGCGGGCCGGGCAGGTGATCGCGTTGTGCAGCAGCAGCCCGGGTTCGCCGCAGCCGGGCTCGTCGGAGCGGCGGATGTGGCGCGCCCCCGAGCTGGGCGGGACTTTCAGCGGCACGGCCGACGCGCCGTCCGTCGGCATCACGCAAGGCTTCGGCGCCGCGACCGCCGACACCGCGACCGTCGCGGCCGAAGGGGGCGGCGACGGCTTCCTCCACCGCACCACCGACGGCGGCCGCACGTGGACCACCACCGTGCTGTCCGATCGGGGCGTCGGGCTCTCGGATCTCGCCTTCGTGGGCGACGACGTCGGCGTGGTCGTCGACGGCCTGCCGGACGCCGAAGCCGGCTCCGCTGTGTATCGGACGACCGACGCCGGAAGGACGTGGGAAGAACTCTCGTTCTCCTGAGCATTACTGCAGGTGGAGCAGGCTGTGGGGAGTGGGTTCACTTGGCGAACGCGGTGTCGTAGGGTGTGCACTGTCCGTGGCTCGAAAGGGGCAGTGGTGGTTTCGGGGACCTCGACGCGCTTCGACCACGACCGGCCCAGCCTGGCCCGCCTGTCCGACGCTCTCCTCGGCGGCTGCGACCACTACGAAGCCGACCGCGTGATGCTCCAGCGCCTGCTCGCCGTCGCGCCCGGCTCGCAGACCATGGCGCGCGAGCACCGCGACTGGCTGATGCGCGTGGTCCGCCACCTCGCCGCCGACCGCGGCATCGACCAGTTCCTCGACCTCGGCTCCGGCATGCCCACCGCGGAGAACACCCACGAGGTCGCCCAGCGCTACAACCCGGACGCGCGCGTCGTGTACGTCGACAACCACCCGGTCGTCCAGGTCCACGGCCGCGCGGTCCTGGAGACCAACGACCGCACCCACGTCTCGGGCGCCGACCTCACCGACCCGGGCGCGACCCTGGGCGACCCCATCGTCTACCGCCACCTCGACTTCGACCGCCCGATGGCTTTGCTGCTCTGCTCGATCGTCCATCACATCGACAGCCTCGACCGGGCGCAGTTCATCGTGCGCAGCTACGTCGACCAGCTGGCCCCCGGCTCGTTCCTCCTGCTCACCCACCACCACACACCCTCGGCCGACCCACCCCGGCAGGCCTTGGCGCACCTCATCGACTCGACCTTCCAGGGCACGGGGCTGGGCACGGTGCACCGGTCGCGGGAGGAGATCGAGTCGTTCTTCGAGGGGCTGGAGCTGCTGGAGCCGGGGCTGGGGCTGCTGCACGAGTGGTGGCCTGACGGCCCGCGGATGACTCCGTTGGGGGACTTGAACTATCTGACGCTGGGCGGCGTGGCCAGGAAGCCCTGAGTTTCCCTGGCGTAGTGGACCACCGGCCAGACCTGGCCGCCGATCTCCCTTGTGGACGGGCCTTCGACGCGGCCGAAGCCGGCGTGCTCGGCCGCTCGCTGCGAAGCGACGTTGCCGGCGTGCGTCCAGAGGCGGATTTCGGTGCCGGGCCACGCGGTGCTCGCCCGGCGGCACAGCTCGGCGAGCGCGCGGCGCGCGACTCCGCGGCCTCGTGCGGACGCCGCCACCCAGTAGCTGACCTCGGTGACGGCACCTTTGCGCTCCGCCGCGAGGTTCGCCAGCCGCTCGCCGGACTCGGCGGCGATGGCGACGAAGCCGAGGGCGTTCTCGTTGCGGCGCAACGCTTCCAGCGCGCGCCGGAACTCCGCGATCGTCAGCGTTGCCAATTCCGTGGTGAAGCGCAGGATGTCCGGGTCCTGCACCTGCGCGACATACCACGCCGCGTCGTCGGGCAGCCAGTCCCGCAGCTCGATCTCCATACCGCACCGTAGAACAGAAAACGGGCGGCTCCCGGCAAAGGAAGCCGCCCGTTTCAGTTCAGCCCGGACCTCACGCCACGTCGAACGTGTCCGGGTCCGGCCCCGTGCGCAGGCCGCGGTCGAGCGACGACAGGCTCGCCACCTCGGCATCGGTGAGGGTGAAGCCGAAGACGTCGAAGTTCTCGGCCACGCGCGAGGGTGTGACGGACTTCGGGATGACCACGTTGCCCAGTTGCAGGTGCCAGCGCAGCACGATCTGGGCGGGGGTGCGCCCGTGCACGGCGGCGATGTCGGTCACCGCCTGCTCGCCCAGGAGGTCGCCGCCCTTGGCCAGCGGGCTCCAGGCTTCCGTGGCGATGCCGTGCTCGGCGTGGAAGGCGCGCAGTTCCTGCTGGACGAGGTAGGGCGACAGTTCGATCTGGTTCACGGCCGGCACCACGCTGCCTTCGTCGAGCACGCGGTGCAGGTGCGCCGGCTGGAAGTTGGACACGCCGATGGCGCGTACGCGGCCGTCGGCGTACAGCTTCTCCAGTGCTTTCCACGTGTCGAGGTACTTGTCGCGCGCGGGCAGTGGCCAGTGGATGAGGTAGAGGTCGAGCCGGTCGAGTCCGAGGGCGGCGATGCTGGAGTCGAAGGCACGCAGCGTCTGGTCGTAGCCCTGGTCGCTGTTCCACAGCTTGGTGGTGATGAACAGTTCGTCGGCCGGGATGCCCGACTCGGTGAGTGCCTCGCCGACAGCCGCTTCGTTGCCGTACGCCGTGGCGGTGTCGATGCTGCGGTAGCCGGCGTCGAGGGCGGTCTTCACCGCGGCCTTCGTCTCGGCGGGCGGTACCTGGAAGACGCCGAAGCCGAGCTGCGGCATCTCGACGCCGTTGTTCAACTTGGTGACAGGAACGCTGGTCAACTCGAAAACCCTTCTGTAGGAACAGAACTCACGGAATGATCGCCGGTGCGACTCCGCCGTCGACGCGCAGCGCGCCCCCGGTGGTCGCGGCGGCCTGGTCGGAGGCGACGTAGGTGATGAGGTTCGCCACCTCCTCCGGGCGGATCAGCCGGCCCAGCAGGGAGGTCGGACGGTCCTGGGCCATGAACCGCCGCTCGGCCTCGGCGAAGTCGAGGTCCGGGTACAGGCTGCGCACGAACTCGCGCACGCCGTCGGTGAGCGTGGGTCCGGGCAGCACGCTGTTCACGGTGACGCCCGTGCCGGCCACCTCCTGCGCCATCCCGCGGGACAACGCCAGCTGAGCCGTCTTCGTCATACCGTAGTGGACCATCTCGGTCGGCGGCTGGACCGCCGATTCACTGCTGACGAAGATCACCCGGCCCCACCCGCGATTCACCATCCTGGGTGCGTAGTGCCGCGTCAGGCGTACGCCCGAGAGCACGTTCACTTCGTAGATCCGCTGCCAGTCGGCGTCGCTGATCGCGAACACCGGGATCGGCGCGAAGACGCCCGCGTTGTTCACCAGCACGTCCACGTCCGGCAGCTGCTCGACGATGGAGGCGACGCCCTCGGCCGTGCCGACGTCGGCGGCGATCCCGCGCACGCCCAGGCGTTTCGCGACCTCGTCGACGCGGTCGGCGTTGCGGCCGTTCACCACCACGTCGGCGCCCGCGGCGGCCAGCGCGGCGGCCGTGGCCTCCCCGATGCCGGCGGTGGACCCCGTGACCAGGGCGGTGCGCCCGCTCAGGTCGATGTTCATCGGGTGGATACCCCTTCCTGCGTTCGCGAGTACAGTGGCCTCAGACGATTACGAGCGTCGGCAATACTTGCACACGCGGTTAATTGCACACGCTCGATAGTGCCTGACGGACGATCCACCCGCAACCGCGGGGGTCGGCGAGAAGGGGTGAACCGTGTCACTGGCTGACGACGCCGTGGAGGCCCGGGCGCAGGGCTGGCGCACTCTGGCCGCGTTGCACGCGCGCATCGAAGACCGGCTGCAGCGCGCGCTCGAGCGCGACCACGAGCTGTCGGTGAGCGAGTACACCGTGCTCGACGTGCTCGCCCGCCAGGACGGCTTCCACCTCCGGATGAACCAGCTCGCCAACGCCGTGGTGCTGAGCCAGTCGGCCACCACCCGCCTGGTGACCCGGCTCGAGGACCGCGGCCTGCTGTCGCGCTACCTCTGCCCGACGGACCGGCGCGGCATCTACACCGAGGTGACCGTCGCGGGCCGCGAGCTGCTCGACGAGGCGCGCCCGACGCACGACGCCACGCTGTCGGCCGCGCTCGCCGAGGCCGAGGAGCTGCCCGAGCTGGCGCCGCTCGTCGGCGCGCTGGGGTCGCTCGCCTTCGCGAAGCAGTAACGCACCGTCACCATCCGGCTGGGGCTCTCCGAGGACCTTCGGCCCTAGGCGGAAGCGGTTCCCGGCGTGACGCTGAACCGGGAAAACTCCCGGAAGCCGGGTGGCGAAATGACGGAAAACGCTCGTATCACGGAAGAAGCTCCCGCCGGAATACTCGAGCGCCTCGGCCGCTGGTGCGCCGGGCACCCGTGGCCGGTGATCGTGGTCTGGATCCTGGTGCTGGCCGGCGCGACGGTGGCCAACAACCTCGTGGGGGGCACGTACAGTGACGACTTCAGCCTGCCCGACGCCGAGTCCGGCCGCGGCAGCGCCGTGCTCGCCGAGCACGGCATCGTCGGTGGTTCCAACAGCGCACGTCTGGTCTTCACCACCGACTCCGGCACGCTGAGCAGCCAGAGCGCGGCCATCGAGCAGGCCGCGGCGCAGGTTCGCGCCGTGCCCCACGTCGTGTCGCTGTCCGACCCGCTCGCGCCCGGCACCACCGCGCGCGACGGCCGGGTGGCCTTCGCCAACATCCAGTTCGACGACAAGCCCGCCGCGCTCGGCACCGACCTCGTCGACGGCATCGACAAGGCCACCGATCCCGTCCGCGCGACCGGCGTGCAGGTCGACTACAGCGGCGCGCTCGGCAAGGCGGCCGAACCCGGCGCGGGTGACCTGCGCTCGGAGTCCGTGGGCATCATCGTCGCGATTCTGGTGCTGCTGCTGGCTTTCGGCAGCGTCATCGCCGCCGGCCTGCCCATCGTCACGTCGGTGATCGGCGTCGCGACGGGTCTCGGCATCCTCGGCTTGCTGGCGGCCTCGATCAGCTTCGCCACGGCGTCGCCGACGCTCGCGATCATGATCGGCCTCGGCGTCGGCATCGACTACGCCCTCTTCCTCACCACGCGCTTCCGCCAGCACCTGCTCGACGGCGCGGATCCGGTCACGGCCGCCGGCCGCACCGTCGCCACCAGCGGCCGCTCGGTGCTCATCGCCGCGACGACGGTGGTCATCGCGCTGATAGGCCTGTTCACCGTCGGCGTCGCGTTCATCGGGAAGCTCGGCCTGGCCGCCGCGATCACGGTGGTCGTGGCCGGGATCGCGGCGACCACGCTCGTGCCCGCGCTACTCGGCCTGTCCGGGCGGCGGATCGACCGCTGGCACCTGCGCAAGCCCGTGGCCGAGCAGTCGGCCGACGGCAAGGAAAGCGCCTGGCACCGCTACGCCGTGCGCATCGACCGGCATCCTTGGCGCTACCTCGGCGGCGGCGTGCTGGTGGCCGCCGTGCTCGCCATCCCCGCGTTCTCCATGCAGCTCGGCCACATCGACGAGGGCGCCGACCCCGCCGGCACCACCACGCGCCAGGCCTACGACGCCCTCAGCAGCGGCTTCGGCCCGGGTGTCAACGGGCAGTTCACCGTCGTCGTGGAGTCGTCCGACGCGGCCTTGGGCTCAGCCGTCCAGCAGGCCCTGGCGAAAACCCCCGGCGTCGCCTCGGCCACCCCGATGTCGCCCAGCCCGGACGGCGCGCTGATGCTGTCCACGGTCACCCCCACGACGGGCCCGCAGGACGCCGCCACCGACGAGCTCCTCGGCACCCTGCGCACCCAGACCCTGCCCCCGGTCCTCGCCGGCGCGACCAGCTACGTCACCGGCATGACGGCCGGCCAGCTCGACTTCCGCGACATCGTCGCCGCCCGTCTGCCCACGATCATCGGCGTGGTGGTGGCGGCCGCGTTCGTGTTGCTGCTGCTGTCCTTCCGCAGCCCGGTGCTGGCGTTGAAGGCCGCGTTGCTGAACCTGCTCTCGATCGCCGCTTCGTACGGCGTGATCGTCGCCGTGTTCCAGTGGGGCTGGGGCGGGGCGCTGCTCGGGGTGCACGAGAAGGTGCCGATCGAGTCGTACGTGCCGATGATCATGTTCGCCATCGTGTTCGGCCTGTCGATGGATTACGAGGTGTTCCTCCTTTCGCGGGTCCACGAGGCTTGGCTGCGCACGAAGGACAACCATGTCAGTGTGGCCGACGGTCTCGCCGTGACCGCTCGGGTGATCTCGTCGGCCGCGGTGATCATGGTGTGTGTGTTCTTCGCATTCCTGGCTTCGCCGAGCGTGGTGATCAAGATCCTGGCCCTGGGGCTCGGCGTCAGCGTGCTGATCGACGCGACGATCATCCGGCTGATCATCGTGCCCGCGGCGATGTTCCTGCTGGGGAAGCACAGTTGGTGGCTGCCGCCTTGGCTGGACCGGTTGCTGCCGCATCTCGAACCCGAGCCTGAGGGGGTGGCGAAGCCGGTGGCGCCTTCGCCTTCGCCGGAGTCGGCACCGTCCACTTAGGTCGATTCGGCGAGCTGCTGAACCAGTAGACGGCGTTCTGGCTCCGGACCTGCCCGTCCGCGGTCCGGACGGCGGAGAAGGTGGCGGTGTAGGAGGTGTCGTCCGCGCGGGTGCCGTGGATGGGCAGGACTTCGGCTCCTTGCACGGTGCCTCCGCCGCCGAGCCACAGTACGGCTCGGCGGCGACGGCTGACCCCCTCGGTCACTCACCCCTTACGGCCCGGCGAACGCGCTGGAAGGTGGAATTTTACCGGATGGGTTGACCGTCCACTTAGATCTCACGGCCGCAGTCGATGCAGGTCGCGGGGGAACAGCGTCGTACCGCGGATGTTGGGCACCTTCAGCACCCGGGCGACCCAGCGTTCGAGGCCGATGGCGAAGCCGCCGTGGGGTGGCATGCCGTGGGCGAAGGTCGCGAGGTAGTCGCGGTACTGGTCGGCGTCGGGGCCGAGGGCGGCGAGGTAGTCGGCGTGGTGGTGCAGCCGTTGGCCGCCGGTGACGAGTTCCAGGCCGCGGAAGAGGAGGTCGAAGCTGTTGGACAGGTGGGGGCGCGCCGGGTCCGGGTGGGTGTAGAAGGGGCGTTTGGTCATGGGGTAGCCGGTGACGAAGAGGAACTCCGAGCTGTGGTTCTCCATGGCCCATTCGCCGAGGCGGCGTTCGTCTTCGGGGGAGAGGTCGGGTTCGGTGCTGTGGAGGAGTCGTTGGGCGGTCGGGTAGTCGATGCTGGGAATCTCTTCGGGGACTGCGGGCGCTTCCGGTCCGACCGCGGCGGCCATTTCCGCGACGACGTCACGCAGCACGGCCATCACGTCGCGGTGGTCGGTGATGAAGCCGAGTTCCGCGTCCAGGCTGGTGTACTGCGCCAGGTGGCGCGCGGTGTCGTGGGGTTCGGCGCGGAAGACCGGGCCGACTTCGTAGACGCGTTCGAACACGCCGACCAGCGCCTGTTTGAAGAACTGCGGCGATTGGGCGAGGTAGGCGGGTTTGCCGAAGTAGTCGAGCTGGAAGACGTTGGCGCCGGATTCCGTGCTGGTGGCCACGATCTTGGGCGTGTGGACCTCGGTGAAGCCGCGGTTGTCGAGAGCGCGCCGGAACGCAGCGACGCTGCGGGCCGCGATTTCGTGGCGCCGCTTCAGCTCGGGATGCCTGAGTGCGACGGCCGCGTTGTCGAGGACGGTCGGCAGAGCTGCCGGGATCGTGGGCCGGTAGAGGTCGAACGGCGGTCGTTTTTCCGGTGTGGCAAGGACTTTGAGGGTCGCTTCCACGATCTCGACGCCATCGGGCGCCTGCTTGTTGGCTACGACTCGCCCGGTGACCTCGACGACGGTTTCTTCGCTCAGCTGCGCGAATTCGGTGCTGTCCGCGGACTTGTCCACACCCGACCCGAGTTGTGGACAACTCGGGCGCATTTCGGCTTGGCGCCCGTTTTTGTCGGTGGTGGGCGGTAGAATCGAGTCGGGGACGCCCCCCAGGGAGGGCGGGGGCGTGTTCGGCGGGGGCGTGTTCGACGGGGGCGTGTTTGGCTCGGGGTGAGGCGGCGCACTGAACACCACCTGAGCCAGCCCCGTACGGTCCCGGATCACCAGGAACGTCACGGATTTCAAGGTGCGCCGGCGGTGGAGCCAGCCGGCGATGGTCGTGGTGGTGCCGGTGTGCGTGGGCAGGTCGGCGACCAGGGTGCGAGGGAACATCCACTCTCCTCGAGCGAACTCGGCGAACCCTTGGGGGTGCGGGCGAGAAGGGAACTCGCGGTACCACCGCACCTTCGCCGCCGGAACAACGGCGGCCTCGAACTGGGCCCGGTGTCGGGGGCCGGCCGGCGGGGCATTTCCTCCCCGCTGCTCGGGAGTGTCTTCGCGGCGGGGGCGCGGCGCCGCCTCTCAGCGATGGCGGCTCTCTGTGGGCGCGGGACCCCGCGCTACTCGGCTCCGTCAGCGCGTTGCGCGGAAGTCTGGCACAGGCGACACCGCCCGTCGCGCGAATTAACCGCAGACCCCGTGTAGGACTTTCGACTTGCGGCGCCGAACGGTGACAAACAGTCGTTTCCAACGAATTCCCCCGCGGCCACCCCGCAGCGTTCACCCGGGTGGCGCAACCACCGGCGCACCCCAGCCCGGCGGGCTCATCCGAGCGGCTGAAGCCGAACGGGTGAGCGGTTCGGACATCGACGATCTCAATCCATGCTCCATCCGAAGGACCGCCCACGGCGCCCCGAAGAACAGTTTCCCCAGGTCACTCCGGCAATTAGGGGCTTTTGCCTGAATCGTTACCATCCCTCCATCGTTGACCCCTTCGTTCGGGCTGACTTAATTTGTTGCCCCACCAGACGAACTTGGCGGTGTCAGCGTGGACTCCTCCCTGCCTCTGAGACCCGTCGGCCCGCCGCGGCCGGCGGACCAGGCCTCGGTGCGGCGCAGCAACCTCGCGCTCGTGCTTCGGCACCTGCGTGACGCCGGGCCGCGGTCCCGGGCGGGCATCGCGGCGGAGACGGGCCTGAACAAGGCCACCGTCTCGAGCCTCGTCGCGGAGCTGGTCGAGCGCGGGCTGGCTCGGGAAGGCGAGCTGGAACGCGCGGGGGCGGTCGGGCGGCCGGGCACGATCGTGGAGCTCGACGGGCGCGGGGTGGGCGGCGTCGGCGTCGAGGTGAACGTCGACTACCTCACCGCCCTGGCCTTGGATCTCACCGGCACCGTCCTTTTCGAACAGCGCGTGGCGCTGGATGTGCAAGCGCTTCCTCCGGCGAAGGTCCTCGACGCGACGGCCGAGCTGGCCGCCAGAGCGCTCCGGGAATGCCGCCGCCTCAAGGTCTCGCCAGTCGGGCTTACGCTGGCGATCCCGGCCCTCGTCGACGTGACCGCCGGCACCGTGGCGTTCGCGCCCAACCTGCACTGGACCGACGTCCCCGTGGTCACCGGCCTGACCGAACGGCTCACCCACCGCCTCGGCCGCCTGGGTTTCCCCATCCGCATGGCCAACGACGCCAACCTCGGTGCCCTCGGCGAGCACGCGATGGGCAGCGTCGCCGGCACCGCGGACCTCGTGTACCTCACCGGCGAGATCGGCGTGGGCGGCGGCGTGATCTCCGGGGGCCGGCTTCTCGGTGGCGCGGAAGGGTTTTCCGGCGAGATCGGCCACATCCAGCTCGACCCGAACGGCCGGCGCTGCGGCTGCGGCCGGCGCGGCTGCTGGGAGACGATCGTGGGCCTCGCCGGGATGCTGCGGCTCGCGGCCGAGCCCAACGACCCCGTGCACGACCCGTCGCTGGACCTCGAACAGCGCCTCGACATGCTGCGCCGCCGCGCGGAGCTGAAGGACCGCCGCACGCTCGACGCGCTGGCGAAGGTGGGCACCGGGCTCGGCGTCGGCGCGGCCGTGCTCGTGAACGTGTTCAACCCGCGCGTGGTGCTGCTCGGCGGCTACTTCGCGCAGCTCGGTCCGTACCTGCTCGGGCCGATGATGGCCGAGCTCAAGGCCCGCGTGGTCGCGCCCGACATCGGCGGCTGCCGCGTGGAGCTGTCGTGGCTGGGCTTCTCGGCCGCCTCGCGCGGCGGGGCCCACGTGGCGCTGGAAGCCGTGTTCGACGACCCGACGCGGATCGTCGCCGGAGCTGGGGAGAGGGACAGCGGATGACGCTTCTCGAAATGACGGGGATCGGAAAGGGTTTTCCCGGCGTGCGCGCCCTCGACGACGTCGAGCTGAGCGTGGCCGAAGGCGAAGTGCACTGCCTGCTGGGCCAGAACGGCGCCGGCAAGTCCACCTTGATCAAGGTGCTCGCCGGCGCGCACCGGCCCGACACGGGGGAGATCCGCGTCGGCGGCGAGCCCGTGGAGCTGCCCAACCCCACCGCCGCCATCAAGTGCGGCATCGCCACGCTGTACCAGGAGCTCGACCTCGTCGACGGGCTTTCCGTGGCGGAGAACATCTTCCTCGGCCACGAGCAGGCCAGCGTCGGCTGGGTGCGCCGCGCGACCATGCGCGCCGAAGCGCGCGAACTCCTGGATCGCCTGGGCCATCGCGAGATCCGCGTGGAACGCGAGGTCGGCTCGCTCTCGGCCGCGGGCAAGCAGATCGTGAGCCTCGCCCGCGCGCTCTCGCTCGACGCGCGCCTGATCGTGCTCGACGAGCCCTCGGCCGTCCTCGCGAGCGACGAGGTCGCGAACCTCTTCCGCGTGATCCGCGGCCTCACCGAACGCGGCGTCGCCGTCGTCTACATTTCCCACCGGCTCGAAGAGATCCGCGAGATCGGCGACCGCGTCACGGTCTTGAAAGACGGCCACACCGTCGCCACCGGGCTCCCGGCCCGCACCACGCCGACCACCGAACTGGTCGCGCTGATGACCGGCCGCCGCGTCGAGTACCTCTTCCCGCCCCGGCCCGCCGAAGACGCGTTCGACGACCGCCCGGTGCTGCTGGAGGTCGGGGACCTCACCGTGGCCGGCTCGTTTGAAGACGTGTCGTTCACCGTGCGGGAAGGCGAGATCGTCGGCCTCGCCGGACTCGTCGGGTCGGGCCGGTCCGAAGTCCTGGAAACCGTCTACGGCGCGAGGAAACCCACCGCCGGTCACGTCAAGCTCGCCGGGAAGCCCCTCGGGAAGGGCGTGACCTCAGCCGTCCGCGCCGGTCTCGGCCTCGCGCCGGAGGAACGCAAGAGCCAGGCCCTGCTGCTGCAGGAATCCGTGGCCCGCAACGTTTCCCTCGCCTCGCTGCGACGCTACGCGCGGTTCGGCTGGTTCAACTCCCGCGCCGAGACCACCGCCGTCCGCCGCCACACCGAGGCCCTCGACCTGCGCCCGCCCGACATCCGCCGGCCCGCGGGCAAGCTGTCCGGCGGCAACCAGCAGAAGGCCGTGCTCGCGCGCTGGCTGCTCAAGGGCTGCCGCGTGCTGCTGCTCGACGAGCCCACGCGCGGCGTCGACGTGGGCGCGCGGGCCGAGCTGTACCGCGTGATCCGCGAACTGGCCGATGCCGGCGTCGCGATCGTGCTGGTGTCCAGCGAGCTGCCGGAGGTGCTCGGCCTGGCCGACCGGGTGCTGGTGCTGCGCGAAGGCCGCGTGCTCACCGAGGCGCGCGGACGTGACCTCGACGAATCGGCCGTGCTGGATCTCATCCTCGAGGAGCAGGAGCGTGCGGAATGAACGCTGAACAGGCGGTGGCACCCGAGCAGCCGCGCCGGTTCTCGGTGCGGCTGCGGGAGGCACGCAACCTCGGGCTGGTCGGGGTGCTGGCCGTACTGGTGCTGATCGGCGCGCTGACCGAACCGGGCCAGTTCCTCACCACCGGCACGGTGGTGCTGGTGCTCACGCAGGCGTCGGTCATCGGCGTGATCACCGTGGGCATGACGTTCGTGATCATCGGCGGCGGCATCGACCTGTCCGTCGGCGCGGTGGTCGCGCTCGCGACGGTGTGGGCGACCACGCGCTCCACCCAGCAGTTCGGCATCGGCGGGATCGTGTTCACCGCCGTGGCCGTGGGGGTCGGCTGCGGCTTGGTCAGCGGGCTGCTCATCGCGTACGGCCGGCTGGTCGCGTTCATCGGCACGCTGGCGATGCTCGCGTCGGCCCGCGGCCTGGCGATCCAGCTCTCGCAGGGCCGCACGCAGACCGTGACGTCGAGCAACCAGGGGCTCGTCGACCTCGGGTACCAGGACAGCTACGTGCTCGGCATCCCGCCGCTGGTGCTGATCTTCGCGGCCGTCGCGATCGTCGGCTGGCTCGTGCTCAACCGCACCACCTTCGGCCGCCGCACCTACGCGATCGGCGGCAACCTGGAGGCCGCGCGGCTGGCGGGCATCAACGTGAAGCTGCACACCTGCCTGCTGTATGTCCTTTCCGGACTGTGCTGCGGCATCGCCAGCGTGATGCTGATCATCCTGACCTCCAGCGGCACCTCGGGCAACGGCAACCTCTACGAGCTCGACGCCATCGCCGCGGTGATCATCGGCGGCACCCTGCTCTCCGGTGGCCGCGGCACGCTCGTCGGCTCGGTGCTCGGGGTGCTCGTGTTCACGGTCATCAGCGTGCTGTTCACCCTCAACAACCTGCCCACGGCCGTGCAGCAGCTGGCCAAGGGCGTGATCATCGTGCTCGCCGTGCTCGTGCAGCGGCGGGCTTCGCTCTACTCGAGTGAGAGGACCACCCGATGAACACCGACATCCGCCGCCGCGCGTTCCTGACCGGAGCGACCCTCGCGGGCGTGGGCGCGCTCGCCGCGTGCACGAGCAACGAAGAACCACCGCCCGCCGCCGCGACCGCACCCCAAGGCGCGCAGGACGCGCCGGGCAAGAGAGTCACGGTCGGGTTCGCCGGGCCGCAGGCCGACCACGGCTGGCTCAACGCGATCACCGTCAACGCGCGGGCCGAAGCGCAGCGCCATCCCGACGTGGAGCTCGTCGTCGCCGAGGGGTCGAACGACGCCGCCACGCAGTCGGCGCAGATCGACGCGCTGATCAACCGCAAGGTCGACGTGCTCGTGGTGCTGCCGGCCGACGGAAAGCAGCTCACGCCGGCCGGGCGCAAAGCGATGGACGCGGGCATCCCCGTGATCAACCTGGACCGGATCTTCGATTCGCCGCAGGCCTACCGCACGTGGGTCGGCGGCGACAACTACCGCATGGGCGTGAACGCGGGCAACTACATCGGCCGGCAGCTCAACGGCCAGGGCACCGTGCTCGAGCTCGCCGGCATCGACACCCTGGAGCTCACCCGCCAGCGCACGCAGGGCTTCGACGACGCGCTGGCCAACTACCCGGGCATCCGCAAGGTCGGCCGCGCCGCCGCCGAGTTCACCGTGCCGACCGGGCAGGCGCGCATGGCCGAGCTGCTGCAGGCGCACCCGCAGTTCAACGCGATCTGGAACCACGACGACGACCAGGGCGTGGGCGCGCTGCAAGCCGTGCGCCAGGCCGGTCGATCGGACTTCCTGATGGTCGGCGGCGCCGGGTCGAAGGCGGCGATGGAGGCGATCAAGAGCGACAACTCGGTGCTCAAGGCCACCGTGCTCTACCCTCCGACGATGGCCGCGTCCGCCGTGCGCCTCGCGCGGCTGCTCGGGCAGTCGAAGGGCGTGTCGGACCTGGCGGAGCAGGAGATTCCCGCTTCGGTGACCACGTTCTCGGCGGTCGTGACCAAGGAAAACGTGGACAAGTACCTGCCGGTTTCCTTCGAGTGAAAGGGTTTTCGATGGCCGAGCAGATCGGCGTCGGGATGGTGGGTTACGCCTTCATGGGCGCGGCCCACTCCCAGGCGTGGCGGACCGTGCACCACGCTTTCGACGTGCCGCTGACGCCGCGGATGGCGGTGCTGTGCGGGCGAGACGCCGCGGCGGCGTCGGCTGCCGCGGAGAAGCTCGGCTGGGATTCCGTGGAGACGGACTGGAAACGACTCGTGGAGTCCGACGAGGTCGGGCTCGTCGACATCTGCACGCCGGGGGACACGCACGCGGAGATCGCGCTGGCCGCGCTCGCGGCCGGCAAGCACGTGCTGTGTGAGAAACCGCTGGCCAACACGGTCGCCGAGGCCGCGGCGATGGCCGCTGCCGCCGAGGAGGCGGCCGAGCGCGGGGTGCGGTCGATGGTGGCGTTCAACTACCGGCGGGTGCCGGCGCTGGCGTTCGCGCGCAAGCTGGTGGCCGACGGGCGGCTGGGACAGCTGCGGCACGTGCGGGCGCAGTACCTGCAGGACTGGATCGTCGATCCCGAGTTCCCGCTGGTGTGGCGGCTGCAGAAGGAGCGTGCGGGGTCGGGCGCGCTCGGCGACATCGGCGCGCACATCGTGGATCTCGCGCAGTTCCTGACCGGCTCGCGGATTTCGGGCGTGAGCGCGGTGACGGAGACGTTCGTGCGCGAACGGCCGCTGGTCGCGTCGTCCTCGGGGCTGGCGGCTTCTTCGGGGTCCGCGCGGGGCGAGGTGACGGTGGACGACGCCGCGCTGTTCACCGCGCGCTTCGCCTCAGGCGCGCTGGGCAGCTTCGAGGCGACGCGGTTCGCGGCCGGGCGCAAGAACTCGATGCGCATCGAGCTCAACGGTTCCGCGGGCAGCATCGCGTTCGACTTCGAGGCGATGAACGAGCTGTCCTTCCACGACCACACCCTCGACCCGTCGATCGCCGGGTTCCGCCGGATCCTCGTGACCGAGCCCGAGCACCCGTACGTCGGCGCGTGGTGGCCGCCGGGCCACGGCCTGGGGTACGAGCACACCTTCACCCACGAGGTGCGCGATTTCCTCGTGGCGCTGGGCTCGGGCACCGACCCGGCGCCGTCGTTCGCCGACGGGCTGCAGGTGCAGCGTGTGCTCGACGCGGTGGAACGCAGCGCCGCCGCCGATTCCGTGTGGACCGTTGTCTGATCAGGAGGTTTTTCGATGGCACGACCGCTGACGCTGTTCACCGGGCAGTGGGCCGACCTGCCCTTCGAGGAGGTCTGCCGCCTCGCGAGCGGCTGGGGCTACGACGGCCTCGAGATCGCGTGCTGGGGCAACCACTTCGAAGTCGACAAAGCGCTTTCCGACGACGGGTACGTGCAGTCCAAACTGGACACCCTGGCCAAGTACGACCTTCGCGTGTGGACGATCTCCAACCACCTGGTGGGCCAGGCCGTGTGCGACCACCCCATCGACGAGCGCCACGAGGCCATCCTGCCCGCCCGCATCTGGGGCGACGGCTCGCCGGAAGGCGTGCGGCAGCGGGCGGCCGCGGAGATGAAGGACACCGCGCGGGCGGCCGCGTTGCTGGGGGTGTCCACTGTGGTCGGCTTCACCGGGTCGTCCATCTGGCACACGGTGGCCATGTTCCCGCCGGTGCCGCAGTCGATGATCGACCGCGGCTACGAGGACTTCGCGGCTCGCTGGAACCCGATCCTCGACGTGTTCGACGAGGTCGGCGTCCGCTTCGCCCACGAGGTCCACCCGAGCGAGATCGCCTACGACTACTGGACGACGGTGCGCACGCTGGAGGCGATCGGCCACCGACCGGCCTTCGGCCTGAACTTCGACCCGTCGCACTTCGTCTGGCAGGACCTCGATCCCGTGGGGTTCCTGTGGGACTTCAAGGACCGCATCTACCACGTCGACTGCAAGGAAGCCCGAAAGCAGCTCAACGGCCGCAACGGCCGGCTCGGCTCCCACCTCCCGTGGGCCGACCCGCGCCGCGGCTGGGACTTCGTCTCCACCGGCCACGGCCACGTCCCGTGGGAAGACGTCTTCCGCATGCTCAACGCCATCGCCTACGACGGTCCGATCTCCATCGAGTGGGAAGACGCCGGCATGGACCGGCTGACCGGCGCGCCGGAGGCGCTGGAGTTCGTGAAGCGGTTGAACTTCACACCCCCGACGGCGGCGTTCGACGCGGCTTTCTCGTCGAAGCCTTAGGTCTGTCGGACCGGCGTGGCCCTCAGGTCAGGCGGTTGGCGATCATGATGATGACGACCACCAGCGTGAGGGCCGCGAACACCATGCCCACGATGGCCAGCGCCTTCATCCGCCGCCGTCCCCCGCACGCGGCGATGCCCAAAGCGAGCGCCACGAGTGCGAACGGCAACCCGATCCACGCCCGGACGTCGAGCGTGCCACCCAGGCGCGCGTCGTCCATCGCGACCGGCAGGAACGGGACGATCAGGCCCACGATCCCGAGGACGAACGCCACCACGGCGAGCAAGCCGCTCTTCAACGGCCCCTGCTGAAGCATCCCGGGCTGCCCGGTCCACTGCTGCTGCGGCCCGGGGTGCGAGGGCAGGCCGGGCCGCGGCGGCAGGGGAGCCGAGGACGGCTGCGGCACCGCGGCGGGAGTGGTCCACGCCTGCTGCGTCCCGCCACTCAGCCGCCCGGCTTCGGCCGCGGGCGGCTGCCCTGGCGTGTACCGCAACACGGGCCCTTGCGGTGGCGGCGGGAAACCGCCCTCCGGCCGGGGTTCCGGCGCATCGGTTTCGGGCTGCGGACCCTCGGTCATGGTGGGGACTCCCTCGCTGGCAGGACCGCTTGGCGAGAAGAAACATAGTGGTTCGACCACCGCGCGACCAGCAAACGCCGTTCATCGCGACCTCGGCCGCCGCCGCTCTCGTACCCGCGGTTCCCGCCCGCGCAGACGAGTCGGGGCCGTGCCCGGGCCGGAAAGCCCTGGCACGGCCCCGAGCCGCCGCGAAGTCAGCGGATCGACGCGCCCCGCACCGTCACCGGGTGCCGAGCAGGTGCTCCAGCGCCAGCTGGTTCAGCCGGGTGAAGTGGTAACCCCTCTTGCCGGCCGCCTCGACGTCGAACGAGTCCGCCGCCAGGTCGTCCAGGGTTTCGCCAGGGGCGACCGTCGGCACTGACAGCTCGTCGACGCGCGAAGCCGACAGCGCGGCAGCCACCTCGGGGTCGGCGCGGAACGCGGCGGCCTTTTCCTTCAGGATCAAGTACATCCGCATGTTCGCCGCGGCCGAGTCCCAGACGTCCGAGGGGTCCTCGGTGCGCAGGGGCTTGTAGTCGAAGTGCCGCGGGCCGTCGTAGCCGCCGTTCTCCAGGAGGTCAACCAGGAAGAACGCCGACGTCAGGTCGCCGTGGCCGAAGATGAGGTCCTGGTCGTACTTCGGGCCGTGCTGGCCGTTGAGGTCGATGTGGAAGAGCTTGCCCTGCCACAGCGCCTGCGCGATGCCGTGCACGAAGTTGAGGCCGGCCATCTGCTCGTGGCCGACCTCGGGGTTGAGGCCGAACAGCTCCGGGCGCTCCAGCTGCGAGATGAGGCCCAGCGCGTGCCCGATCGTGGGCAGGAGGATGTCGCCGCGGGGCTCGTTGGGCTTGGGCTCCAGCGCGAACCGGATGGCGTAGCCCTGGGACACGGCGTAGTCGGCCAGGAGGTCGAGGCCCTCCTTGTAGCGGTCCAGCGCGGCGCGCACGTCCTTGGCCGCGTCGGACTCGGCGCCTTCGCGGCCGCCCCACAGCACGTACGTGGAGGCGCCCAGCTCGGCGGCCAGGTCGAGGTTGCGGCGCACCTTCGTCAGCGCGTACCGGCGGACGTCGCGGTCGTTGCTGGTCAGACCGCCGTCCTTGAACACGGGGTGCGTGAACAGGTTGGTGGTCGCCATCGGCACCTTCAGGCCCGTGGCCTCCAGCGCCGCCTTGAACTTCTTGATCGCCGTGTCGCGGTCGGGCTCCGTGGCGAGCAGGTCGTCGTCGTGGAAGGACACGCCGTACGCACCCAGCTCGGCGAGGCGGTGCACGCTCTCCACCGGGTCCAGCGCCGGCCGCGTCGCCACGCCGAACGGGTCGGCGGCCGGCCAGCCCACGGTCCACAGTCCGAACGAGAACTTGTCGTCCGGTGTGGGCGCGAAGTCGGTCATGACGATCCCCTTCAATCCAGTGCGTTGTCATTCCAGTGCAGCATCGATCCGGTGCACTATTTAGTTCACGTTGTAGACTAAATATGCGCCCCGGAGGCCCGCCCGTCAAGGGCCACCGCTTCACCGGGGTCTCGGTACAGTTCCGGGAGGAGGCCACGGGGATGACGCAGGCGGTGCGGCACGATTCGATGCGCGCGCGCAACCTCGAGCTGGTGCTCGGCGAGGTCGCGGCGCGCGGCCCGCTCACCCGCGCGGCGCTTGCGGAGCTGACCGGCCTCACCAAGTCCACCGTGTCGAAGCTCGTCGGCGACCTGCTCGACGCCGGTTTCCTCGCCGAGACCGGCCCGGCCCGCGCCGGTGAACGCGGCCGCCCCGGCGTCGAGGTCGTGCTGTCCGGCGCGCGCGTGGCGTCGCTCGGGCTGGAGATCAACGTCGACTACCTCGCCGTCTGCCTGCTCGACCTCGCCCGCACGGTGCGCTTCACCGAACGCCGCGAGCGCGACAACCGCGGTTCCAGCCCCGAAGAAGTGCTGGGGGAGCTGCAAAACCTCGCCGAGAAGGCCCTTGCCGCGGCCGGTGACCTGACCGTCGCCGGCGCGGTCCTCGCCGTGTCCGGCCCGGTCGGCGACGGCGTGCTGTTCAGCGCCCCCAACCTCGGCTGGAGCGACGTCCGCGCCGCCGACATGCTGCACCTGCCCGTGCCCGTCACGCTCGACAACGAGGCCAACCTCGGCGCCCTGGGCGAGCTCTGGTTCGGCGCCGGCCCGTCCGACTTCCTGTTCGTCTCCGGCGAGGTCGGCATCGGTGCGGGCCTGGTCGTGGACTCGGCGCTGTTCCCTGGCTCCCACGGCCTCGCCGGCGAGCTCGGCCACGTCGTCGTCTCGCCGACAGGTCCGCGCTGCCGCTGCGGCGCGTCCGGCTGCCTGGAAACCTATGCGGGACAGGAAGCTCTGCTCGAAGCCTCGGGCGTCGCCGGCGTCCGCGAGCTCCTGCGCAACCTCGGCACCGACGACCCGACCGCCCTCAAGGCGGCCACCTCGGCCGGCGAAGCGCTCGGCCTCGCGCTGTCCTCGGCGGTCAACCTGCTCGACCTCGACCACGTGGTGCTCGGCGGCGTCTTCGCCCCGCTGTTCCCGTGGCTCGCTCCCGCCGCGGAAACCGTGCTGGCGGGCCGCCTGGGCCGCCTGCGCGGCTCGGTCCCGACGCTCGCACCGTCCACTGTGGGCGGTGACGCCGCCACGCTCGGCGCGGCCGGCCGCACCATCCACCACGTGCTGGCCGACCCGGGCCCGTTCCTCACCCGCGCGTGACCCCGGCTCATCTCCGGCGGGTGAGGTGACTTCGGCACCGGCGGGCCGACGACGACCGCGACGCCCAGCCGAATCGAGGTGTTCGATGACCGCCCAGCCGACTGCCCGAACACCCGACCAGACGCGCGAGCGCAACGCCGAAGTGGCGTTGCGCTCGATGGGCCAGCCCAACTCCGTGGCCGGCGAGTTCGACTTCTGGAACGACCGCTACGAGGGGCGGCGGCTGTTCTCCGAGCTGTTCGGCACCTTCCTGCTGGTCCTCGTCGCCGTGGGCGGCGGGGTCGTCAACGCCCGGTTCGGCGGCTCGGCGATCCCGACGTCGGTGCAGGTCGTGGCGCCGGCGTTGACGGTCGCCGCCATCATCCTGTTCATGGGCACGCTCCGGCGCCCACCTCAACCCGGCGGTGACGCTGGCGTTCGCGGCGCGCGGTGACTTCCCCTGGAAGCGCGTGCCCGCCTAACCTCGTGGCGCAGTTCGCCGGCGCGGCCCTGGCCACGCTGCTGCTGTGGGCGCTGCTCGGCAAGCAGGGCGACGCCGGGCTGACGCTGCCCGGCAGCGGGATCAGCACCGTCACGGCGAAGCTGTGGGAGCTCGTGCTGACCACGGGCCTGGTGAGCGTGATCCTGGGCAGCGCCTCGGGCGCGCAGCAGGTCGGGCCGCTCGCGGCGATCGCCGTGGGCAGCTACATCGCGCTGGCGGGACTGTGGGGAGCGCCGGTGAGCGGCGCGTCGATGAACCCGGCGCGCTCGCTCGGGCCCGCGCTGGTGCTGGGCGACTGGACGTCGTGGTGGGCCTACCTCGCCAGCCCGATCGCCGGCGGGCTCATCGCGGTGGGCATCGCGTACGTCCTGCGCGGCCGCGGCGGTGGCCGCAGCGGAGGGAAGGCGGCGCAGGGCGTGCTTCCGGGGAGCGCGGTGCCGCGCTCCCCGGAGAGCACCTAGCTCACCGCACGCACGAGCACGATGCCGCTGCCCACGGTCGCGCCCGCGTCGTCGACCACCGACAGCTGACCGCGCAGCACGCGGCCCGCGCCCGGAGCGGCGGAGGCCGTCACGACCCCCGGCACGGTCCAGGTGGTGCCCGAGGCGTGCGCGGCGACCGGGTCGGTCACCGTGACGCCGCCTAACGACGGGTTGACGAACACGTCCAGGTAGTCGAACGCCGTGGTCCCGGTGGGCACGGAGTACCCGTCGACGACCGCGACCCACCCGCCCGCGGCCGGGTTCTGGATCGTCACCGACTCCTCGGAGTCACCGTCGGCACTCTGGCCCGCGAGGACGCACGAACCGCTGCTGCAGTTGTACACCGACAGGTCCAGGTCGGCGGCGGTGTCGGCGGTGTTGCCGATCGTCACCGTCAGCGAGGAGGAACCCGGTAGCACGTTCAGCTGCGTCTGCTGCTGGGCGTCCTGGGCGATCGTCGGACGCGTGATCTTCGCGCTGCCGAACGTGCTGCCCACGACGTGCCCGGTGAACGCCTTCAACGAGTTCTTCACCGTGTACGTGCGATCCACCGCGGCGCCCAGCGGCGCCGACGCGATGTCGTCCGGGTTCGGCGTGATCGCGGTGCCCAGCGCGGAAACCGTCAGCTTGTACGGCGCGGTGTCCACATCGGACGTCCGCCGCGCCTCCACCGTGATCTCCCAGACGCCCGGCAGCGGGTTGGTCAGCGTACGGCTGGTCGGCGTGCCGCCGACGCAGCCCGCACCCGCGTCGGGGTTGTAGCAGTTGGTGGAGGTGTTGCTGTCGACCGGAACGCCGGTCGGGTCGTAGCGCAGGAAGCGCACCTGACCCTTGCCCGGGTCACCGCCGCCGGTCATGTCCACCTGCAGCGAGCTCGCGCCCTGCGGCACGCGCAGGAAGTAGCTCACCGACTGGTTGCGCGCGATCGTGCCCGAGGCCGTGAAGATGCCCGACGAGGCGAACTCCGCCGGCGCGAAGACCGTGTTCATGGTCTGCACGTCGACGCCGATCGTCAGCGGGTTGTCCAGGTACAGCAGCGCCGAATGCGCACCGGCCTGCTGGGGGTTCACCTTCACCGGGAAGGAAACGGGCTTGTTCAGCGGCAAGGACACCAGGGAACCCGAGGAGAATGTTCCGTCGTTGCCCACCCAGCGTGCGAAATACACCACCGGGCGGGAAGAACCGGACGTGCGCGTGAGCGTGTACGTGCGCGTATAGGACTTCCCGACGGTCACGCCCTCGCGGTCGTGGATGCCGACGCCGACGCCGGGGGTGGGCTTCAGCAGGTTCGCCTGCACGGTGTGCACGTCGACGGCGGTGGTGACCGCGTCCGGCTTCGGGTTCAGCGACAGCGCGACCCACGCGGCGGGCACGTTGAACAGCCCGGCGCCCTGCTCGTACGCGCCGATCCCCGGCACGAACCGCGCCGTGGACTTGATCGCCGAACGCAGCGCCGCGACCGGCGGCCGCTGGCCGTGGTGCGTTGCCTTGTACGCGCTCACCAGCAGAGCCGCCGCCCCCGTCGCCTGCGGCGAGGCCATCGACGTGCCCTGCAGCATCGCGTACCCGGCGGGCAGTGCGTACGTGCCCGCGACCGGGCCCGGGGCCTCCCACCGCGGCACGGTGGAGATCGCCGCGCCGGGCGCGATGATGTCCGGCTTGAAGCCACCGTCTTCCCGCGGGCCGCGCGAGGAGAACGGGTGCAGCGCCTCGGCCTTCGACACCTTGGAGCCGTAGTTCGACAGCCACGTCTCGCGCGTGATGTACGAGCCGACGCTGATCGCGTCCGTGGCCACCGACGGGTCGCCGACCGAGTTCGCGCCCGCGCCGGAGTTGCCGGCGGAGATGAAGATCTGCACGTTGTACTCGGCGATCGTGCGGTTGTAGAGCTCCGCGCGGGCGTTGTTGCCGTCGTTGAGCGCGGGCAGGCCGCCGATGGAGATGTTGATGACGTCGGCGCCGTGGCTCGCGGCGTAGACCACGCCGTCGAGCAGGCCACTGGAGGTGCAGGAGTCCGTGGTGAGACAGACCTTCACGGCCATCACGTTCGCACCCGGCGCGGCACCGTCCATCTTGCCGCCGAACAGGTCGTTGCCCGTCGCGATGCCGGCCACGTGCGTGCCGTGCTCGGCGCCGGCGATGCCGATGTTCACGAAGCCCGGCTTGTCGGTCTGCACCACGAACGCCATGCGCTCGGCGCGGTCGGTGGCCGGGTTGTCGGTGCCGAAGTAGCCGACGTCGAAGTTCTTGGCGTAGTCCGACATCGGCTTCTCGTCGGTGAAGTCGCCGTCGCCGTCGAGGTCCACGCGCACCTGCTTGGTGGCGGTGTCGAGCAGCACGCCCCACGAGTCGGTGCGGTCGCCGTCGCGGTTGAGGTCGCCGCCGGTCTCGCTGCCGGCGCCGCCGAGGTCGCCCGCGGTTTCCTTGAACAGGCCGAAGGTGTACGGGCCGCCGGTGGCGGGTGCGGTCCAGTCGCGGCCGTTCGAGGCGAACGTGCCGGTGTAGGTCTGGGTGGACTGCTGCACCCACGTGCCGTCGCCGGAGTTGGTGGCGTTGGCGTTGTACCAGTCGACGATCTTGCGGTCGCCGTGGCTGGTCTTGGCCAGTGCGGGGCTGTCGAGGTCGACACCGGAGTCGAGCACGGCGACGGTGGTGCCCTTGCCGTCCCAGCCGCCGAAGGTCTGGCCGAACTGCGCGGCGTAGGTGTCGCCGGTGGGCAGGTACGGGTTCACGCGCGGGGTGTTCTTGCCCGGAGCCGGCTGCGGGATCGGGTTGGCCGCGCCTTCGGGCTTCGGGTCGTCGCGGTGGATGAGGCCGTCGACGTCCACGGCGTCGACCGACTTGAGCTTCGCGGCCTTCTCGGCGTTCGCGACGGGCACGGAGACCTTGACGTAGTCGAGCTTCGCGTCCGTGGACTCGACCACGCCGCCGAGGGCCTTGAGGTCGTTCACGGCGGCGCTCGAGTGGCCGCGCTCGGCCGCGACCAGCAGCGTCACGGTGCGCTTGCCGGCCCGCTGGGCTTCGGCGACGAGCGCGCGGTCGGAGTCGCCGAGGGTCTTGCCGTCAGTGGCAGTGGGGTTTCCGGGGGAGGACGGAGGCTGCGCGGCGAGCGCAGCGGGCACCCCGACGGGCGCGACGCCGAGGGCGGTGGCGAGGAGGGTGATCCCGGCCCGCCGTCTCCAGCGTGATCTCTGCTGTGTCATCGGAGCAGTACACAGGTCGGGACCATCCGCATCAATCAGACAGTCAGCCTATCGGCCGCAATTCGACGTGAGACGAACGGCCTAACGCGGTGACCACCGATGGCGGTCCGGCGGTTGCACCCCCGGAAACCACGCCGGGCGAGGGTGGTCCGCCCCTCAGGCACAACCCTGCCCGAGCGCGGACGGCCGACCAAGGTGACCACTGTGGGGGGTCGGGCGGCGAAGCCCTCGAACCTCAACGAGCAAGGGCGGTCCGCCCTTTCCCCCAGACGCAACCCCACCCCAACGAACCTGCCCGACCAAGGAGATCACCGTTGGGGGCCGGGGGCGAAGCCCTCCGGGCGGGGCCCGGGGGTTGCACCCCCGAAAACACGACAAGCGAGCCAGGTCCGCGCCCTCTGCGGACACACTCCGCCCACTCGCTCGTGGCAACCGAGGGAGTCGAACCCTGCGCGGCTTGTGAAGGCGGCGCCCCTGACCGGCCCTGACCCTTCGGCGGGCGACGGCTGCCGTACTTTCCAACAAGGGAGGAGTACCCCCACATTCCCAGCATCGCACATTCATCACCCGTTCGGGCAGTGACGGGGTGGCGGTGATCTCGTCGTGCCGGTGATTCCCTTCCCCCGCACGGGCCTGGCAGGCTGGGCGGATGGACGATCTCCTCCTCCGCCGGGTGCGGGTCGGGCTGGGCGGCGGGCTCGCCGACGTGCGCGTGAACGACGGCCGGGTGGCCGCCATCGAGGAGCCGGGCACCGGTTCGGGCTTCGCGGCGCGCGTGCTCGACGGTCACGGTGGCACGCTCCTGCCTGGTCTAGTCGACGCCCATGTGCACGCCCTGCAGTGGGCCACCTTCCGCCGGCGCATCCCGCTGGCGGACGCGCGGTCGGCGTCGGAGGCGGTGGAGCTGCTGCTGCGGCGGCTGCTGGAGACGCCGGACCAGCCGGGGGACCTCGTCGTCGGCGCCGGGTTCCGCGACGGGCTCTGGCCCGACAAGCCGCACAAGGATCTGCTGCAGCGCGCGCTGCCGGGCCGCGCGGTCGCGTTGTTCAGCGCCGATCTGCACACGTTGTGGCTCAGCCCGGCCGCGCTCAAGCTGATCGGCCGCGACCATCCGACGGGCGTGCTGCTGGAAAACGACTGCATGACCGCCACCGCTGCCCTGCCGTCGGCGGCGCCGGACGTGCAGGACCGCTGGGTCGCCGACGCGCTCGGCGCGGCGGCTTCCCGTGGTGTGACAGGGATCGTGGACTACGAGTACGCGGACACGGTCACCGACTGGACCCGCCGCGTCGCCGCGATGGCGCCGGCGGCGCGGGTGTCCTGTGTGATTTCGCGGCCGCTGCTGGAGGTCGCGGTCTCCCGCGGCCACCGGACCGGCGACGTGCTGCCGGCCGGTGACGGGTTGCTGAGCGTGGGGCCGTTCAAGGTGTTCGTGGACGGTTCGCTCAACACCCGCACCGCGTATTGCCACGACCCCTATCCGGAGTCGGATTCCCCTGGCCTGTTGGAGCTTCCGCCTTCAGAGCTCGAGCCGCTGCTGCGCCGGGCGTGGGAAAACGGCCTGGTGCCGGCGGTCCACGCCATCGGCGACAAGGCCAACACCATCGCCCTCGACGCGTTCGCCGCCGTCGGCTGCCCCGGCCGCATCGAGCACGCGCAGCTGTTGTCGTCCGACGACGTGCCGCGGTTCGCCGGGCTGGGCCTCGTGGCGAGCGTGCAGCCCGCCCACCAGCCCGACGACCGCGACGTCGCCGACCGCCACTGGTACGGCCGCACGGACCGCGCCTACGCCTACCGTGCCCTGCTGGATTCCGGCGCCCGCCTGGAAATCGGCTCCGACGCGCCGGTCGCGCCGCTGGACCCGTGGGACGGGATCGCCGCCGCCGTGGGCCGCACGGACGACGACCGGCCGGCCTGGCACCCGGAGCAGGCGATCCCGCTGGCGGACGCGTTGGCCGCGGCTTCGGGTGGCCGCCGTGGGGTCGCCGTCGGCGACGTGGCCGACTTGATGGTCACGTCGGCCGATCCGTCGCACCTGTCCCCGGCTCAGCTGCGGGACATGCCGTTGACGGCGACGATCCTGGCCGGGAAACCGACGCATCTGGCGTGAGCGGGCCGGTCCGGCGCGTCACCGGGCGGGGGTACCGGCCTGCCAGCCCGAGGCCCACAACCGATCCGGCGTCACCTCACCGCGGAAGAGCGGAGCCGCGCGGGTGGCGAAGTCGGCGAAGGGCGTCGGCCGGAGGCCGAGCTTCGTGAAAATCTCGGTGTCCACAGTGGACTCCGGGCTCCCGGTGCGGCGAAGGCGGAAGAGCGTGGCGACGTCGTCCGCGAACTCCGCCGGGATGCCGGCCGCCACGACGCGGCGGTGGTGCTCCTCGGGGGAGAGGTCGACGTAGCGGATCGGCAGTCCCACCACGCCGGTCAGGATTTCGCAGACCTCCGCCATGGTCAGCGCCTGCGGTCCGGTCATCTCGTGGACGGCCGATTCGTGGTCGTCGGAGGTGGCCGCGGCGTAGACGACCTTCGCGATGTCCTCGACGTCGATCGGGGCCAGGCGGGTGGCGCCAAGGGGCAGGGCGAGCTCGCCGCTCGCGAGCATGGTCGGCACTTCCCGCAGGTAGACCTGCATGAACTGGCTCGGCCGCAGGATCGTCCAGGCGAGGCCGGACGCGCGCAGGTGCTCCTCGATCCGGGCGTGCAGCCGCGCGAACCGGAAGCTCGATTCCGGGTCCGTGCCCATTCCGGACACCTTCACGACGCGCCGGACACCGCACCGCACGGCCGCGTCGATGAGGTTGGCCTGCGCTTCGGCCATCCGGCCGTCCGCGCCGGAGATCAGGATGGCCGTGTCGACGCCGTCGAGCGCCGGGCCGAGGGTCTCCGGCGCGAGCAGGTCGCCGTGCACCGGGGAGATGCCGGGCAACGCCGGCAGCGGCCTGCGGACCAGGGCCCGCGCCGGGTGGCCCCGCCGGACGAACTCGCGCACGACAGCCGAACCGGTGAGCCCGGTGCCGCCGGTGATGAGGATCATGGGGTGACTCCTTCGTTGAATTTCCCCCTCGATCCCTGTAGACGAAGTGCTCCGCCTGAACTGACCGCGGAATCCACCGGAGGTCCGGCGCGTTGCCGGGGTTGTGACGCCGACCACCCTTGACGACTGGACCGACCTCGACGCCCGGCACCGGCCGGAGCTGCTGGGCTACTGCTACCGGATGCTCGGGTCGGCCGCCGACGCCGACGAAGCCGTGCAGGAGACGATGCTGCGGGCCTGGCGCGGGCGCGACGGCTTCACCGGTGCCGCCACTCCGCGGGTGTGGCTGTTCCGCATCGCCACGAACGTTTGCCTCGACCAGCTCCGGCGCCGGCCTCGCCGGGAGCACCCCGTCGACGTCACCGCGGCCGGCGACGCGAGTTCGCCGCTCGGCCTGCCGGAACCGGCGAGGTGGGTGGGCCCGGCACCCGATCGCTGGCTCCTGCCACCGGGCGCCGACCCGGCGGAAACCGTGGTGCGGCGCGAATCGGTGCGCCTCGCGTTCGTCGCCGCGTTGCACACGCTCTCCGCACCGCAGCGTGCGACGCTGATCTTGCGGGACGTCCTGAAGTTCAGCGCGGAGGAGACAGCCGGGTTCCTCGGCATCACGGTGGCCGCCGCGAACGGGCTGCTGCGCCGCGCGCGGGGGCGCCTCGCCGGACGCCCGGTGCCGGCGGCCGGGCTCACCGACGCCCAGCGCGCGCTGCTCGCCCGGTTCGTCGATGCCTTCGAACGCTACGACGTGCCCGCCCTCACCGCTCTGCTCCACGAGGACGCCACGCTCGCGATGCCGCCTTACGGCCTGTGGCTCGCCGGCCGGGCCGAGATCTCGCGGTGGTTCCTGCGCGAGGACAGCCCCTGCCGTGCGTCGCGGCTCGTGCCGATCGAGGCGAACGGTTCACCGGCCTTCGCGATCTACCACGACGAGGGCGGCTTGCGGGCCTTCGCGGTGCTGGTCGTCGAGGTCGCCGGCGACCGGGTCGCCGCGCTCGAGGCGCACCTCGAGCCGCGGCTGTTCGGCCTGTTCGGGCTCCCGGCCGAGCTCGCCGTGGCTCAGTCGCCGTGGGGGTCGGAGGCGTTGACCGCGGCGACGACCTGGTCGTAGTCGCCGCGGGCTTCGCCGTAGCGGAGGAACTTGACGCGCTCGACCTGGATCTCGCGGGCGTCCGGCTGGGTCTCGATGAGGTTCATGACCTCGCCGACGAACTCGTCGAGCGGCTGGGCGTGGTCGTTGTCGGCCTGGCCGGGGAGTAGGTCCGTCTGCACGGACGGCGGCTCGAGCTCCAGGACCTTCACCGACGTGTCGGCCAGCTGCAGGCGCAACGATTCGCTGAGCATGTGGATGGCGGCCTTCGACGCGTTGTAGCTCGGCGTCACCTTCAACGGGGTGAAGGCGAGACCGGAGGAGACTGTCATGATCGTCGCGTCCGGGCGGGTCTGCAGGTGCTCCACGAAGGCGGCGATGAGGCGGATCGGGCCCAGCACGTTGGTGGTCACGACCGACTCGGCCGACGCGAGGAACGACTCGGGCCGGTGCCAGTCCTCGACGCGCATGATGCCGGACATGGTGACCAGCACGTTGAGGTCGGGGTGGTTCGCGAGCACCTCCCTGGCGGCGGCGTCGATGCTCGCTGGGTCGGTGGTGTCGACGTGCACGGTGCCGAGGCCGGGGTGCCGGGCGGCGATCTCCCGCAGCAGCTCCGTGCGGCGGCCGCCGATGATCACGGTGTTGCCCCTGGCCTGCAGCTCCAGCGCGAGGGCGAGGCCGATGCCGCTGGTCGAGCCGGGGATGAAGATGGTGTTTCCGCTGATGTCCATGCCTCGACCTTCGCGCTTCGCCGGGCCGAAGTGCAGAGACCGCTCATCGGGGGATCGGCGATCCCTGGTTCGCGCCCGGCGCGGCCCGGATACTGAGTGTCATGGATCGTTCGACACTGGCGGAGTTCCTGCGCCGGCGCCGGGAGGCGCTGCAACCCGAGGACGTCGGGCTGCCCGCCGGCGCGCGTCGCCGCGCTCCCGGGCTGCGGCGTGAGGAGGTCGCGACGCTGGCCGCCATGTCCACGGACTACTACACGCGCCTCGAACAGCAGCGCGGCCCGCAGCCGAGCGAGCAGATGCTCGCGTCGCTGGCCCGCGCGCTGCGCCTGGACGCCGGCGAACGCGACTACCTCTTCCAGATCTCCGGCCGCAACGCGCCTTCGGCCGCGACCGTCGCCACCCACGTCGCGCCGGCGTTGCTGCGGGTCCTCGACCGGCTCGACGACACCCCCGCGCTGATCCTGTCCAACCTTGGCGAGGTCCTCGTGCAGAACCGCTTCGCCGACGCCCTCTACGGCGACCACTCCCACCACACCGGCCTCGCCCGCAGCGGCATTTACCGCTGGTTCACCGACCCGCGCGAGCGCCTCATCTACCCGGAGGACGACCGCGCCCGCCAGAGCCGCGCCCAGGTCGCGGGCCTGCGGGCTGCATACGGCTCGATGGGGCCGCGCTCCCGGGCCGGTGAGCTGGTGCGCGCGTTGCAGCAGGAGAGCGTGGAGTTCGCCGAGCTGTGGGAACGGCACGAGGTGGCGCGGCGATTCGAGGACCACAAGACGTTGATCCACCCGCAGCTGGGGGCCATCGAGGTGGACTGCCAGGCGCTGTTCACCGAGGACTGGTCGCAGTCGCTGCTGGTGCTGACGGCGGCGCCGCGGACGGAGGCGGCTGAGAAGATCCAGCTGCTCGGTGTGCTGGGCCACGAGCGGTTCCCGGCTCCGGCTCGTTGATCGTTTCACCGGTTTTCGAGGTCTGGGGAGGAAACGAGCATGTCGCCTGCTGAGGTTTTCGCGCGGCTGAGTGATACCCGCACGCCGGTGGCGGGACCGGTGGTGGTGAAGACGGCCGTGGTGCTGGGTGGCAGCGTCGCGGGGTTGCTCGCGGCGCGGGCGCTGGCGGACCACGCCGAGGAGGTCGTGGTGCTGGAGCGCGACGACCCCGGGCCCGGCGCCCGGCCGGGGGCGCCGCAGGGGTCGCAGACGCACGTGCTGCTGCCGGCCGGGCTGCGCCAGCTCGAACGGTGGTTCCCCGGCTTCACCGACAAGGCCGTGGCGGCGGGGGCGCGGCCCGCGCCGGCGCGGTTGCGCAGCACGTATTCCGACGGCGTGCGCAAGATCGTCGGCTCGGACACCGACATGCTCAGCAGCAGCCGGCCGTTCCTCGAAGCGCAGATCCGGGAGCGCACGCTGGCGTTGCCGAACGTCCGGTCGGTCGTCGCGCGCGTGACGGGGCTGGAGTTCTCGGACACGGCGGTCACCGCCGTCCACTACGAGGGCGGGCGCTTGCGCGGCCGGTTTCGTCGTCGACGCCATGGGCCGCTCCAGCCGCCTCGGTGAGTGGCTGAAGACCGCGGGCTGGGAGCAGCCGCCGACGACCCGCATGCGCATCGACCTGAACTACACCACCGCCGTGCTGCGCCGCGCCGGTGCGCAGCCCGAGGTCCGCGCGGGCGTGTCGATGCACTCGCCGGGCGACCCGTCGGGCATCGCGGCCGCCGCGATGTGCCAGATCGAGGACGACCAGTGGATGGTCACGCTGTCGGGCTACCTCGACCGGCGCCCCGGCAGCACACCCGAGGAGTTCGTCCACCTGTGCCGCACCGCGCTGCCCGGCGAGTTCGGCGCCATCGCCGCCAACGAGATGCTCGGCGGCATCACCACCTACCGCCACACCGACAGCCGCCGTCGCGACTTCCACCCCGTCGGCCGGTTCCCCGCGCGGCTCGTGGCCACCGGGGACGCCGTCGCGTCCTTCAACCCCATCTACGGCCAGGGCATGTCCTGCGCCGCCCTGCACGCTTCGTGCCTCTCGGAGTACCTGCGGACCGGCCCGGACCTGGCCGTGCCGGCGCACGCGTTCTTCGCGCTCCAACGCGTGGTCGTCGACGCCGCCTGGGGCCTGTCCACGGGCGGCGACCTCGAACTGCCCCACGTCGACGGCCCCTACCCGCGCGGTTACCGCCTGCAGAAGCAGGCGATCGGGCAGATCGTGGCGGCGTCGGTGTTCGAGCCGGAGATCGCGCGCCGGTTCGACGAGGTCGCCTACCTCCTGGCGCATCCGGCGACGCTGGCGCGGCCGGGGACGTTGCTGAGGTCGATTGCGGCCAACCGGCGGCAGAGCTGAGAGCCGGTCCGGGCGCCCCCGCGACGAGGGCGCCCGGACCGGCGTCGGGTCAGTGCTGGAGCTCGGCGTGGACCAGAAGAGCGTCGTGGTCGGTGTAGGTCGTCGGCAGGACGGTCGCCTGGGGCGCCGCGAGGGTGCTGTAGGAGTGCTGGATGCCGGGGTCCTTGGCGGCGGCCGCGTCGGTCAGCGTCCAGAAGCCCTGGGGCGCGCACGAAGCGTGCCGGTTGACGTCACCGGCGAAGATGGTCGGCCGGTGCCGGGCGGCGAGCACGGCGGACAGCTCGGTGCACTGGACGGAGTTCGTCGTGCCGGGGGCCTCGCCGTCGGTCGACAGGTGGCTGGTGCAGACGTCCACTCCGCGCGCGGTCGTCACGCAGAGCCAGCGGCGCTGCTCCACGCCGCTGAACACGGAGTACGGGGCGTCTTGGGATGCGCGGATCGCGTCCTTGGTCAGCACGGCGTTGCCGAAGAACCCACGGCCTTGCGGGGTCTTGCAGGCCAGCGGGGCGCCGTTGTAGATCACCGTGGCGAACCGGTAGTGGTAGCGGGTGCGCGCGGCGACCTGGGCCACGTCGCCGCTGCACGCCTCGTTGAGGGTGACGGCGTTGACGTCGTTCGCCTTGATCTCGGCGACGACCTCGTCGACGATCTTCGGGTACTCGGTGCCGGGGTAGCAGCCGGCGTAGCCGCTGGAGCAGACGTTCATCTGCAACAGCGAGTACGGCGACCGCCCGTGCCCGGCCTCGGTGGCGCCGGCGGTGGCGAGCGGGGACAGGAGCCCGAAGGCCAGCAGGCAGAACAGCACTGTGCGCACACGCGCAGCGAAACGTTGGGTCACGAGCAGATTCTGGGGCCCGGGCCGGGCCACCCGAAGAGCTCTCGGCAAGAGTTCACCGGGTGGCCGTCCGGCGGGCAACTTCTGTCCCGGAGTTCGGCGCTTTCCGTTGCGCCACTACGGGTTCTCGCGATCGCGTCAGCCCCGCCCCGCGGGCCGGGGCAGGTCGAGGTGCTCGCGCAGCGTCGACCCGGTGTACTCCGTGCGGAAGCGGCCCTTCGCCTGAAGCAGCGGCACCACGTGGTCGACGAAGGTGGCCAGCTCGTAGGGGAGGGTGGAGCCCATGATGGTGAAGCCGTCGACCGCGCCCGCGTCCTGCCAGGTGAGGATGTGGTCGGCCAGCTGCTCGGGCGTGCCGACGAAGTGGTACTGACCCGCGCCGCTTTTCATGGCCGAGGTCAGTTCTCGCAGCGTCGCGGCCGGCTCGGCGCGAGCCGCCTCGACGAGCTGCGCCGCCCGGCTCGACGCCGCCGGAGCGTCGAGCAGCTCCGCGGGCAACGGCGCGTCCGGGTCGTACGCGTCCGGATCGAGCCCGGCGGTGTAGAGCACGTTCTGCCACCGGAACTCCTCGCTGGACAGGTCTTCCAGCCGCTGGGCCTTTTCCTGTGCGGCGGCCTCGGTGTCGCCGAGGGTGATCATCAACGCCGGCAGCACCAGCACCTGCTCGGGCGAACGCCCGGCTTTGGCCGCCTGCGCGTGCAGATCGGTGCGGAACTTCACGGCCGCCTCCAACGACGGCGGCCCCGAGAACACCAGCTCCGCGAACCGCGCCGCCAGCCCGATCCCCGCCGACGACTGCCCCGCCTGCACCAGCACCGGCCATCCCTGCGGCGACCGCGGGAACGGCAGGATGCCCTCGACGTCGTAGAACTCCCCATGGAACCGCGGCGCGTGCAGCTTCGCGCGGTCCGCCCACACACCGTCGGGCCGATCGCCCACGACGGCGCCGTCCTCCCAGCTGTCCCACGCCCGCGTGACGACGTCGACGAACTCGTGCGCCCGCGCGTACCGGTCGGCGTGATCGGGGTGCGCGGCCTCGCCGAAGTTGGCCGCCGCCAGCGACGTCACGGTGGTGACGATGTTCCAACCCGCCCGGCCCCCGCTGAGGTGATCCAGCGTCGCGAACCGCCGCGCCAGCTCCCACGGCTTGTTGTACGTGGTCGACCCCGTGCCGATCAGCCCGATGTGACTGGTGACCGCCGCCAGCGCGGACAGGACGGAAATCGGATCGAACTGCGTCTGCGGCAAGTGCGCCACCCGGTACTCGGGGATGGCGATGTTGTCGGCGAGGAACACCGTGTCCAGCAGACCCCGCTCGGCCGTGCGGGCGACGTCCGCGTAGTACGGCAGGCCGAGAACCCCGCGAACGTCGTCGTCCACGACCCGCCACGCTGATTCGTGGTAGCCGTTGGGCCAGATGAAGGCGTTGAAGTGCAACGGTCGCGCGCTCATGAGCTGGGCTCCTCAAGCAGTGTTGTCACGGGCGTGGTGGCTCCGCCTCACCGCGGCGGCTCGAGAGCTTCGGCGAGCGTTCCCGGTCGGTGGTGCGGTGTGGGCAGCCTGGCCGGGTTGCCGGGTGGGCGGGGTTGGTGCGGCGGGGTTGTGGTGGGTGCTGGCGTGGTCGTCCGGTGCGTGGTGGCTTGGTGGCATCTCGCTGCGACCGTGGGGTTGTGCGGTCGGGCTTGCGGATGGGCGGGTGCCTTCGCCGCTGTCGGCCGGCGCACCTCGCCGCGGCCGTGAGGGTCGTGCGGTCGGGCTTGTGGGGGACTGCCTTCGCTGCCGTCGGTCGGCCGCTTCGGTGGCCCGGCTGCTGCACGCAAGACCTTGCCGCGGTCGCGGGGGGTCGTGCGGTCGGGCTTGTGGGTGGGTGCCTTCGCCGCTGTCGGTCGGCCGCGTCGCTGGCCGGGTGGCCCCTCGCCGCGGTTGCGGGGTTGCCGGGTGGGTGGGGTTGTCGCGGTCGGGCTTGCAGGTGCCGGGCGGCGCCGCCGCAGTCGGTCGGCACCTGCAAGCCCGCCGGCCGTTCGACCCCGCCCACCATGCGACGTGCCGCCCGGACCGCGGGGCCGTCGGGCCCTCCCGGGCCGAGGTCGCCAGGGGCCCACCCAGGTCGCAGCAGCGACCAGGCCCCTCCACCCCACGGCGCCCACGCCACAGAGCAGGTGCCCACGCCACAGAGCAGGTGCCCACGCCACAGAGCAGGTGCCCACGCCACAGAGCAGGTGCCCACGCCACAGAGCAGGTGCCCACGCCACAGAGCAGGCGCCCACGCCACAGAGCAGAGGGAACGACGCGCAAGCAAACCGGGCCGAACCTCAGGCCAGGCCCTGCTGCTTCAGCCAGTCCTTCGCCACGTCGGCGGCCGGGTCGCCGTCGGCGTCGACGCGGCTGTTGAGGTCGCGCAGCTCGTCGGTGGTGAGCTTCGCGCTGACGGCGTTGACCGTGGCCGCGAAGTCCTGGCCCCGTTCGTCGAGCACCTTCTGGCTGACCGCCGGCACGACGTTCTCCGTCGGCTCGATCCCGAGGTCGTCCTTGAGCACCACGTACTTCGAGTCGCCGGCGACCGGGCTCACCGAGTCGACCGGGATCACGGTCGCGCCGCCCGAGTCGAGCTCCTGCACGCGAGGGCCGATTTCCTGCACGGTCTTGAACGTCGCGTTCGTGAGCTTGTACACGTCCTGGAAGCCCTTGAAGCACGGCAGCCGCGTCTCGCACTCCGGACCGCCCGCCATGACGACCTTGTCGAGCTTCTTCAGGTCGCCGATCGTGGCCAGCCCCTTGGACTTCGCCAGGTCGGCCTTTACGATGTAGACGTCCTTGTCCTCGGCCGGCGCGTAGTTCAGCAGGCCGATGCCCTCGGGCTTGAACAGCGCGGCCAGCTGGCTGTGCTCCCCGGCCGCGTCCTTCACCGCGTCCTTGCCGAAGCCGGTCGCGATGGCCGCGCCCTGGTACTCCGGCACGAACTGCAGCTCGCCCTTCTTCAGCGACGGGTAGATCAGCTCGCGTGAACCCAGGTTCAGCTTCCGCGTGACCGGGTAGCCCTTCGCCTCCAGCGCGCCCGCGTAGATCTCCGCGAGGATCTGGCTGTCGGTGAAGTTGAACGACGCCACCACGATCGGTGCCCCGCCCTTGCTCTGCGCAGCCGGCTGGTCACTGCCGCCGCCACCGCAGGCCGTGAGGCCGAGCGCCGCCACGGCCAGCAGCGCGGCCGCTCGGATGGTCCGGGTCCAGCGCACGTGCCCACACTCCTCGGGTCGAGAACGGCCTCGGTGACCGATCACTGGGACCCTATAGACGGGTACCGACAGAAACCACATCGTGGGAATCACACGGGGGCGGCGTCTGCTGTGGACAGCGGTTATTCCCGATTCACGGCCAAAGATCTCGGTCCGAAAGGTCATCCGAGCCGATAGGTTGATCACGTGACGAGTTACGCGATCGTGGGGTCCGGCTGGCGCGCGGAGTACTTCTGGCGCCTCGCGGACGAGCTCGACTGCCTCGGCGTGGTGTCGCGCGGCCCGAAGGACCTGCCGGTGCCCGTGTTCACCTCACTCGACGACTGCCTCGCGCGGAAGCCCGACTTCGTGGTGACGTCGGTGCCGTGGCACGTGACGCCGGGCCTGATCCGGGAGCTCGTGGGCCGCGGCGTGCCGGTGCTCGCGGAGACGCCGCCGGCGCCGGACCTGGACGGCCTCCGGGCGCTGTGGCACGACGTCGGCGAGAGTGGTCTGGTCCAGGTCGCCGAGCAGTACAGCCGGATGCCCGCCCACGCGGCCCGCATCGCGCTCGCCCGCTCGGGGGTCATCGGCGACATCACGCGAGTCGACGTGTCCTCCACGCACCAGTACCACGCCGTGTCGTCGATGCGGACCTTCCTCGGTGCCGGCCGCGGCCCGGTGGAGGTGCGGGCCACGCGGACGACCGCTCTGCTGGCCGACCCGCTCTCCCGCGCGGGCTGGGCCGAGAAAGTCGAGACCAAGCCCGCGGTCACCACGTTCGCCACGATCGTCTTCGCGGAGGGTCTCGGCGTCTACGACTTCACCGACAACCAGTGGCACAACCAGCTCCTGCACCGCCGCCTCCTCGTCCGCGGCACCCGCGGCGAGCTGGCCGACCAGGACGTGCTGCGGCTGACCGGCGACCGCACCATCGCCCACACCCCGATCGTCCGCCGCCAGACCGGCTACGACCTCGACCTCGACGGCTTCGACACCGACCACCTCACGTTCGGCTCCGAGGTCCTCTACCGGAACCCGTACCAGGGCCGGCGCTGGAACGACGAGGAGATCGCGATCGCCACCCTGCTGGCCGACACCGGCGCCTGGGTCCGCGGCGAAGGCCCGCCGCCGTACCCGCTGGCCGACGGGATCGAGGACCACCGGATCGCGCTGGCCATCGAGGAGGCGGCGGACCGCGACACGGTGGTGCGCACGGCACGCGAAGCCTGGCACTGACCTGCCGGAGGAAGCCTGACAACGCTGCCAGTGGTCTGCACCACCGGAACCGATTCAGCCGCCTGGTGAATCGGCCACTGGTACAGGCGGTGGATTGACGGAACCCCACGGAACGGGCAAAGATCGTAGACACCCCGATCTGACAACGTTGTCACGCCGAAAGGAACGCGATGAGAGCGCGGAAACGCGTGTTCGCCGCCTTGGTGCTCGCCAGTGCCGTGGCCACAGCGGCCACCACCACGGCAGCCACAGCCCAGGCCCAGCAAGGCCCGAAGTTCGCCGACGATCCCACGACCCTCGTCGACACCAGCATCGGCAACAACGGCGACGGGACCACGTTCCCGGGCGCCGCGGTGCCGTTCGGGATGGTGCAGCTGAGCCCCGACACCCAGCTGAACCAGTACGCTTCCTACGACTACAAGCAGGACACGATCCTCGGCTTCAGCCACACGCACCTCTCGGGCGTCGGCTGCCAGACGATGGGCAACTTCCGCTTCATGCCGACCACCGGCGCCGTCACGTCGTCGGACCCGGCGCAGTACGGCGCGAAGTTCAGCCACGCCAACGAAACCCGCGCGCCCGGCTACTACGGCGTGAAGTTCGACAACGGCATCCAGGCCGAGCTCACCGCGACCGAGCGCACCGGCCAGCACCGCTACACCTACCCCGCCGGCTCGGGACCCGAGAACGTGCTCGTCGAGGTCGGCCAGAGCAACGGCTCCACCTACGCCGGTGACGTCCACGTGGTCGGCAACGACACCGTCGAAGGCTGGCTGCAGGGCGGCAACTTCTGCGGCGAGACCGGCAAGGAGCGCTACCGGATCTTCTTCAGCGCCAAGTTCGACCGCAAGTTCCAAAGCTTCGGCACCTGGACCGACGGCACGATCACCCCGAACCAGCGCGACGCCTCCCGCGGCACCCAGCGTGCCGGCGCCTACCTGACGTTCGACCCGAGCAAGGGTGACCAGGTCGGCGCTTCCGTCGGCCTGTCCTACACCTCGATCGACGGTGCCCGGCTCAACCGCAAGACCGAGCAGCCCAAGTCTTTCGACAAGGCACGTTCCCAAGCGCACACCACGTGGGAGAACGAGCTCAACCGCATGCGGGTGGCCGGTGGAACGACACCAGACCAGCGTACGTATTACACCGCGCTCTACCACTCGCTGCTGCACCCGTCGGTCGGGTCCGATGTGGACAACCGCTACCGCGGTTTCGACGACCAGGTGCACAAGGCGGATTCGACGTACTACCAGATGTTCTCGCTCTGGGACACCTACCGCTCGCAGAACCAGCTGGTGGCGCTGCTGCACCCGGACAAGGCCGCCGACATGGCCAAGTCCGTGTTGCACATCTACTCCGACGGCGGCTGGCTACCACGCTGGGGCCTCGGCAACAGCGAGACCAACGTGATGTCCGGCGACCCGATCACCCCGTGGGTCGTGGACATCTACAACCGCGGCCTGCTCGACAACCGCACCGCCCACGGCCTGTTCGACGCCCTCTGGAAGAACGCCAACGAGGTCCCCGCCGACCAGTCGATCTTCCGTGGCCGCGACGGCAACCCCAGCTACGTGCAGAACGGCTGGGTCGCCTACCAGAACCTGCCCGGTTACAAGTTCGGCGACAGCCGCCAGGCCGGCTCCGCCACGCTGGAGTACGCGCTGGGCGACTGTTCGCTTTCCACCATGGCGGCGGGACTGGGGTACCAGGACAAGGCGAAAACTCTCGCCGGCCGCTGTGACAATTTCACGAAGCTCTGGGACCCGACGATCACCTCGCAGGGCTTCAACGGCTTCCCCGTCCCGAAGAACGCCGATGGCTCGATCGTCGGCAACCCCGACCCCACCCAGACCAACGCCTTCCACGAGGGCACGGCCTGGCAGTACCAGTGGATGGGCCAGCAGGACCCGCAGACCCTCTTCGGGCTGATGGGCGGCGCCGGGCAGGCCGAGCAGCGGCTCGACAAGTTCTTCGACATGCCCACCGTGCTCACGGACCCGGCGAAGGCCGCCGCGGACTCGTGGGTGACGGGCGCCTACGACTACCACAACAACTTCGCCTTCAACCCCAACAACGAGCCCGACTTCGCCGCCCCGTGGATGTACACGTGGACCGGCGCGCCGTGGAAGACGTCGGCCGTGCTGCGCGCCATGCGCACGCTCTTCACCGACAACGTCTACGGCATGCCCGGCAACGACGACCTCGGCGCCACCTCGTCGCTGCTCGTCTTCGCCATGGCGGGCATCTTCGAGGCCCAGCCCGGCTCCGCGACCTACGTGATCACCGCGCCCATGTTCGACAAGGTCGAGATCCGGCCCGAGCACGGCCGCACGATCACCATCGAGGCCCCGGGCGCCAGCGCTTCGAAGCTGCAGTACGTGTCCTCGGTCAAGACCGACGGCCCGGGCAACCGGGACAACGGCGGCAAGCTGCGCCAGAGCTGGCTGTCGCACAAGGACCTGCTGCGCGCGGGAACGATCAAGATTCAGCTCTCGGACACCCCGACGAGCTGGGGCGTCAACGCCGGTCCGCCGGCGGTGGCGCGCGCCTGACAAGTCCGGGGTTGCGGTCCAACAGGGCCGCAACCCCGGGCTTCGGTGCCGCTTCTTCAGTGCCTCGGTACTTCAGTGCCTCAGTGCTTCGCCTGCAACGCGGCAAGCACGCCCTGCCACGCTTCGCGCGAGACGGTGAGTTGTCCCGCTTCGCGATTCTTGGTGTCCCGGACACCGATCTCCTCCGAGACGGCCACCTCGACGCAGTCGGAATTCTGCTGGCTGTACGACGACGTCCGCCACCGGGCAGTCTGCATGTCTGGCCTCCGTCTACCTTGCTGCCTCCGCGATCAACTCGCGGCTGGCTTCCTCGCTTAATGCCTCTCCGGCGAGGAGCTTAGCAAGCCGCTGATAAGGCCCCCAATCCTTATCGCTGCTGAGGAACGAAGTGGTGCTGTACTGCTCCAGCAAGACAATCGGATTACGGTGTCGATATTGATAAAGCGCGAATGAGCCGCTCATTCCGGGGTGCCATTGCTGCTGCCGCGGCAAGATCCGCAGGCTGACGTTGGCGCGGACCGTCATGGCGAGCAAGTGATCCAGCTGGTCGGACATGACCCAATCCGGAGCAATCGGCTCATCAATGGCGTGCGCGCTGACGATTGCCGAATATTTCACAGGCTCGGCATCGGTGAGAATTTTCTGCCGGTCGAGGCGAACTCGAATTCGTGTATCGGCTTGTCGAGGTGTTAGGCCTACTTCGAAAATGGCGCGCGCGTAGTCCGGCGTTTGGAGCAGCCCGGGAATGATGTTGAGCGACCAATTGGTGATGGCGCTCGCGCCCTGTTCGTATTGCAGCAGAGTGGTCAATTCTGGAGTCAGTTCCGCCTCGCCGGTGGCCATCCAGTTCGGATCGCGAACATGCCGCGCCAGGTCCATGATCCGCCGCTTCGACTCGCCGATCACGCGGAAGAAGCCCAGCATGGTGGAGACGTCCTCGATGGAGGGGATGCGGGTTCCGGCTTCCCAGTGCGCGACGAGGCTCGGGTTCAGGTCGAGTGCGCGCGACAGTTCGCGAAGGCCGAACTTCTTGGCTTCGCGCACTTCGCGCAGCGCCGCACCCAGCGCCACGGCGCGCGGGGTGCCAGAAGGCTTGGTCATGGGCGCCAGCATACGTAATCGGATGATCACCCGGGCTGCCGTTGGCGTTTACCGCTGTGCACAGAAGGCTGACTTCGGCACGTTGCTGAATAGGGGAGACCGCTGTGTTGAGATGGCAGCAGGCCGAGGGAAAACGGCACGCCCTCGAAGGGCCTTTCGCGCCGCGTCCGGAGGAATCGTTCGTCGCGTTGTGCGGGGTGGAGGTGACCGTCGCGCGGGAGGACGTTCCGCAGCTCGGCGGGAATTGGTTCGATCCGACGTGTGCGGTGTGTTCCTCGACGTGGTTGAGCCGGACGTGAACGACACCTTGCTCCTCGAGCGGATCCGGGATCTGCACGCCTCGCTGGGTACGGATCTGGCGTTCCTGGCGCGCACGTTCGAGGAGGACCTGCCCCGTCCCGACGCGCTGCGCGACCTCGGTGAGCGCCTGCTCGACCTGGGTGGCGCGCTCGTGGCCAGGTCGGACGAGCTGAACGCGGCCATCCTCGCGGTGCTGCCGCCCGACGGCTGGCTGCCCGAGGCCGGCACGCGCCGGCACGTGATCGGGCTGGTGCACCAGGTGGGGCCGAGGCCGTTGCGGTGCGGGGCGGTTTTCCTGGCGCTGTGCGGTTCGGCGTGTTACCCGTTCTACGGCCGCGACGCCACGAACCGCTCGGCGCGCCATGAAAGGTGCGAATCGTGCCTGGCCCGGGCCTCTTCCCGAGCGTGACCGGCGGTTTTCGTGTTGGCTGGACCGATGGCAGAGGATGAGCAGGGGGAGAAGCAGCAGAAGACGAGCACCGAGCGGCTGTTCCGGATCGCGATCGCGCTCAAAGGGCTCGACGGCGCCGTGCAGCTGATCGGGGCGTTGATCCTGGCCTTCATCCCGTCGACGGTGGTCACCGGCTTCACCCATGCCGTGATCACGCGCGATCTGCTGGGCGACCCGTCGGGCACGCTCGCGCGGCACCTGCAGCTGGCTTCGGAGCACTTCGTGGACGGCGGGACGAAGACGTTCGCGGTCGCGTACCTGCTGGCCCACGGCGTGATCAAGCTCGCGCTGGTGTTCGCGCTCTCGCGCAAGTGGGTGCGCGCCTACCCGGTGGCGATGGTGGTGCTGGCCGCGTTCGTGGTCTACGAGGTGTACCGGGCGATCGACACGCATTCGATCGCGTTGCCGTTCTTCGCGGCGCTCGACGCGGTGATCATCGTGCTCGTCTACCGCGAATACCGGCAGCTGCGCCGGGAACGCGCCGTTCAGCGTGAGTCAGGCGAGCCGGGTTCAGGCGGCTGAGGGAAATCGCTCGGTGACGATGGCGGCCACGTCCACCTCCGGCTGTTCGACGAAGAGGGCGGTGGCGTTGTCGGTGCCGCCGACGGCGATGGCCGTCTCGACCAGCGCGGCGGCGCCGCGCTCGGGGTCGGCCAGGATCTCGTCGATGGTGGCGGGCGGGAGGACCTTGTGCACGCCGTCGCTGGTGAGCAGCAGCCCGCCGCCCACGACCTCCGTCGTGCCGATCTCGTCCGGCTTCGTGGTGCGCACGCTCGTGGTGACCATGTGCTCCATGCGCGGCGAGTACGGCTGGTGGCGCGCGCGGAAGTACTCCGCCAGCGTGTGGTCGGTGGTGAGCTTGCGGATCATGGTGCCGTCCCAGGCGTACGCGCGGGAATCGCCGACCCACGCGATGCGATAGCCGCCGGGGAAGGGCATGGCGACCACGAGCACGGCGTCGCCGGTGCCGCCGAGCTCGCGCAGGGCGCGCTGGGCGTTGAGGATCGCGGCCACGGGCCCGCTCTGCACGGGCGTGCGCGCGGCGGCCGCGGCGGCGGTCTGGGCGGCGCGGCCGGCACCGGGGTCGTCGCCGACGCCGTCCGCGAGCGCGAAGGTGATCCCGGGCGCGCCGGCGAGGGCGTAGGCGCTCACGGCGTCGGCGTTGCGCTCGCGGGGGCCCTGGGCGCTGGCGGTGTGCCAGCGTGGGTATCCGGCCATCGTGACCTCCCGGGTGTTCGCGGCTTGCCCCCTTGCCCTTTCCAGAATGCGCCCGTTTCCTGGGAACATCCTGAGGAGTGGCTGTTTTTCCCCTGTTGGCCTAAACCTCTGCCTCACCCGCGCGGAGGCCACCTCGCACTGGGCGAGGTGGCCTCCGATCCCGTCACTTCGTGAGGTCGTAGACGGTCGTGTCGCCGACGGTGGTGGCGGTGAAGGTCGTCGCGACCCACTCGGTGATCTCGCTGGAGCCACCGCCGGGTCCGCCGCCTCGCCCGCCGTCGACGTAGTAGGAGATCTGGCCGTTCGCCACGTACTGCTGGAACTCGGCCAGCGTCGGGGCCGGGTCGCTGCCGGACCAGCCGCCGATGCCGATCACGGACTTGCCGCTGGCCAGCTCCAGGCTCGCGGCCGACTGCGAGCCGGTGGTGGCCGCGGCCCACTTCGTGGTGGTCCGGGCCAGCAGCCGGCCCACTTCGGAGTCGGCCTGCTCGCCGCCGAAGCCACCTGCGCCGAAGCCGCCGGCGGTGGCCGGGCCGGACGTGGGAATGGAGCCGGTGTGGGGCTGGGCGGCCGTTTCGACGGCGTACGCGGCGGTGCCGAGCCCGAGCGTCAGCACGCTCGCCGCGGCCAGGACCGCCAGCGCCTTGCGGAGCGGGGGCACGCCGACGACCACGACCGTCGCGACGAGCACCCCCAGTACCACGAGCACCCAGCGCAGCGCGGGGAACCAGTCGGGCGTGCGGTCGAGGAGGATGAAGCTCCACACGGCCGTGACGGCGATCATCGCGCCGAGTACCGCTCGTGGCGCGGTCTGGGCGCGGCCTTGCCACAGTGCGTGGCCGGAAATCGCGACCAGGGCGGCGATCGCGGGGGCGAGTTGCACGGCGTAGTACGGGTGGACGGTGCCGCTCATGAAGCTGAACACCACTCCCGTGACGAGCAGCCAGCCGCCCCAGACGACGAGCGCGGCGCGGGTGCGGTCGGTGCGCGCGGCGCGGCGGGTGAACCACAGGCCGGCGACGAGGCCGATGATCGCGGCGGGCAGCAGCCACGAGACCTCCGTGCCGAAGCTCGCGCCGAACATCCGGCCGAGGCCGGAGCTGCCGCCGAACATCGTGTTGCCGCCACCTCCTCCGAAACCGCCACCTCCGCCCGCGTTGCCTTCGCCGCCGAAAATACGGCCGAGACCGTTGTAGCCGAGCGCCAGCTCCAGGAGGCTGTCGCCGGTACTGCCGCCGATGTAGGGACGTGAGGTGCTCGGCCACAGCTCGACGAGCGCCACGAACCAGCCCGCGGACACGACCACGGCGGCCGCGGCGGCAAGGAGGTGCAGCAAGCGCTTCCCGAGCGGCGCCGGGGCGGCGATGAGGTAGGCCAGCGCGAAGGCGGGCAGGACGAGGAAGGCCTGCATCATCTTGGTCAGGAAGCCGAAGCCGACGGCAGTGCCCGCCAGGGCCAGCCATCTCGGGTTCGCCTTTTCCAGCGCGCGCACGGTGAAGTAGGCGGCGGCGATGAGCAGGAGCACGAGCAGGGCGTCGGGGTTGTTGAAGCGGAACATCAGGGCGGCCACGGGCGTCAGCGCGAGGCCGGCACCGGCGAGGAGACCCGGGACGGGGCCGCAGATCCGGCGGACCGTCAGGTAGAGCAGGCCGACGGACGCGACGCCCATGAGCGCCTGCGGGGCCAGCACCGTGAAGCTGGAGAAGCCGAAGATGCGGGCGAAGGCCGTGCCGACCCAGAGGGCGGCGGGCGGTTTGTCGACGGTGATCACGTTGCCGGAGTCGAGGGAGCCGAAGAGCCAGGCCTCTACGTTCTGCGTGCCGGACTGCACGGCGGCGGCGTAGAAGGAGTTGCCGAAGCCCGACGCGGTGAGGTCCCAGAAGTAGAGGACGGCCGTGAGGGCCAGGAGGCCGGACACCGCCGGGCGAACCCAGTGTTGTTCTTCGCGGTGCGCGGGTTTCGGTCTGGCGGGAACGGCGAGCGTGGCGGTCATGGGGTCTCCTCGGACGGGCGCCGGCGGGGGTTGAACACCCAGCCGCGCAGCAGCAGGAAGCGCAGCACCGTGGCGGCGAGGTTCGCCAGCACGAGCACGGTGGTCTCGAGCACGAGCCCGGGGTGGGTCGTGTGGTTGAGCACGGCCAGCGAGCCGCTGGTGAGCGCGAGGCCGAGGCCGAACACGATCAGGCCCTCGAACTGGTGCCGCCCGGCGCCTTCGCGGCCGCGGACGCCGAACGTGACGCGGCGGTTGACCGCGGTGTTGGCCACGGCGGTGACGAACAGGGCCAGGAAGTTCGCCGGCTGCGAGCCGATTCCGTTGCGCAGCAGGAGGAACAGCAGCAGGTACGCGGCGGTGCTGGCGACCCCGACGGCGGCGAAGCGCACGAGCTGCTTCACGAGGCCGGGCGAGACGCCGGGCGCGGTGACACCGATGGGCTCGCGGCCGAGCTGCTCGCGCAGGCGGCGCACGGGGATCTCGCCGGTGAACGTGGCGCGCGTGATGCGCACGATGCCCTTGAGGTCTTCGGTGGCCGTTTTCACGATGTGGACCGACGAGTCGGGATCGTCGACCCAGTCGACGGGGACCTCGTGGATCCTCAATCCCGCGCGCTGGGCGAGGACGAGCAGCTCGGTGTCGAAGAACCAGCCCGTGTCCTGCACGTGGGGGAGCAGGCGGCGCGCGACGTCGGCGCGGATGGCCTTGAAGCCGCACTGCGCGTCGGAGAACCGGGCGGCCAGCGCGCTCCTGAGGATGAGGTTGTAGCAGCGTGAAATGAACTCCCGTTTGGGGCCTCGCACCACCCGCGCGCCTCTCGCGAGCCGGCTGCCGATGGCGAGGTCCGAGTGCCCCGAGAGCAGCGGGGCCACGAGCGGCTGCAGGGCAGCGAGGTCGGTCGAGAGGTCGACGTCCATGTAGGCCAGCACCTGGGCGTCCGAAGTGGACCAGACAGCGTTCAGCGCGCGGCCGCGGCCCTTCTCGTCGAGGTGGTGCACCTCGACCGGCGCGAACTCTCCGGCGAGCCGCTCGGCGACGTGGAGCGTCTTGTCGGTGCTCGCGTTGTCCGCGATGGTGATGCGGTAGGCGTAACCTGCGTGCTCCTCGAGGTACGCGTGGAGCCGGCGGATGCAGGGCTCCAGGTCGGATTCCTCGTTGTACACCGGGATCACGACGTCGAGCACCGGCTGCGGCCCACCGAGGCCGACCGGCGTCGACCCGGGCCGGGGCCGGGGCACTTCGGCCTTGGCCCCGGTTCCGGATTCGTTTCGGGAGGGTGCGGTGGCGTTCATGGCCGTCATCGTTCGGCGCCCGGCTTTGGCCGGCTTGTGGCGCCGCTGTGGGGCGCCTGTGGGTCGGTGCCCTATCGGGTGATCTTGAACGGCTCGGGGTTGCTTCTAGGATGGGCGGATGCTGTTCGAGGCACGGCTGCGGGAAGGCATCCACGCGGGGCGCGTGACCGTGATGGTGCGCAGGTGGGCGCGCAACAAGGCGATCGCCGGGCACCGGTACCGGACGGGCGTGGACCTGATCGAGGTGGAGCACGTCGACGAGGTGACCGTCGAGGATCTGACGGACGCGGACGCCGTGGCGGCCGGGTACGCGGATGTGGCGGAGCTGGTTGCGAACCTGCGCGGGGACGAGTCGGTGCCGTTGTACCGGGTGTCGTTCCACGTCGTGCAGGGCGGGGATCCGCGGGACGCGCTGGCGGCTGATGCGGAGTTGTCGGGTTCGGACGTGGAGGCGATCTCCGCGCGGTTGCGGAGGTTTGACGCGACAGGTCCGGATGGGCCGTGGACGAGGGCTGTGCTGGAGGCGATCGCGGCGAACCCGGGACAGCGGGCGGGAACGCTGGCCGAGCGGCTGGGGTGGGCGGAGCTGCTGGTGTTCAAGCGGTCCGTGCGCAAGCTGAAGGACCTGGGGCTCACGCTCTCGCTCGAGTTGGGGTACCGGATTTCGCCGCGGGGCGAGGCTTATCTCAGGTTGTCAGGTCGTACACGGTGACACCGTCCACTGTGGTCGCCCGGTAGTGCTCGGCGACCCAGGCGGCGACCTGCCGGGCGTCGTCGCTGCCGGAGCTGCCTTGCATCAGGAGGCCGTCGCCGAGGAAGTAGTGGATTTGTCCATTGTGGACGTACTGCTGGAACTGGGCGAGGGCGGGGTACGGGTCGGTGCCGTTGAAGCCGCCGACGGCGAGGACCGGGAGGCCGCTCGCGAGCTGGTAGCCGGCGGCGTTGTTGGAGCCGACGGTGGCGGCGACCCAGGTGTGGCCGGAACCGCCGTTTTTGAGCAGTGCGGTGAGGGTGGTGCCCGGGGTCGCGGTGCCGAGGAGGCCACCGGCCATGCCGCCGCGGAAGCCGCCGCCTCCGAAGCCGCGGCCGGTTGACGGCCCGGCCGAGGGAATGGCGCCGCTGTGGGGAGTCGCGGCGGTGGCGATGGTGTAGGCGCCCGAAGCGGCCAGGAGCGTCACCAGGCCCAGGACCGCGATCCCCCGGGCGGCGGTGCGGGGAAGCCGGCCGACGAAGAACAGCGCCACGGCCGCGAGCAGCCCGGCGACCAGGACTGCGGGCGCGAGCCACGGCTGCCAGGACGGTTCGCGGATGAGCAGGACGTACGAGGTCACGGCCGTGAGCGCGAGGCCGCCGCTGAGGACGCCGGCCGCGGCGGGGTCGTGGCGGAGGCGCCACAGCTGCACCGCGGCCGTGCCGACGAGCGCCGCGACGGCCGGGGCCAGGGCGACCGTGTAGTACGGGTGGATGATGCCGCCCATGTAGCTGAAGACGATCGCCGTCACCAGCAGCCAGCCGCCCCAGATGACCAGCGCCGCGCGGCTTCGGTCAGTGCGGGGTGCCCGGCGCGTGAACCACAGGCCGGCCCCCAGGGCGAGCAGCGCGGCCGGGAGCAGCCACGCGATGCCGCCGGCCATTTCGCTGGAGAACAAGCGGAAGAGGCCCGTGGTGCCCCAGCCGCCGCCGCGTCCGCCGCCGACGCTGCCGGTCTCGTCGCCGGTGATGCGGCCGAAGCCGTTGTAGCCGAAGGTGAGGCCGAGGAGGCTGTTGTCCTGGGAGCCGCCGATGTAGGGCCGATCGGCGGCGGGCCACAGCGCGACGACGGCGACGTACCACCCGGCCGCCACGACGACGGCGCCCAGCGCGCCGGCCAGGTGGAGCAAGCGTTTGCCCGTTGCGGTCGGCGCAGCGATCAGATACGCGAGCCCCAGTGCGGGCAGGACGAGGAACGCCTGGAGCATCTTCGCGAGAAACCCGAACCCGACGGCCACCCCCGCCAGCGCGAGCCACCCGGGGCCGGCCTTCTCGATCGCCCGCACCGTGCCGTAGGCGGCGGCGATGAGCAGCAGGACGAGCAGCGCGTCGGGATTGTTGAACCGGAAGATCAACGCGGCCGCCGGGGTGAGGCTCAGGACCGTCCCGGCCAGCAGCCCCGCCGCGGCTCCGGAGGTGCGGCGGACGGTCGCATAGAGCAGATAAGTCGACCCGACCCCCATCAGCGCCTGCGGGGCGAGCACACTCCACGCGTTCACGCCGAACAGACGCGTCGACAGCCCCATCACCCAGAGCGCGGCGGGGGTTTTGTCGACGGTGATGCCGTTGGCCGCGTCGCTCGACCCGAAGAACCACGCCTTCCCGCTCTGCGCACCCGCCTGGGCGGCCGCGGAGTAGAACGCGTTGGCCCACCCGGAGGCGCTCAGGTCCACCAGGTACAGGCCGGTCGTGCCGACGAGCAGGACGGCCAACGCAGGCCGCACCCACCGGGGCCGGCCGGCATCCACCCGCCGCCGCGGCCGCGCGGCGGGAATCGCGACTGCGGTCATGGCACCCACCCTGTCGCCCCCGCCTGGGCCAGGCTTGTGGACACCCTGTGTGCGCCCTGTGCGACGGGATGTCACAGGGTTCGTGGACATCGCGGGTGATAAGGGCGGAATCGGGCTTTGATCTGGCACCCGGAGACCGCCGGCGCGTGTGTCGGGACGGCAGCGCGCAGACGGACCTCGGACTCGGTGGGGCCGGGAAGGCGGCGGACCTCGACGGTCCCGTGGCGGGCCACTCGCAGCCTGGTCGCTTCGATGGTCGGCCGTTCGCGGGTGGGGGACGTGCCCGGGGTGTGGGCGGTGGATGGTCGTGGCGTCAGGCTTGGATCTGCGCCAGCGGTGAGTCTGTGTGCTGGGTCGGGACCACGATGGGCAGCCGGATTTTCAACCCGGTTTGGTTGGAGGTGGGTGCGGTTGTTGAAGGTGTGGTGGGTGGGCCACTCGCAGCCTGGTCGCTTCGATGGTCGGCCGTTCGCGGGTGGGGGACGTGCCCGGGGTGTGGGCGGTGGATGGTCGTGGCGTCAGGCTT
>NZ_JBFAQX010000011.1:0-120741 GCF_040678995.1 Amycolatopsis sp. NPDC049253 | reverse complement strand
GGATCTGGGCCAGCGGTGAGTCTGTGTGCTGGGTCGGGACGGCGACCGGCAGGCGGACCGCGAATTCGGTGCGGCCGGGGATGCTGTGCACCTCGATGGTGCCGTGGTGGGCCACCAGTACGGCGGCCGCGATGGCCATGCCCAGGCCCGTCGAGCCGGCGGCGCGGGAGCGGGAGGAGTCGCCGCGGGCGAAGCGTTCGAAGACTGCCGGGAGGAGGTCCGGGGGGATGCCCGGGCCGTTGTCGGTGACGGTGATGACGGCGGTGCCGTCGGCGGAGCGGGCCAGGGACGTCACGACGGTGGTGCCGGGTGGGGTGTGGACGCGGGCGTTGGCGAGCAGATTCGCCAGGACCTGGTGGAGGCGTTGGACGTCGCCCAGTACGAGCACCGGGGAGTCGGGCAGGCGGAGCTCCCAGTGGTGCGTGGGGCCGGCCACGTGGGCGTCCCCGACGGCGTCGGCGACCAGGCGGGCCAGGTCGACCTCGCCGACGTCGAGGGGGCGGCCCGCGTCGAGGCGGGCGAGGAGTAGCAGGTCTTCGACGAGGGTCGTCATGCGGTCGGCTTCGGATTCGATGCGGGTCATGGACCGGGCGACGTCCGGGGGCACGTGCATGCGGCCGCGGCCGGCGAGCTCGGCGTAGCCGCGGATGGCGGCCAGGGGTGTACGCAGCTCGTGGCTCGCGTCGGCGACGAAGCGGCGTACGCGCATTTCGCTGGCGTGCCTCGCTTCCAACGCGGCGGAGATGTGGCCGAGCATGAGGTTGAGCGCGGAACCGACCTGGCCGACTTCCGTGCGGGGGTCGGTGTCGCGGTCGGGGACGCGGACGGACAGGTCCACATAACCGTGGTCCAGGGGCAGCTCCGAGACGCGGGCGGCGGTCGCGGCGACCCGGTCGAGCGGGCGGAGCGTGCGCCGGACCGCGAAGGCGCCGATGAAGGCCGCGCCCGTGACGCCGGCGGCCGCGACGCCGAAGAGGATCAGGCCGACGGTGAGCAGCGTCTGCTGCACGGGCTCGAGCGGCACACCGGTGACGACCACGCCGTCGGGGATGGGCGTCGCGGTGAGGCGGTAGTCGCCGAGGTCGCCGACGGTGCGGGTGTAGGCGCGGCCGTCGGCGGGCAGGCTCTGCAGGGCGGCGAGCTGGTCGTCGGTGAGGGTGACGCGCTGGCCGTGCTGGGAGAGCGAGCCGCCTTCGATGAGCCGGCCGCCGGAGAAGTGGGCGTTGACGGTGCCGGCGCCCTGCCCCGGCGCGTCGAGCGGGTTGTGCCCGCCCAGCGGCCCGCCGTGCGTAGCGAAGTCCTGGGCGCGGCCGGCGGCGGCGTAGAGCTGCCCGTCGGTCTGGTCGATGAGGAACGCCCGCAACGCGAACTCGCTCACCACTCCGATGACCAGGCACACCAGTGACAACAGCGCCACGATCGCCACCGTCAGCTTCACGCGCAACGACAGCCGCCCGAAGCGGGTCCTCGCGCGCTGTGTCATGACACGAGCGTGCTGGCGCCGGGTGTGGGGCGCATGTGTGCTGCCTGTGAGCCCGCTGTGATGTCAGGTGTCCGAAAAGTCGGGGTCACAGGCCGGGCTCACCACGGCCACAGTCCCGGCACAGGCTCCGCCTCGACGGTGGTGGTCATTCCCCCCGTCGAAGGAGCTCGTGATGACCGAACAGTCCACTCAGGACACTGCCAGGCCCGCTGGGGATGGAACTCCCGGCGGCACCCGGCGCCTGAACCCTCGGCGCAAGGGGGTCGCGGCCGGGGTCGCCGCCGTGATCGCCGTCGGGGGCGGCGCCGCGATCTGGATCGCGAGCAGCTCGGCCGACGCCGGCACGGCCACCGCCACTGCCATCGGTCCGGGCGGTCCCGGTCAAGGCGCCCGTGGCCCCGGCGCACCCGGCCGAGCCCTCCACGGCGAATTCACCACCACCGACGACACCGGCGCCTCCGTGACGAAGTTCCTCCAGACCGGCAAAGTCACCGCGCTGTCCGCCACCTCCCTCACTGCCCGGAGCGACGACGGTTTCACCAAGATCTACACGATCGACTCCACCACCGCGACGGGCATCACCAACGGCGAAGAAGTCACCGTCGTCGCCACCACCTCCGGCGGCACACCCGCCGCCACCTCTGTCACGGAAGCGATGGACGGCCCGCCGTCACAGTAGTTCCCGGGCGGCGGCAAGGGCTTGCGTCGCGTACGACCGTCCGAACAGGACAGTGTGCACGAGCAGCGGAAACAGCTGATGCAACGGCACCCGCGACCGCCACCCGTCGGCCAGGGGCGCGGCCTCGGCGTAAGCCGCGACCACCTCGGCCGAGTGCGGGCAGCCGAACAGGTGGAGCATCGCGAGATCCGTCTCGCGGTGCCCACCGTGGGCGGCCGGGTCGATGAGGCAGACGCCGGCGTCGGTCCACAACACGTTGCCGTTCCACAGGTCCCCGTGCAGCCGTGCGGGTGGTTCGGCGGGACCGGCGACGGAGGGGAACCGCGAACAGGCCCGTTCGAAAACGCCCGCCTCGGCCACATCCAGCACCCCGCTGTCCACCGCCCGCCGGACGTACGGCAAGACGCGCTGCTCGGCATACCACCGCGGCCACTCGGCGCCGGTCACGTTCGCCATCGGGGCCGGCCCGATCCACGCCGCCACCGGTCCACCCGGGGGTGGCGAACCGAACGCCGGCGCGCCGGCCGAATGCAGCCGGGCCAGGCCGAGCCCGAACGAGCGCGCCGCGGCCACCGTCGGCCGCGCGGTCTCGACCCGGTCGAGAACCAGCCACTCGTCGTCGTGACCACGCACCCGAACAACCGGCACGGCGTCAGCCGCGGCCAGCCACCGCAAGCCCGCGGCCTCGGCGACGGCGGCGCCCGGCGCGTGCTTCACCACCACCCAGCCGTCGGACAGCTCGGCTTCCGGCAGAGCACCCGACGAGTGCGTGCGCCGTACCTCGCGGCCCGTGAGCCGGGCGGCAACCTCGGCCGCGCTCACCGGTCGTAGTCGACGGCCAGCTCGGGCGTGGTCGGCCGGGCCCGGCACGTCAGGATCCGGTTGTCCGCCACGTCGGCCTCCGTGAGCGCGTACTGCACATCCATGTCCACCCGCCCCCGCACCAGCTTCGCCACGCAGCTCCCGCACGCGCCGCCGGTGCACGAATACGGCACGTCGAGCCGGGCGCGCAAGGAAGCGTCGAGCACGGTTTCGCCGGGCTGCGTCACGATGTCCGTCACGTGCCGCCCGACGGTGACCGACAAGGCCGCCGACGCGCCTTCCGGGCTGCGGGCCGGGGCGCCGGCGAAGAGCTCGAACTGCACGTCCTCGTCGGGGACATAGGCCTCGCGCAGGGTGCGGCGCGCCATGTCGAGCAGGCCGCGCGGGCCGCACAGGAACCACTGGTCGACCTTGGCCGGGTGGAGGCGGTTCTGCAGCAGCGCGCGCAGCCGGGTGGCGTCGAGGCGGCCGCTGCGGTAGCGCTCGTGGGAGATCGCGAGGGCCTCGCCGACCGTGTCGAAGTGCCGCACGGGACGGTGGGCGTGCAGGTCGGGATCGCGTTCGTCGGTGCGGAAGTGGACCACGTGCAGCCGGCCGGCCCACTCGCGGGCCAGCGCGCTGATCTCGTCGGCGAACATCGTCGTCGCGCCGGAAGTGTTGACGTACAACAAAGTCGCGCGGCTGTGCGCCTCCGCGCGCAGCACGCTGGACAGGATCGACAGCACCGGCGTGATCCCGCTGCCCGCCGCCAGCACGACGTAGCGCGCCGAACGGTCCGGGCACGGCGAGAGCGTGAACCCGCCCGAAGGGGGCAGCAGTTCGAGCACGGCGCCCGGCTTCAGCCGCGAAGTCGCGAACGTCGAGAAAGCGCCGCCCTCGCGGCGTTTCACCGCGATCTGCAGCGAACCCGAACCGGCGGGGGAGCAGACGGAGTACGTGCGCCGCACCACGGTGCCGTCCACCGTCGTGCGCACGACCACGTGCTGGCCGGGCACATGCCGGAACGTCTCGCGCAGCTGTTCGGGAACCTCGAAGGTGATCACGACGGCGTCCTGGGCGATCGGCGCCACGGAAAGAACCCGCAACGCGTGGAACCGCCGAGGCCCGCGCCGCAACGGTTCCGGTGCGGGCTCCTTCTCGAAACATTCGGTGAGCCGCCGCCACGCGCGGTACTCGGCGGCCGTCAGCTCGCGGCCCCACGCCGTGGTGATGGGGACTTCGCGCGCCAGGTACGCGTCGCGGTTGTCGTTCCACGCGCGCACGTAGCGGTAGAACGGGATCGCGGGGTGGAGGTGGTGCACCAGGTGGTAGTTCTGGTACAGCATGATCGGCGTCATCAGCCACTCCAGCCCCACCCGCACCCGCGTGGCGCCGAAGCGGTTCTCCGCCAGGCCGTGGTGGGGCAGCCAGTCGAACCACCACGCGAGCAGCGCGAGCCCCAGCCGCTGCGGGATCAGGTAGACCGCCAGCAGTTCCCAGCCGCGGCCGCACGCCACCACCGTCACCACCATCGCGGCGAACGCCACCAGCGCCACGAGCGTCTCCGCGCGCTCGGGGCGGGGCCGGTCGTGCACGCGGCGGGAGTAGAAGCGCACGTACCAGAAGTCGATCGTCAGCCAGCGGAACGGCAGCTGCCACCACGGACCCTGCGAGGTCCAGGCGTCGGGATCGGTGCCGGCGTCGGCATTGGTGTAACGGTGGTGCTCGAGGTGGATGAAGCGCAGGAACGGGAACGAGCCGTAGGCCGCGACGAACAGCATCGCCAGCCGGCCGAGCACCTCGTTGAGCCACGTGAGCTTCCCGGCCGCGTGGTGGGCCGACTCGTGCGCGACGGTGAACATCGTGAACGTGACGAGCGCGTGCAGCGGGATCGTCACCCACAGTGGCGCGAAGCCGCACAACAGGAGCCACGTGGCCGTGCCCCACACCGCCAGGCCGCCCGCGAAGAGGGCGAGCGTGGGCAGCGACGCGGGCGCGAGCGGGATCCGGGGACTGGGCACGGCGGCGCGCTCGGGCGCCGCGGGCTGGTCCCCGGCGCCGAGCCGGCTGTCGACGACGGGCATCGAGCGGTCTCCTCGGTCGATCGCTCCTGGCCAAGCGCTGACAACTTAGACAACCGCAAGGGGTTTGTAAATCGGTTTGACACGGATTCCGGGGTGCGTCCTGGTCAGTGGCTGCGCAGGCCGTCGTCGCCAAGCTCACTTCCCGTGAAATCCGGTGTCGCCGGGGAGTCCTCGGGGCGCGTGCGCTCGCGGGAGCGGCTGCTCGCGGCCGCGGCCGAGCTGACCAGCGCCGGCGGCTGGGCGAACCTCACGATGGGCCGGCTCGCGGCCGACCTCGGCGTGAGCCGGCAGACCGTCTACCACGAGGTGGGGTCCAAGGCCGGGCTGGCCGAGGCCCTCGTGCTGCGCGAGACCGACAAGCTCGCCGGCACCGTCGGGCGGATCCTCGCGAACCACCCGGGCGACGCGGCCGAGGGCGTCACCACCGCGTTCTGCCACATCGTGGCGGCCGCGCGCGTGAACCCGCTGCTCAAGACCGTGCTGGGCGGGCAGGGCGGCGACGAGCTGCTGCCGCTCATCACGACGCGTTCGCAGGCCGTGCTGGAGCGGGCCGTGACCGCGGTAACGCCCGTTTTGCGCGCGCAGGACCCGGAGCTGGGGTTGTCGGAAGAGGAGTGGTCCGTCTTCGCCGAGACGTTCGTCCGGCTCCTGCTCAGCCACGTGGTGCAGCCCGGCGGGCCGGTCGAGCGGACGGCCACGAGCGTGCGCTGGGTGCTCGGACGGATGCTCGACCGCTGATCGGGAGGGGTGTCAGGGTGCCCCCGACCAGGTCCGGTGAGGCCAAGGGCCTAGACTCGGTCGTCCCGGTCGGCAGGTGACCGGGACCGTCCCGAGGGACTGTCCAACCCCCATTGTTTACCGCTCGAGGAGAAGACCTTGAAGAGCACCGTCGAGCAGCTCAGCCCGACGCGAGTCAAGATCAATGTCGAGGTGCCGTTCGACGAGCTCAAGCCGAACTTCGACCGCGCCTACCGCAAGATCGCCCAGCAGGTGCGCATCCCGGGCTTCCGGCCCGGCAAGGCGCCCGCTCGCGTCCTGGAAAGCCGGATCGGCCGTGCGCCGGTGCTCGACGAGGTCGTCAACGAAGCCATCCCGGCCAAGTACATCGAGGCCGTCCGCGCCGGCGAGGTCCGCACCCTGGGCCAGCCGGAGTTCGAGGTGACGAAGCTCGAGGACCGCGACGTCCTGGAGTTCAGCGCCGAGGTCGACGTGCGGCCGGAGATCGCGCTGCCCGACCTCGAGGGCCTCGAGGTGAGCGTCGACGACGTCGAGACCACCGACGCGGAGGTCGACGAGCAGCTCGACGAGCTGCGCGCCCGCTTCGGCACCCTGACCGGTGTCGAGCGCCCGGCCGAGAACGGCGACTTCGTGTCCATCGACCTGTCGGCCACGGTCGACGGCACCGCGGTGGAGGAGGCCTCCACCACCGGCCTGTCCTACGAGATCGGCTCCGGCCAGCTCGTGGACGGCATCGACGAGGCCATCGTCGGCGCGAGCCAGGGTGAGACGAAGACCTTCACCACCAAGCTCGTGGCCGGCGAGTTCGCCGGGCAGGACGCCGAAGTCACGGTGACCCTGCAGTCGGTCAAGCAGCGCGAGCTGCCGGAGGCCGACGACGAGTTCGCCCAGCTCGCGAGCGAGTTCGACACCATTGAAGAACTGCGCTCCGACCTTCGCGAGCGCCTCGGCCGCGTCAAGAAGATGCAGCAGGGCGTGCAGGCGCGCGACAAGGTCCTCGACATCCTCCTGGAGCGCACCGAGGTGCCGATCCCGGAGAAGGTGCTCGAGGCCGAGATCGAGAACCGCAAGCACGACGCGGTTCACCCGTTCGACCACGACGAGGCGAAGTTCGCCCAGGCGCTCGAGGCCGAAGGCCGTACGCTGGACGAGTTCAACGCCGAGGTCCAGGAGGAGTCGGAGAAGGCGGTGCGCACCCAGCTGCTGCTGGACACCATCGCCGACAACGAGAAGACCTCCGTCAACGACGGTGAGCTCACCGAGCGCATCATGTACCAGGCCCAGCGCTTCGGCATCAGCCCGGACGAGTACGTGCAGCGGGCCCAGCAGTCGGGCCAGCTGACCGCCATCTACGCCGACGTGCGCCGCGGCAAGGCGCTGGCATCGGTGGTCCGGGGCACGACCGTGAAGGACGCCTCGGGCGCGGAGGTCGACCTGACCGAGCTGTTCGGCGCCGACGAGGCTGACGCCCCGGCCGGCGACGAGACGCAGGTCACCGAGGAAGCGGCCGCGACCCCTGCGGAGTGACGCTGTGAGCGAACTTGGGCGGTGTCGGGCATTCCGCACCGCCCGAGTTCGTTAGGGTCGGTTGCAAGATCTCAAGCATCTGAACACGACAGCGGTGGCCGACACGACGAAGGGCCACCGCCGGCGAAAAAGGCAGGCAGACGTGAAGCAGCACATGCCCGAGGGGCGGACCGGCACCTCCGGACTCACCCTCACCGACTCGGTGTTCGAGCGGTTGCTCCAGGAGCGCATCGTCGTCCTCGGCTCCGAGGTCAACGACGAGATCGCCAACCGGATCACCGCGCAGCTGTTGCTGCTCGACGCGGACGACGGTGAGTCCGACATCCGGTTCTACATCAACTCGCCGGGTGGCTCGGTCACCGCCGGGTTCGCCATCTACGACACCATGCAGCTGATCCGCCCGGACGTCGCCACGTACGCCATGGGCATGGCGGCCTCGATGGGGCAGTTCCTGCTCTCGTCGGGCACGCCGGGCAAGCGGTACGCGCTCCCGCACGCCAGGATCCTGATGCACCAGCCGTCGGCGGGTGTCGGCGGTACCGCGTCCGACATCGCGATCCAGGCGGACCTGTTCAACAAGTGGAAGCAGGAGCTCGCCCGCATCACGGCCGAGCAGACCGGCCAGACCACCGAGCAGATCATCAAGGACGGCGACCGCGACCGCTGGTTCACGGCGCAGGAGGCGAAGGAATACGGCTTCGTCGACCACGTGCTGTCGGCCGGCATCACCTCGAACAACTGAGCGCGAAGCACACAGGAGACCTCTCATGAGCAATTTCCGGCTCCCGGGTGACTTCCGGGCTCCGCAGACTCCGCAGTCGCGGTACATCTTGCCGTCGTACGTCGAGCGGACCAGCTACGGCGTCAAGGAGTCCAACCCGTACAACAAGCTGTACGAGGAGCGGACGATCTTCCTCGGCGTGCAGGTGGACGACGCGTCGGCCAACGACGTGATGGCCCAGCTGCTGCACCTCGAGCACGAGGACCCGGACCGCGACATCAGCATCTACATCAACTCCCCGGGTGGGTCGTTCACGTCGCTGATGGCGATCTACGACACCATGCAGTACATCCGCCCGGACATCTCCACGGTGTGCCTCGGCCAGGCCGCTTCGGCCGCCGCGGTGCTGCTGGCGGCCGGCACGCCGGGCAAGCGCATGGCGCTGCCCAACGCGCGCGTGCTGATCCACCAGCCGGCCACCGAGGGCACCTACGGGCAGGTCTCGGACCTGGAGATCCAGGCCAACGAGATCCAGCGCGTGCGCCGCCAGATGGAGGTCATCCTGGCGAAGCACACGAACAAGGAGCCCGACCAGATCAGGGCCGACATCGAGCGGGACAAGATCCTTACCGCCGACGAGGCCAAGGCCTACGGCCTGATCGACGAGGTCCTTCCGTACCGGAAGGCCTCCGCCAACTGATCACGGGGCCGGTGCGTGTCGAATCGGCGACACGCACCGGCTCTCTGGTCTAGTGTCGACCTCTGACGTGCCTTCTCCTCGCGCGGGTGTTCCCGCTCGTGGCTTCGGACGGGTACCGTCAGTGGCAGTGCGTGAAGCTTCGGCCGGCCGGTGTGAAAACAACGGGTCGGGACCGGAGCGGCAAGACAGTGTCAGGTGCGTACCGCGCACCGGAGGGGACGAGGTCAACGGCCATGGCACGGATCGGTGACGGCGGCGACCTGCTGAAGTGTTCTTTCTGCGGGAAGAGCCAGAAGCAGGTGAAGAAGCTCATTGCCGGCCCCGGGGTCTACATCTGCGATGAGTGCATCGACCTCTGCAACGAGATCATCGAAGAGGAGCTGGCCGAAGCCGGCGAGGTGAAGCTCGACGAGCTGCCCAAGCCCGCGGACATCCGCGAGTTCCTCGAGCAGTACATCATCGGCCAGGACGACGCGAAGAAGACGCTCGCGGTCGCGGTGTACAACCACTACAAGCGCATCCAGGCCGACGACAAGGCCGGGCCGAAGGACTCCAAGGACGAGCCCGTCGAGCTGGCGAAGTCCAACATCCTGATGCTCGGGCCGACCGGTACCGGCAAGACCTACCTGGCGCAGACGCTCGCGAAGCTGCTCAACGTGCCGTTCGCCATCGCGGACGCCACGGCGCTGACCGAGGCCGGCTACGTGGGCGAGGACGTCGAGAACATCCTCCTCAAGCTGATTCAGGCCGCCGACTACGACGTGAAGCGCGCCGAGACCGGCATCATCTACATCGACGAGGTCGACAAGATCGCCCGCAAGTCGGAGAACCCGTCGATCACGCGCGACGTGTCGGGCGAGGGCGTGCAGCAGGCGCTGCTGAAGATCCTCGAGGGCACCACGGCGTCGGTGCCGCCCCAGGGCGGGCGCAAGCACCCGCACCAGGAGTTCATCCAGATCGACACCACCAACGTGCTGTTCATCGTGGCCGGTGCGTTCGCGGGGCTCGAGAAGATCATCAACGAGCGCGTCGGCAAGCGCGGCCTCGGCTTCGGCGCGGAGATCCGCACCAAGGCCGAGATCGAGGGCAGCGACGTCTTCTCCGAGACGATGCCCGAGGACCTGATCAAGTTCGGCCTGATCCCGGAGTTCATCGGCCGCCTCCCGGTGGTCGCCACGGTGAACCACCTGGACAAGGAGTCGCTGGTCTCGATCCTCACGCAGCCGCGCAACGCCCTGGTGAAGCAGTACAAGAAGCTCTTCGAGATGGACAACGTCGAGCTCGAGTTCACCAAGACGGCGCTCGAGGCCATCGCCGACCAGGCGATGCTGCGCGGCACGGGTGCCCGCGGCCTGCGCGCGATCATGGAGGAAGTCCTCCAGCCGGTCATGTACGACATCCCGAGCCGCGACGACGTGGCGAAGGTCGTGATCACCGAGCAGACCGTGCGGGAGAACGTGAACCCCACGATCGTCGCGCGGCAGCCGTCCCGGCGGGCCCGCAGCGAGCGTGGTGAGAAGTCGGCCTGAGCCGTTCGCTGATCGGCGTGAGCCGTTTGCGGGAGTCCGCTGCCAGGCTGTTCGCGGCACGCGCGATAATGGACAGGATGACAACCGTGCCGCTGACCGCAGCCCCAGGGGACAACGCCACCACCTCGGTGCCGGACGTGGATGACGCCTCGTCGCCTCCGCCTGCCTCGACCAATGCCCCGTCGGTGGGCATCGTCGAGCTGAGCGAACGCGTCGTCGCGTCCATCCTGACCCGCTTCCCGTGGCTGTACCGCGCGGGCAACATCATGCTGGCCGTCTTCGCGGTCGTGTGCCTGGTGGCGGTGGGGACGCGGTTGTCGGCGTTGCCGCTGATCCCGCTGCCGTTGTTCGCTCTGGCCTGGTACTTCCTGCGCTTCTTGCGCGCCGCGGACACCCGCCGGCTGCAACTGCGCTGGGCACTGCTGACGGCGTTGGCGACGATGGTGGGGTTCTGGCTGATCTCGGTGGTGGCCCGCTGGGTGTCTTCCTGAGCCTCGTGTTGCGCGGCTGACTGCGGGCGGGATCGTGCTGGTGCTGGTGGCGCGGAGCTGACCTCGAGGGGTGTCCGTCGCTCGGGGGAGCACCGGCATGCCGAAGCGGATTTCGCTTGCCGCACAACCATTCTGCGGAAAGGCCGACTCTGCCGCCGGACTCGGATCGCGTCACGTGGACCCTCACACCGCGCGCGGCACGTGCTTCCCGACGAAGCTCACCAGGCTCGGCACGACCGAGTGGAAGAACGTGTCGCTGTGGATGCCCTTCGCCGTGTAGCCCACGGCCGGATGGGTGGCCGCGATGTAGCGCCGGACGCCGGTGATGAAGGAGTCCTCCGTGCCGCACCACAGGGCCGTCGGGATGCCGCGCAGGGCGGTGAGGTGGCGCAGCGGGTCGAGTGACGTCCAGTCGGACTGGCCGGTGAAGATGTGGCGCTTGGCCATCTCGGGCCAGTTCGTGATGAGCGCCGGCGAGATGGCCGCGATGGCCTCCGGCGGCTGACGACGCTCGGCGCGGCGGCGGCCGTAGACCATGGCGCCGAAGCCGCCCATCGAGACGCCGGCGCAGGCGAAGGGCAGGCCGTGCGCGCCGCCGAGGCCGCGGGCCGCGAGCCAGCGCGGGACTTCCTCCAGCAGCATCGCCATGGGGTCGTCGCCGGGGCGGACCTCGTGCCAGTAGTTGTCGCCCCCGTCGACGGCGACGTAACCGTACGCGGGCACGGCCTTGCGCGCGACGTCCGTGGCGAGCTGCTTGAGCAGCCCGCTGGGGGCGGCGCTGCGGGCGTTGCCGTGGAGGCCGTGGAGCATGAGCGACATCGGCAGGTCGGGCGGCGGTTTCTTGCTCGGCAGGAAGAGGACGAGGTCGACGTCGCGGCCCCTCGCGGCCGAGTGCACACGCTCGACGCGCAGCGAACCGACCTGGGTGACCGGCGAGTCGGTGGTGACGCCGAGGACCTGCAGCGCCTGCCCGAGAGGCGTGAGGCCCGCGGCCGTCGCGGCAGCCACCCCGGCGACGCCCAGGCCCGCCGCCCCGGCCGCGAGCGCGGTGCGGCGGCTGACGCGGCCGTTCACACCGCACCCCAGGCGCGGCCCGGTGCACTGGGCCGGTCGACCGCGGCGCGGTTGCCCCATCCGTCCACCTCGGCCCCCGTCCCGGCGACGGCGCTTACCTCGGCACGTTGAGGGGAGCGGTGAGGGTGCGCGCGGCGCTCAGCTCCACCCGTGAGCCCCGGCAGCGCGCGGGGCGAGCACCCCGCAGCGGCGGCTCTGTCGGCGAGGGCGTGGCTGGTGTGGTCGCCGGAGCCAGTACCGAGCGCGGTGCGGCGGCTGGCGCGGCCGTTCACGCCGCACCCCAGGCGCGGCCCGGTGCACGGCGAGGGCGGTGGTGAGGGTTTGCGCGGCGCTCAGCTCCGCCCGTGAGCCCCGGCAGTGCGCGGGGCGAGCACCCCGCAGCGGCGGCTCTGTCGGCGAGGGCGTGGCCGGTGAGGTCGGCGGAGCCAGTACCGAGCGCGGTGCGGTTGCCCCATCCGTCCACCTCGGCCTCCGTCCCAGATCACCGCAGGAAACTCTCACCCACCTGGACGCAGGTCACCATCCGTGCGTTGCCTGGCGTCACCGATCATCGTGCAGAGTCCGTGCCCGCGGCGCCAGTCCTGAAATCCGGGGTCTTGCGAGCGTTTCATAACTCTGTTATCAATGAATAACACTGTTACGAAAGGCTCTCGCATGCCCAACAAGTTCCTCGAAGGCAACTTCGCCCCCGTCACCCACGAGCACACGACCACGCGGCTCGAGGTGACCGGAGAGCTGCCCGGCTACCTCGACGGCCGCTATCTGCGCAACGGGCCCAACCCGCTCGCGCGGCAGGACCCGGGGAGCTACCACTGGTTCCTCGGCGACGGGATGGTCCACGGCGTCCGCCTGCGGAACGGGCTGGCGGAGTGGTACCGCAACCGCTGGATCCGCACGCCGCACGTCGCGGGGTTGCTCGGTGAAGGGCCGGAGGCGCCCAACAGGGGCATCGGGGCGAACACGAACGTCATCGGCCACGCGGGGCGCACGCTGGCGCTCATCGAGGGCGGTCTGCCCGCGTACGAGCTCACCGAGGAGCTCGACACCGTCGGCGCGTGCGACTTCGACGGCACGCTGCCCGGCGGCTACACGGCCCACCCCAAGCGCGACCCGCGCACGGGCGAGCTGCACGCCGTCACGTACACCTTCGGCCTCGGCAACCGCGTGCGGTACTCGGTCGTCGGCACCGACGGGCGGGCGCGGCGCGTCGTGGACATCGACGTGGCCGGCCGGCCGATGATGCACGATTTCTCGCTGACCGAAAAACACGTCGTCTTCTACGACCTGCCCGTGACCTTCGACGCGAACCAGACGCCCGCCCACGTCGACGTGCCCGACCCGGTCACCGCGCGCAGCGGCCGGGGCGTGAGCTCACTGCCGTACCGCTGGGACCCCGAGTACCCGGCCCGCGTCGGCGTGATGCCGCGCGACGGGGACAACTCCGACGTGCGCTGGTTCGACGTCGAGCCGTGTTACGTCTTCCACCCGCTCAACGCCTACGACGACGGCGACCGGATCGTCCTGCACGTCGTGCGCCACCCCAAGGTGTTCGACCGCGGCGTGCACGGCCCGACCGAAGGCGAGCCGACGCTCGACCGCTGGACCGTCGACCTCACGGCGGGCAAGGTCCTCGAAGAGCGGATCGACGAGCACGGCCAGGAGTTCCCGCGCGTCGACGAGCGCCACGTCGGGCGTGCGCACCGCTACGGCTACGCGGTGGCCGTCGACGGGCTCTCGAACCTGACCGGCGCGGTGTACAAGCACGATCTTCGCGCCGGAACCGCCCAGCGGCACGGATTCGGCCCCGGCCGGGTGCCCGGCGAGTTCGTGTTCGTACCGTCCCGTGTGGACGCTGCCGAGGACGAGGGTGTGCTCATGGGGTTCGTCTTCGACGCCGCCACGCAGCGCAGCGACCTGACGCTGCTGGACGCCGGAACGCTCGAGCCCGTCGCCGCCGTGCACCTGCCCGATCGCGTGCCGCACGGCTTCCACGGCAACTGGGTGCCGATCGGCTAGCCCGGACGGCCTAGGTCAGCACCCGCTGATCGCCGGTGTAGAGGTTCATGCTGTCGCCACGCAGGAAACCGATGAGCGTCATGCCGTTCTCCTCGGCCAGCTCAACGGCCAAAGAGGACGGAGCGGACACCGCGGCGAGCAGGCCGATCCCGGCCATCGCCGCCTTCTGCACCAGCTCGAACGAGGCGCGGCCGGAGACCAGCAGCCCGGAGCCGGGCGCGGGGATCCGGCCGGCCTGCACGGCCCACCCGAGCACCTTGTCCACGGCGTTGTGGCGCCCGACGTCCTCGCGCACGACCTCCAGCTCACCGTCCGGAGTGAACAGTGCGGCCGCGTGCAGCCCGCCGGTGGACTTGAACACCTTCTGCTGTTCCCGCAACGTGTCCGGAAGCTTCGCCAGCACGTCGGTCTTCACCTCGAACGCCGAGTCCGCGGGGGAGAAGCGGCTCTTCAGCTTCACGGCGTCGAGCGCGGCCTTGCCGCAGACGCCGCACGAGGACGTGGTGTAGAAGTTGCGCTCCACGCCGACGTCCGGAGGTGCCACTCCGGGCGCGAGTGTCACGTCGAGCACGTTGTAGGTGTTGCGCCCCTGGTCGTCGACGCCGTCGCAGTAGCGCGCGGCCGCGATGTCCTCGCGGGAGCCGACCACGCCCTCCGACAGCAGGAAACCGTGGGCCAGCTCGACATCGTGACCCGGAGTGCGCATCGTCACAGCGAGTGCCTTGCCGCCGACGCGGATCTCCAACGGCTCTTCGGCCGCCAGCGAGTCGGGGCGACGACGTTCACCGGTCGAGGAAATCCTCCGCACCGGCCGCCGCACGGTCACCCTGCCCATCTGTCCACCTTTCAACGGCCTTTGAAGACGTGCGCAGACGATCTACGACACCCAGCCGATGCAACGTCGGGGAATAAGTAATACATTCCCAGCATCACCTCACAGTTCGGAGGAGTCTGACGATGGCCCTCGGCTTCCTGGCCCGCTCTCGTATCGTCGCACCGCCCGGCTGGACCCGTTGGCTGGTCCCACCCGCAGCGCTCTCGATACATCTCTCGATCGGTCAAGCGTACGCATGGAGCGTGTTCAAAACGCCGCTCGAGAAGACCATGCACCTCTCGGGCACGGAGTCCGGGCTGCCGTTCCAGCTGGGCATCGTGATGCTCGGCCTCTCGGCGGCGTTCGGCGGCACGCTCGTGGAGAAGAACGGCCCGCGCTGGGCCATGTTCGTGGCGACGATCTGTTTCGGCACCGGCTTCCTCGTTTCGGCGCTCGGCGTCGCGACCGGGCAGTTCTGGCTCGTGGTCGTCGGCTACGGCGGGATCGGCGGCATCGGGCTCGGGATCGGCTACATCTCACCCGTGTCGACGCTGATCAAGTGGTTCCCCGACCGGCCCGGCATGGCCACGGGCATCGCGATCATGGGCTTCGGGGGCGGCGCGCTCATCGCCTCGCCGTGGTCCTCGGCGATGCTCGGCTCGGCACCGACCACGAGCGACATCGCGGTGGCGTTCCTGATCCACGGTGTCGTTTACGCGGTGTTCATGACGATGGGCGTGCTGCTCGTGCGCGTGCCGGCCGACGGGTGGAAGCCCGCGGGCTGGGAGCCGAAGGTCCTGGAGACCAAGAAGCTCATCTCCACGCACAACGTCTCGGCCGCCAACGCGCTCAAGACACCGCAGTTCTGGTGCCTGTGGATCGTGCTGTGCCTCAACGTGACCGCGGGCATCGGCATCCTGGAGAAGGCCGCGCCGATGATCACGGACTTCTTCAAGGGCACCTCGGCGCCGGTCGGCACGGCCGCCGCCGCCGGTTTCGTCGCGATGCTCTCGCTCACCAACATGCTGGGCCGGTTCGTCTGGTCGTCGGTCTCGGATGCCGTGGGGCGCAAGAACATCTACCGCTTCTACCTCGGCGTGGGCGCGGTGCTGTACCTGATCATCGCGCTGACCACGAACTCGTCGAAGCTGCTGTTCGTGCTGTGCGCCATGCTGATCCTCTCCTTCTACGGCGGCGGTTTCTCGACGCTGCCGGCGTACCTGAAGGACCTGTTCGGCAACTACCAGGTCGGCGCGATCCACGGCCGGCTGCTCACCGCGTGGTCGGTGGCCGGCGTGCTCGGGCCGCTGATCGTCGACGGCATCGCCGACAGCGAGAAGTCCGCGGGCAAGAGTGGTCCGGACCTCTACGCGACGTCGTTCTACATCATGATCGTGCTGCTCGTGGTCGGCTTCATCGCCAACGAGTTCGTGCGGCCGGTCAAGGCGAAGTACCACGAGCCCGTGGCGAGCACCCAGGTGGGGAGTGAGGCGTGATGAGCACACCGGACGTGGAAGAGCGCTCGACCGGGCGCACCGTGCTGCTCGTGGTCGCGTGGCTGTGGGTGGTGGTGCCGTTCGTCTACGGCGTCTACGAGCTGATCCTCAAGGTCATCGACCTGTTCGGCGGCTGATGCCTCACTGAGCGGGAACGCTCGGGTCCGCTTCGGCAAGGAGCGCGACCACCGGTGCACGACGTGCCGGTGGTCGCGCTCTTTTCGTTTCGCCGTCGGCCGCCCGCCGGACCGCCGTGACGAGCAATGTCCACTCAGGACCGTCCGGGAACCGGCACTGGCGGCCCACCCCGGGCCGGGAGGTCACGGTCCTCGGCCTCGCGGCTTCGCCCGAAAAAAGGACTGGACAAATGGTCAAGAGTCGTTGACCATTGTTCCTCGTGACTGGGGACGACTACGTTCCGCCCTCCGACAGTGTCGAGGTGCGGACGACTGAACAGCTTCGGGCCGTGAACAACCTGGTGCGTCACCGCGTGCTCGCGGTGCTGCGCGACGGGCCCGCGACGATCACGCAGATCGCCGCGCGCCTGGATCTGGCGAAAGGGAGTTCGAGTTACCACGTGCGGGTGCTGGAGCGCGCCGGGCTCATCCACGTGGTGCGCACGCGCAAGGTGCGCGGCGTGATCGAGCGGTACTACGGGATGGTCGCGAAGACGATCGAGCTGCCGGACCCGGCGCCCGGCCAGCGCGACGTGCTGCTGCAGCACGCGATCAACGACCTCGCGACCGCTCCGGAGGGGGCGCGGTACGTGCGCATGTCGCACCTGCGCCTGGGGGAGTCGCGCTACGCGGAGTTCGAACGGCGGCTGGGCGAGCTGCTTGACGAGATGCACGCGGCGCGCGAACCGGCCGAGCCCGCGGCGACGATCGCGGTGGCGTTCTTCCGGCCCGGTGAAGGGGCGGCGCAATGAGCGCGATGGTGCGCGGGTTGCGCCGCTCGGCTGCGGCGCCGAAGATGCCGCCCGCCTTCGCGCGGTTGTGGACAGCGGCGACGGTGTCGGGGTTGGGGGATGGGGCGTACGCGGCGGCGTTGCCGTTGTTCGCCGTCGCGTTGAGCAAGGACCCCGTGGTGATCAGCCTGGTGTCGGTGGCGATGGTGCTGCCGCACCTGGTGGTGGGGCTGGTGGCGGGCGCGCTGGTGGACCGGTGGGACCGGCGGCGCACGATGTGGCTCGCCGATCTGTGGCAGGCCTCGTTGCTGGCGCTCGCGGTCGTCGCGGGGGCGGTCGGGGCGCTGGGGATCCCGGCGCTGCTGGTGCTGGCGTTCCTGCTGGGCGTGGGACAGCTGTTCTTCGATGTGGCCTCGCAGGCCTACCTGCCGGACCTGCTCGGGCGCGACCAGACGTTGCTGCGCCGCGCCAACGGCCGGCTGCGGGGCGCGTCGACGGCGGCCGGGCAGTTCGCGGGGCCGCCGCTGGGCAGCTTCCTGTTCTCGCTCGCGCGGACGGTGCCGTTCCTGGTGGACGCCGTGTCGTTCGTGGCGAGTGCGCTGCTGATCCGGACGTTGCCCTCGACACCGGTGCCCGAGCGCGTCGAGGGCCGCGGCGTGTGGGCGGACGCGCGGGAGGGTTTCCGCTACGTCGTCCGGGATCGGCTGCTGCTCGGCCTGGCTCTGCGGCCGGCGGTCGGCAACCTGGCGTTCGGCGCGGTGGGGGCGGTGCTGGTGCTGTTCGCGCAGGACACCCTGGGCCTGTCCTCGGTCGGTTACGGGTTCCTGCTCGCCGCCGACGCCGTCGGCGGGCTGCTTGGCGCCATGGTCGTGGCGGGACCACTGGAGAAACTCGTCGGCACGGGCACGGCGCTCACGCTGACGGCCGTGGTGGAGGGCGGGTCGATCCTCGTCTTCGGGCTCGCGGACAACCCGTGGCTCGCCGGCGCCATGTTCGTCCTCTGCGGCTGCGGCATGGCCACCACCATGGTGCTCGGCTGGTCGCTGCGCCAGGCGATCGTCCCCGGCCGGCTCATGGGCCGGGTCGCCGCGGCCTCCCGCCTGGTCTCCCTGTCGGCCGGCCCCCTCGGCGCGCTGCTGGGCGGCTGGCTCGCCTCGGCGGCGGGCCTGCGCACCCCGTACTTCGCCGCTGCGGCGGTCCTGCTGACGATGACCGTGGTGACGATGAGCATGACCAGCAACGCCAAGGTGAAAGCCGCGCTGGAATCCGCAGTGGACGGTTAGAGCTCCGCCAGCAGCCGGCGCCGGGCGGAGTCCACGTGGTCGGCGGCGACGCGGTCCAGTTCGGCCGCGTCGCCGTCGCGGATCAGGGCCGCCAGTTCGCGGTGTTCGGCGACGACATGGGAGCGGTACTGCGAAGCCCCCAGGGACACGCGCCGCAGCTGGAACAGGAACACCTGCGAACGCACCGCCTCCCACGCCTCCGTCAGGCGGCGGTTGCCCGCGGCGGCGTAGACGCGGTCGTGGAACGCGATGTCGAGCGCCAGCAACCGGGGGCCGTCCGCGCCGGAGCCGACCGCGGAGGCCAGCGCGGCCACGAGGTCGTCCAAGGCGGCCAGATCGTCCACAGCGGACCGGGTCCGAGCCGTGACCGCGGCCAGGCGGTCGAGCGCGGCCCGCACGGAGTACACCTCCTCGACGTCCACCGCGGTCACCTCGACGACCGTGGTCGGGCGGTGCCAGCCGCCGCGGACGAGGCCTTCGCGGGTGAGCAGGGCGAGGCCCTCGCGCACCGAGCCGCGGCTGACCTCCAGCGACTCTGCGAGCTCGACCTCACGCAGGGGCGCGCCGGGCGGGAAGTGGCCGGCGAAGATCGCGTCGCGCACGCGGTCGGCGGCTTCCTCGGCGAGGCCGCGGCGCGCCGCTTTCCGCAACGGTGTGGCGTCCATCGGTCAATGTTGACATTCGGACATGGGCGCTTCAAGGTGAGGGAGCCACCGCGAGCCGAAGGAGAGCCCATGCGCCCCGCGTTCCACCTCGCCATCCCGGTCGACGACCTCGCCCGCGCCCGTGCGTTCTACGGCGGGGTGCTCGGGCTGGCAGAGGGCCGTTCGGCGGACGCGTGGGTGGACTGGGACTTCCGGGGCCACCAGGTCGTCACGCACGTGGTGCCCGGCACGCGCGCCGAGGCCGGCCGCAACCCCGTGGACGGTCACGACGTGCCCGTGCCCCACTTCGGCCTGGTCCTTGACGTCGACTCCTTCCACGAGCTCGCCGGCCGCCTGCGCGACGCGGGCACGGAGTTCGTGATCGAGCCGTACCAGCGCTTCGCCGGCGAACCGGGGGAGCAGTGGACGATGTTCCTGCACGACCCGGCCGGCAACGCCCTGGAGTTCAAGGCGTTCCGCGACGAAGCGCAGCTGTTCGCGAAGTGAACGTCCTCGTCACCGGCGGCTCCCGCGGCATCGGCCGCGCGATCGCCCACGCCTTCGCCGCCCGGGGTGACCGGGTGGCCGTCCACTATGGATCGAACGCCGCGGCGGCCGAGGAGACGCTGGCCGCGCTCCCGGGCGAGGGCCACGTGCCGGTCGGCGGCGACCTCGGCGATCCCGAAGCGGCGCAACGGATCGCGGACACGGCCGAGGAGCTGCTCGGTGGCGTCGACGTGCTCGTGAACAACGCGGCCGTCGGCACCACGCCCGAGACGTCGACGCCCGTCGCGACCGTCGGCTACGCGCACTGGCAGGAAGTCTGGCGCCGCACGCTGGACGTCAACCTGATGGGCGCCGCCAACATCTCCTTCCACGTCGCCCGCCACCTCATCGCGCGGAAAGCGCCGGGGCGGATCGTGAACGTCGGCTCGCGCGGCGCGTTCCGCGGCGAGCCCGAGCACCCCGCGTACGGCGCGAGCAAGGCCGCGCTCCACGCGCTCGGCCAGTCGCTCGCGATCGAGCTGGCGCCGCACGGGATCTCGGTGACGTCGGTGGCGCCGGGGTTCACGGCGACCGAACGCGTCGCGCACCGGATCACCGACGCCGTGCGGGAGCAGAGCCCGTTCGGCCGGGTGGCCCAGCCCGAGGAGATCGCCAACGCGGTCGTGTACCTGGCCTCGGCCGAGGCGACCTGGGCGTCGGGTGCGATCCTCGACCTGAACGGCGCGTCGTACCTGCGCTGAGCTGTGAACTGGGTCACTCTTGCAGCAGAATCGGGCCGCACGGCGTCGGTAGGGCGTGCGGATCGCAGGGAAGATCGTCGTCTCCACGCTGGCGCTGGTGGTGTTCGCCGGCACGGCGTATGGCTATTCGACGCTGAGCTCACTCGACGACGTCACGCGCAGCAGCGTGATCGACGCCGGCAAACAGACCGAACCCGGGGAACAGCCGGCCGACGGGTCGCTCGACATCCTGCTCCTGGGCCGCGACTCGCGGGCCGACCAGCAGGGCAACCCGCTCCCGCCGGACGTCCTGCGTGAACTGCGGGCCGGGCCCAACGGCGATGACCTCACCGACACCCTGATCGTGCTGCGGATCCCGAACGGCACGCAGACGGTGAAGGCGTTTTCGATCCCGCGCGACTCGTACGTGCCGCTGCCGGGCGGCGGGAAGGGCAAGATCAACGCGGCGTACGGCCGCGGAAAAGCCGAAGAGGCTTCGAAACTGCGCGCCGCGGGCGAGACCGACAAGGACAAGATCGAGCAGGAGTCCCTCACCGCCGGGCGGCGCGCCACGCGGCAGGCGGTCGAGGACCTCACCGGCGTGACGATCGACCATTTCGCCGAGGTGAATCTGCTGAGCTTCTACGACATCAGCAATGCCATCGGCGGAGTCGAGGTCTGCCTGAACAACGCGACGAAGGACCCCGACTCGGGCGCGAACTTCCCGGCGGGGCCGCAGAAGATCTCCGGGGCCGACGCGCTCGCGTTCGTGCGCCAGCGCCACGGCGTCAAGGGCAGCGACTTCGGCCGCATGCGGCGCCAGCAGGTGTTCCTCGCTTCGCTGGCGCACCAGGTCCTTTCGGCGGGCACGCTCTCCGATCCGGGCAAGGTCGGCGATCTCATCGACGCCGTCAAGAAGTCCGTGGTCCTCGACGATTCCTGGAACCTGCTCGACTTCATCGGCCAGATGCGCGGGATTTCCGGCGGCGGCATCCAGTTCTCGACGATCCCCGTCGTCAACCCCGACTACCGCTACAGCAAAAGCGACCCGCGCGCGACGGCGGTGCAGGTGGATCCCGTGCAGGTCAAGCAGTTCGCCGCGAGCCTGATCGGCGCGCACCCGGCTTCCCCGAAACCACAAGCACCTTCGGGCGTGGTGGTGGACGTGGCCAATGCCGGTGACACGAGCGGCCTCGCCCAGCGCGTCTCGGACGTGGTGAAGGACAAGGGTTTCACGCCCGGCACCACCGGCAACGCCGCCGCGCGCCGCACCTCACTGGTCCGGTACGGCGCCGCGCTGGCCACCCAGGGCAAGGCGGTGGCGGAGCTCCTGGGGGGCCTCGCCACCGCCGAGTCCGCCGACGTGCCGGCCGGCCACATCGAGGTGACGCTCGGCCAGGTCTACGCCGGACCCGGCACCTCGTCCGGCGGCGGTGACACCGGCGGCGGTGACACCGGCGGCGGGGCCGCTGCCGGGGCGGGCGATACGCCGATCACCGGCGCGGGTGACAACTGCGTGGACTGACTTCCGAGCCCGATCGCCGGGCTGGTTGACTGGCCGGCATGCGATCTTGGGCCCGCCGTCTGCTTGTCGTGGCCGTCCTGGCGGTGCTCGCCCTCACGCTGCGCCCGGGGCACCTCAGCCCGCCCGAGAACCTCAACCTCGTGCCGCTCGCGGGGATCCTCGACGAGGCCGTGAACGTCAACGGCCCGATCGGGCTGCTCAACAACCTGGGCAACATCGCGCTGTTCGTGCCGCTGGGATTCCTCGCCCACGTGGTCACCCGAAGGAAAGCGGCCGTCGTTGCCGCGTCGGCCGGGCTCTCACTCGCGATCGAGACCGTGCAGTACTTCATCGGCCGCAGTGCCGACGTCGACGACGTGCTGCTCAACACCCTGGGCGCGGCGCTGGGGTTGGTCCTCGCCACGAGAGTCGCGGCGAAAGCCCAGGTCCCCAGCGCCTGACCGTCACGAGTGGTGGTGCGGCTCCAGCCGGACCACGACCGCCTTCGACACCGGCGTGTTGGACTTCTCCGCGACGGAGTCCAGCGGCACCAGCGCGTTGGCCTCCGGGAAGTAGGCCGCCGCGCAGCCACGGGCCGTCGGGTAGGACACGGCGCGGAAGCGCGGCGCGCGGCGGTCGCCGTCGCGCCACTCCGAGACCAGGTCCACGATCTCGCCGTCGGCGATGCCCAGCTCGGCCAGGTCGTCCGGGTTCACGAAAACCACGCGCCGGCCGTCCTCGATGCCGCGGTAGCGGTCGGACAGGCCGTAGATCGTGGTGTTGTACTGGTCGTGGCTGCGCATCGTCTGCAGCAGCAGCCGGCCCGCCGGCACCTCGGGGTACTCGAACTCCGACACCGTGAACGTGCCCTTGCCCGTCTCCGTGCCCGTGAACTCGCGGGCGTCGCGCGGTGCGTTGGGGAGCACGAAACCGTCGGGCTCGCGCACGCGGCGGTTGTAGTCCTCGCAGCCCGGCACCACGCCCGCGATGCGGTCGCGGATCAGGTCGTAGTTCTTCTCGAACGAGCGCCACGGCACAGCGTGGTCCGCGCCTAGCAGCCGCTCCGCCAGCCGGCACACGATCGCGACCTCGGAGATCAGGTGCGCCGAAGCCGGCTTGACCCGGCCGCGCGAGGCGTGCACCTGCGACATCGAGTCCTCGACGGTCACGAACTGCGGCCCCGACTCCTGCACGTCACGCTCGGTGCGCCCGAGCGTGGGCAGGATCAGCGCGGTGGTGCCGTGGACCACGTGCGAACGGTTGAGCTTCGTCGACACGTGCACGGTGAGCGAGCACGAGCTCAGCGCCTTCGCCGTGACGTCGGAGTCGGGTGTCGCGGAGGCGAAGTTGCCGCCCATGGCGAAGAAGACCTTGCCGCGGCCGTCGCGCATCGCGCGGATCGAGTCGACGGTGTCCCAGCCGTGCTCGCGCGGCACGGTGATGCCGAACTCGCGGTCGAGCGCGTCCATGAACGACTCGGGCATCTTCTCCCAGACGCCCATCGTGCGGTCGCCTTGCACGTTCGAGTGGCCGCGCACCGGGCACAGGCCCGCGCCCGGCTTGCCGATCATGCCGCGGGCGAGCGCGAGGTTCGCGATCTCGGCGATCGTGGGCACCGCGTGCTTGTGCTGCGTGAGGCCCATGGCCCAGCAGTAGATCGTGCGCTCGGACGTGGCGATCATCCGCGCCACGTGCTCGATCTGCTCGCGCGGCAGGCCCGTGGCCTTCTCCGTCTCGGGCCAGTCGATCTCGAGCAGGTTCTTCGCCCAGTCCTCGTACCCGTGGGTCGAGGACTGCACGAACTCCCGGTCGATGATCGCGCCCGGCGCCTCTTCGTCCCATTGCAGCAGCAGGTGGCCCACGGCCTGGAACAGCGCGAGGTCGCCACCGAGGCGGATCTGCGCGAACTCGTCGGCGAGCGGGGTGCCCTCGCCGACGACGCCGCGCACGTTCTGCGGGTTCTTGAACCGCATCAGCCCGGCCTCGGGCAGCGGGTTCACGGCGAGGACCTTGGCGCCGTTGCCCTTCGCCGTCTCCAGCGCCGAGAGCATGCGCGGGTGGTTGGTGCCCGGGTTCTGGCCGACGACCACGACCAGGTCGGCGTGGTGGATGTCGGCGAGGGTCACCGACCCCTTGCCGATGCCGGTGCTGGCGGCCAGCGCCGCGCCCGAGGACTCGTGGCACATGTTCGAGCAGTCCGGCAGGTTGTTGGTGCCGTAGGAGCGCACCAGCAGCTGGTAGAGGAACGCGGCCTCGTTGCTGGTGCGGCCCGAGGTGTAGAACACGGCCTCGTGCGGGCTCGCCAGCCCGTTGAGCTCACCGGCGACGAGGTCGAACGCGGCGTCCCACGAGATCGGCTCGTAGTGCGTGGCACCCTCGCGCAGCACGAACGGCTCGGTGACCCGGCCCTGCTGGCCCAGCCAGTAGTCCGTCTTGTCCCGCAGGTCGGCGATCGAGTGGGTGGCGAAGAACTCGCGGTCCACGCGACGGCGCGTGGCTTCCTCGGCGACGGCCTTCGCGCCGTTCTCACAGAACTCCGCGAGCTTGCGCTTCTCGCCGTCGACCTGGCGCGGCTCGGGCCACGCGCAGCCCGGGCAGTCGAAGCCCGCCCGCTGGTTGAGCAGGCGCAGGGTGAGCGCGGTGCGCGTGGGGCCCATCTGCTCGATGCCGCGCTTGAGCGACACGGCGACGCCGGGGATGCCGGCCGCGTAGCTCTTCGGCTTGCCCACCTTCAGGTCGGCTTCGTCCACGTCGTGCTTCGGCGCATCACGGTGCATGTGTCCATCGTGCGCTTCGATCATGGATTCCCTGACACGGGGTCTGGTTTTTCACACTTGAAAGATGCTGCTTGACCTGGGCACCTCTTCCGCCGGCCGAAAAGTTCGCCCGACGGAGTGACGCCGATCACGGAGCGCGCCGACGATCATGGGCGCCGGCGATGTCAGGTGCGCTGGGCCCGTTCCCGGCGTTCGGCGAGCTTCAGCCCGCGGTCGGCGACCGTCACGACCAGCAGCAACGCGCTGATCACCACGAGCACCATGCCCAGCCGGTGCAGCCCGGCAGAGTCGGCGTGCACGCCGTAGCACTGGGCGATCACGGTGGAGGCCACGATCGCGCCGAGGTACTGGGCCGTGCGGAACAGGCCGCTGGCGGTGCCCATGGTCTCGGCGGGCGACTCGCGGTAGAGCGTGGTCTGGTTCGCGACGCTCGTGAGCCCCTGGGCCAGGCCGAACACCGCGACCAGGGCCAGCAGCCCGACCAGCCACGTCGTGTCGCCGACGAACAGCAGCGCGACCGAACCGGCCAGCAGCGCCACGGCGACCACCACCAGCCGCGCCCGCACGCCGGTCGGCCGGCCCGAGAACGCCGCCGCGCACACGGCCACGACCGACATCGGCAGCAGCAGCGCCCCCGCGATCTCGTCGCTGAAGCCGCGGCCCTCTTCGAGCCACTGCACGTAGCCGAACATGATCGCGTAGATCGCCATGAAGCTCAGGGCCTGGCGCAGGTAGGTGCGCAGGATCGGGGTGTTGGCGACGAGCATCCGCAGGTCGATGAACGGCACCCGCGTGTGCAGCTCCACCCGAACGAACACCGCGCCGACCGCGACGGCCGCCGCGAGCAGCCACAGGTCGCCGATGCCGGGCGCCATCAGGTAGCACAGCAGCACCAGCAGGGAGAGCGAGAACAACGCGATGCCGAGCACGTCGATCGGCTTCGGTTTCGTGGTTTCGTCGCGCACCGGCGCGTCCTTCGGGACCCAGAAGATCGCCAGCAACAGCGACAAGCCCGCGAGCGGGATGTTCACGGCGAAGATGGCCGGCCAGCCGAAGAACGTGATCAGCACGCCGCCGAGCGTCGGGCCGATGACCATGATCGTCTGGGAGGACAGCGAGAGCAGCGACAGCACGCGCGCGGGCACGCCCTGGCCCAGCGCGTCGGCGCGCTTGCGCAGCACGGCCATCGCGGCGGGGAAGCCGGCACAGGTGCCGATGCCGAGCACGGCGCGCACGCCGGTGAGCCACTCGACGGAGATCGGGATCATGCCGGCGATCCCGGCGACGATCACCACGGACGCGCCGCCGAGCAGCACGCGCCGGGCGCCGTAGCGGTCCACCAGCAGGCCGACCACGGGCTGGCCGACGGCGGTGGCGAGGTAGAGAGCGGAGATCAGCCAGGCCGTCTTGCCGGGCCCGGCGCCGAAGCTCTGCCCGATCGGCACGAGCGCGACGGCGATGAGGGTGGAGTTGATGGGGTTCAGCACCGCGCTCGCCACCAGCGGGGTGACGAGTTTGGCACCGAAGCTCGCCGGTGCCTTTCGGGGCGTTGCGGTGGTCGTCACGGCTCCTTCGTTCCTGAGACTTGTCGGGGGTGTCCTGGGTTTCGGGTGATCAGTGCTCGGCGACGCGTTGCAGCAGCGGCAGAGCCTGGCGCACCGTCTCCAGCTCTTCGGCGGTCAACTCGGCGGCCAGGGCGTGGGCGAGCCACTCGTCGCGGTGCTGGCGGATCCCCTGCACGGTTTTCTCGCCGAGCTCGGACACCGACAGCACGGTGCGGCGGCCGTCGGCGGGGTCGCGGGAGCGGGCGAGGTAACCGAGCGCATCGAGCGCCGAGAGCGTGGTGGCCATCGACTGCTGCCGCACGTGCTCGGCGGCGGCGAGCTCACCCTGCGTCGCGGGGCCCTCGCGATAAAGGCGGTTGAGTGCGGCCGACTGCGACGGGGTGAGGCTGTCGGCGTTGTCGACCTGCCGCAGCCGGCGGTGCAGCTGCGCGACGACGCCGCGCAGCCAGCCTGCGGATTCGGCGACGGGAGCGGGTACGGTGGCCATATACACAGCCTAAGCTGTGTAGTCTGGCCTGTGCATCCCGCGAGGGGGCGACCTTGGCCACACCCGGTGACGGAGGTCTCTCCGCGGTCCTCTGCCGGGCGAGCGCGAGCCGTGAAGAAACGCCACGCCGGAAGCGGTAAGCCTTTTTTCGACGAGGCCGAGAGCTGATTATGCTCCGTTTTTTCACGTCGTTTCCGGTGAAATCGCCGCTTGTTGACACCCCCTGATCCGGGCAGGACGATGAGGATCGCGCTGCTGCACCACGGCACCATTTCTTTGAGCCGGCCGACATGCGCGCCATTTCCGGAAAATGGCGTGGTGGGAGGCGCTGATGCCCGCTTGGACCCGGACCCGCCGGCGCAGCCGGGCGGACGCGCGGGCTGCCGCCCAAACCGGACGCGGGCCGGGGTACGCGCTGGTCGCGGGCTGGTCGGGGATCCTCTTCGCGGCGCTGTTCACCGTCGCGCTGATCCTGGTGCACCGGGCGCCGGGCCTGGCCGTGCCGGACAGCCGGTACGCGAATTTCTACGCCGACGGCGGTTCCAGTGCATTGGTGACCGCCGGCGTGTACATCGTCCCGTTCGCGGGCATCGTCTTCCTGTGGCACATGATGGCCACGCGTGAATTCATCGCGAGCCTCCCCGGCGCGCAGAACCGGGAAATGCCGCGAGCGCTGCAGCTGGCCTCCGGAGTGGCGTTCATCATCCTGCTGTTCTCGGGGATGGCGCTGGCCGGGGCGATCGCGCTGCTGAAGCAGTTCTCGGTGGCGCCGCTACCGCCCGTGTACGTGGCGCGGGCGCTGAGCGCGGCCGGTTACGGGCTGGTGTTCGTCTTCGGCGCCCGGGTCGCCGGCATGTACATGATCACCACGACGACGCTGCTCAACTCCGCGGGTGTGCTGGCGCGCCCGCTGGTGTGGTTCGGCTACCTCTGCGCCGCGACGGTGCTGCTGAGCTGGACCTTCCACCCGGTCTTCGCGCTCATCTTCCCCGGCTGGGTCTTCGTGGTCGGCGTCGTGGCGGTCGCCCGGGCCCACCAGGCCAAGGCACGGACCTCGCAGGCGAGCCGGGCCGGCGTCGTGCCGTCGCCGGCCGAAGGGCACCTCTCGAAGGAGTGAACGCCATGACCACCAGGACCCCCGTCGACGAAATCCCCGGCCCGCGCGCGCTGCCCATCGTCGGCAACGCCTTCGACATCGACGCCCACAGCCCGTTCGAGAGCATGATGAACATGGCCCGGGAGTACGGCCCGATCTTCCGGCTGACCACACCCGGCGGCGTGCGGTTGATCGTGTCCGGTGCCTCGCTCGTCGAGGAGATCTGCGATGACGCGCGCTTCGACAAGGTGGTCAGCGGCGGCCTCGCGAACGTGCGGCGCACGGCGACTTCGACCGGCTTGTTCACGGCCGAGACGGACGATCCGCTGTGGCACCGCGCGCACAACATCCTGATGAAGCCCTTCAGCCTGCAGTCCATGCGCGACTACGTGCCGATGATGCTGGACATCGCGGGCCAGCTGGTCGACAAGTGGGAGCGGCTGAACCCGGACGAGGAGGTGGACGTGCCGGCCGACATGACCCGGCTGACGCTGGACACCATCGCGCTGTGCGGGTTCGGCTACCGGTTCAACTCCTTCTACCGCGACACCCAGCACCCGTTCGTCGCGGCGATGATCCGCACGCTCACCGAGTCGCAGGCCCGCGCCCGCCGGCTGCCCATCCAGACGCGGCTGCGGATCCACGCGCAGCGGCAGCTGGAGGAAGACCAGGCGTTCATGAACGACCTGGTTGACAAGCTCATCGCCGAACGCCGCGCCGAAGGCGAAGCCGGCAAGAAGGACGACCTGCTCGGCCAGATGATCAACGGCGTCGACAAGCAGAGCGGCGAGCGGCTGCCCGACGAGAACATCCGGGCGCAGTGCATCACCTTCCTCATCGCCGGCCACGAAACCACCAGCGGCCTGCTGTCCTTCGCGATCTACTACCTGCTCAAGAACCCCGACGTGCTCGCTCGCGCCCGCGCCGAGGTCGACGAGGTGTTCGGCACCGACGCCGAGCCCACCTACGAGCAGATCCACAAGCTGGTCTACGTCCGGCAGGTGCTCAGCGAGGCCCTGCGGCTGTGGCCGACCGCGCCCGGGTTCACCCGCACGCCGTTCGAGGAGACCGTGATCGGCGGCCGGTACCTGGTCGAGCACGGCCTCCCGCTGACCGTGCTGACACCGATGCTGCACCGGGACCGCAGCGTGTGGGGCGACGACGCGGAGGAGTTCGATCCCGACCACATGGCCGCCGAACGGCTCGCGGCGCTCTCGCCCAACGTCTACAAGCCCTTCGGCACCGGGCAGCGGGCCTGCATCGGCCGGCAGTTCGCCATGCAGGAGGCCGTGCTCGTGCTCGGCATGCTGGTGCAGCGCTTCGACTTCGTCGACCACCTGGACTACCAGCTCAAGACCAAGACGACGCTGACCATCAAGCCCGACGAGATGCACATCCAGGTGCGCCCTCGCCCCGGGTTCGTGCTGACCCGGCCCGGCGGCGCCCCCGCGGCACCGGCGAAGTCCGTCTCCGCCGCGCCCGCCCCGCGCGCCGCGCTCGCGCCGGACGCGCACAAGACCCCGCTGCTGGTCGCCTACGGCTCGAACCTCGGGACCGCGGAAGGCATCGCGACGCGGCTCACCCGCGAGGGGACCGAGCGCGGCTACGCCGTGACGCTCAGCGCGCTCGACGACGTCACGGACGCGCTGCCTTCCCCGGGCGCGGCCGTGATCGTCACGTCGTCCTACAACGGCACGCCGCCGGACAACGCCGGCAAGCTCTGCGAGTGGCTGCGCCGACCGGGCACGGCGAAGGACGCCGCCGCCGGGTTGTCCTACACCGTGTTCGGCTGCGGCAACACCGAATGGGCGGCCACGTACCAGGCGGTGCCGAAACTGATCGACACCGAGCTGGCCGCGCACGGCGCCACCCGGCTGCACCCCCGGGGCGAGGGCAACGCGAACGGCGACTTCGACGCCCAGTACCGCGCCTGGCACCACGGGCTCTGGGCCGACGTGGCCGCGAGCGCCGGCCTGCCCGCGAGCGCGGCCGAGCCGGCCACCACCGGTCCCCGGCTGTCGATCACGCTGGTCAACCGCCAGCTGAACAACCCGGTGATCATGTCCTACCAGGCACAGCCGGCGCTGGTGCGGGTCAACCGTGAGCTGTACGCGGCCGACGGCGGGCGGTCCACCAAGCACATCGAGGTCGCGCTGCCCGAGGGCGCCGACTTCCGCGCCGGGGACCACCTCGGCGTGCTGCCGCGCAACCACCTCGACCTGATCCGCCGGGTGATGCTGCGCTTCGAGCTCGACGGCGGCATGTACGCGACGATCATCCCCCACAGCGGCGACCACACCCACCTGCCCGTCGACGAGCCCGCACCGCTGCTCGGCATCCTCGCCAGCTGCGTCGAGCTGCAGGACGTGGCCTCCCGGGCCGGCATAGAGGTGCTCGCCCGCCACACCGAGGACCCCGCCCAGCGCGCCGAGCTCGAGTCGCTGGCCGGGGACGACGAGGCGTCCCAAGCCCGCTACCAGGAGCGGGTCTTCACACCTCGCCGGTCGCTGCTGGACCTGCTGGAGGAGTTCCCCGCCTGCGCGGTGCCGTTCGGCGTCTACCTCGACCTGCTGCCCCCGCTGCGGCCGCGCTACTACTCGATCTCGTCCTCGCCGCTGACCGACGCGAAGGTCGCCAGCATCACCACGGGCGTGCTGCGCGCCCCCGTGCGCGGTGGCGGCGACACCACGTTCTCGGGTGTCTGCTCCAACTACCTGGCGGGCAGCCCCGACGGCAGCACGGTGTTCGTCTTCGTGCGGCACCCGACCATCGAGTTCCGGCCGCCGGACAACCCGCACACCCCGATGATCATGGTCGGGGCGGGGACCGGGCTCGCCCCGTTCCGCGGGTTCCTGCAGGAGCGGGCGGCGCTGCGCGCGCAGGGCGTGCCGATCGCCGAGTCGCTGCTGTTCTTCGGCTGCCGCGGCGCCGACCAGGACTTCCTGTACGCCGACGAACTGCGCGAATACGACCGCCAGGGGGTCGCCAAGCTGCACGTCGTGTTCTCCCGCGCCCCGGTCGACGGGCGCAAGTACGTCCAGCACGAGATCGCGGCCGCCGGCGACGAGGTGTGGCGGCTGCTGCAGGAGGGCGCGGCGGTGTTCGTCTGCGGCAACGCGGCCACGATGGCGCCCGGTGTCCGAGCGGCCTTCACCACGCTGTTCGCCGAGAAGACGGGCACCGGCGAGGCCGACGCGCAGGCCTGGCTCGCCGGTCTTCGCGCGGCGAACCGGTACGTCGAGGACATCTGGGGCGGCGGCTGAGCGCCGGCCGGTCCAGGCCGCACCGGCGATCGTTCGCCGCTGGTGCGGCCCTCGCGCGGGGGCCGCGCGACTTCGGAGGACCGGTCAGGCCGGCGGGGTGCCCGTGAACGCGGCGGTGCCCAGGCTCACCGCGAACCAGAACTCGTTGACGCCGTGGTCCTGGAGCTGGTGCACCACGATCGCGCCGGCGATGAGCAGCACGAGGATGGTGAGGGCCAGCACGCCGGGCCAGCGGCTCGGGGCGGAGGCGTAGCCGTACCCCGCGGTGACGCCGGAGCGGCGTTCGCGCTTGCGCCGCTTCTTCATCTCCTTCTTGGCACCCAGCCAAGCGTCGAGCTCGGCGTGCTTGCGCCAGTTCGGATCGACGAGGTCCGGGTGCGTCTCGATCCGGTCGTCCGGATCTTCCGGTCGGGTCATCCGTGCACCGCCTTTCCCCCTGATAAAACCCGCCGCGGCGGGTTCGTAGACTTGTCCATTGTGACCGAGAACGCTCCGCAGCAGAAAACCGACCTTCCGGGTGCCTGGGACCCGGCCGCCGAAGAAGCACCGATGTACGACCGCTGGGTAGCGGCCGGGTACTTCACGGCCGACGCTTCGTCGGAGAAGCCGCCGTTCTCGATCGTACTGCCGCCGCCGAACGTCACCGGCAGCCTGCACATGGGCCACGCGCTCAACCACACCCTGATGGACGCGATGAGCCGCCGCCGTCGCATGCAGGGCTACGAGGTCCTGTGGCTGCCGGGCATGGACCACGCCGGCATCGCGACGCAGAACGTGGTCGAGCGCCAGCTCGCCGGCGAGGGCCTTTCACGCCACGACCTGGGCCGCGAGAAGTTCGTGGAGCGCGTCTGGGAGTGGAAGGCCGAGTACGGCGGCAAGATCCTCGGCCAGATGAAGCGCCTCGGCGACGGCGTCGACTGGTCGCGCGAGCGCTTCACCATGGACGAGAACCTGTCGCAGGCCGTGCAGACGGTGTTCAAGAACTTCTTCGACGCCGGGCTCATCTACCGCGCCGAGCGCATCATCAACTGGTGCCCGCGGTGCCAGACGGCGCTGTCGGACATCGAGGTGGACCACAGCGACGACGACGGCGAGCTCGTGTCGATCCGCTACGGCGAAGGCGACAACGCCATCGTGGTGGCCACGACCCGCGCCGAGACGATGCTGGGCGACACCGCCGTGGCCGTGCACCCCGACGACGAGCGCTACGCGCACCTGGTGGGCACCGAGGTCGAGCTGCCGCTGACCGGGCGCAAGATCCCGATCGTCGCCGACAAGCACGTGGACCCGGAGTTCGGGACCGGCGCCGTGAAGGTGACCCCGGCGCACGACCCGAACGACTTCGAGATCGGCCGCCGGCACGACCTGCCGATGCTCACGATCATGAACGAGCGCGCCGAGATCACGGTGCCGGGCCCGTTCGAGGGGCTCGACCGGTTCGAGGCGCGGCCCGCGATCGTGGCGGCGCTGCGGGAGCAGGGCCGGATCGTGGCGGAGAAGCGGCCGTACGTGCACGCTGTCGGCCACTGCTCGCGCTGCGACACCGTGGTGGAGCCGCGGCTTTCGCTGCAGTGGTGGGTGAAGGTCGAGGAGCTGGCGCGCGCCGCCGGTGACGCGGTGCGCGACGGGCGCACGAAGATCCACCCGGCGGAGCTGGAGAAGCGGTACTTCGACTGGGTCGACAACATGCACGACTGGACGATCTCGCGCCAGCTGTGGTGGGGGCACCGGATCCCGGTCTGGTACGGCCCCGACGACCAGGTCGTGTGCGTGGGCCCGGACGAGCAGCCGCCGACGGGCGAGGGCTGGACGCAGGACCCCGACGTGCTGGACACGTGGTTCTCGTCGGGCCTGTGGCCGATGTCGACCATGGGCTGGCCGTCCGCGACGGCGGATCTGGCGAAGTTCTATCCGACGAGCGTGCTGTCGACCGGTTACGACATCCTGTTCTTCTGGGTCGTGCGCATGATGATGTTCGGCGTGCAGGAGATGGACGGCGTGCAGCCGTTCGACCACGTCTACCTGCACGGGCTCATCCGCGACGCGAACGGCAAGAAGATGTCGAAGTCGCGCGGCAACGTCATCGACCCGCTCGAGTGGATGGACGCCTACGGCGCCGACGCCACCCGCTTCACCCTCGCGCGCGGCGCGAACCCGGGCGCGGACATGGCGCTGGCCGACGAGTGGGCCGCGGGCTCGCGCAACTTCTGCACGAAGCTGTGGAACGCCAGCAAGTTCGCGATGATGAACGGGGCTTCGGTCTCGGCTCCGCTGCCCGCCGCGGCGGAGCTGACCGAGGCCGACCGCTGGATCCTCGGCCGCCTCGGCTCGCTGGTGTCCGAAGTGGACGGCCTGTTCGAGGACTTCCAGTTCGCCAAGGTCGCGGGCGCGCTGTACCAGTTCACGTGGAACGAGCTGTGCGACTGGTACCTGGAGCTCGCGAAGGTCCAGCTGTACCAAGGGGATTCCGCGCGGGTCGCGGCCACGCGCTCGGTGCTCGGGCACGTGCTGGACACGGTGCTGCGCCTGCTGCACCCGTTCATCCCGTTCATCACCGAGAAGCTGTGGACCGCGCTGACCGGCGGTGAGTCCCTGGTGATCGCCTCGTGGCCCACCGCGCCGGCGGGCTACGCCGACACCGTGGCGGACGCCCGGATCGCCGACGTGCAGAAGCTCGTCACCGAGATCCGCCGCTTCCGCGCCGACCAGGGCCTCAAGCCGGGCCAGAAGGTCGCCGCCCGCCTCTCCGGCGCGGGCTTCGACGTGGTCTCGGGCCACGACGACGCGATCCGGTCGCTGGTGCGACTGACGCCGGCCGAGCCGGACTTCGCCGCGAGCGCCTCCCTGGAGGTCGCCCTCGCCGGCGGCGTGGCCGTGGTGGAGCTCGACCTGTCCGGCACCATCGACGTCGCCGCGGAGCGCAAGCGCCTGCAGAAGGACCTGGGCGTGGCGCAGAAGGAGCTCGCGCAGACCGAGGCCAAGCTGGGCAACGAGTCCTTCATCGCCAAGGCGCCCGAGCAGGTCATCGAAAAGATCAAGACCCGCCGGGCCACGGCCGCGGCGGACATCGAGCGCATCGAGTCCCGGCTGGCGGCGCTGCCGGCTTCGTGAGGTTCGGCTTGACGGTGGCGTCCGGCGCTTCTCGCGCCGGGCGCCACTTTTCGTTTCAGCCCAGCTCCCGGCCCGCCTCGATCAGCGCCAGGACTTCCGGCCGCAGGCGGCGTCGGCGGAGGTGGCGAGGTAGGTGGGCATCGAGCCTGGGTGGGTGTGTCGCTTCGGTGGGTCGGGTGAGGTTCGGTGGCCGGCGCAAGGGGCCGCGGTGGAGGGAGCTCGGCGCGGCACTGGGCCGGGCATCCTCGCGTCGGAAGCCAGGCGGTGAATTGCCCCGACTTTCAGCCCAGCTCCCGGCCCGCCTCGATCAGCGCCAGGACTTCCGGCCGCAGGCGGCGGTCGGCGGAGGTGGCGAGGTAGGTGGGCATCACCGGAGCCGGGTTGCGCAGTGGACGGAAGGTGACGCCCGGTACGGGCAGCAGGTTGGCGTGGGCGCGGTAGAAGACCGTCCACTGGGGACGGCCCAGGCCGAGTGTGCCGAGGGTGTCCTGGGCGTTGGTGAACTCCTTGCCCAGCACCGGTTCGAAGCCGGCCTCGCGGCAGGACGCCAGCACGAGGTCGTGCAGCGGGCGGTTGCGTTCGGGGGAGCTCAGGCGCAGCGGCAACGGCGCGAGGTCGGCGAAGTCGACGACCTCGCGCGCGGCCAGCGGGTGGGTGGCGGGGAGTGCGACGAGCACCTCGTCAGTCCACAGAGGAGTCAAGTCGAGGCCGTCGGCGGGCCAGTCGCCGCGGAGGAAGGCGGCGTCGAGGGCGCCGTCGCGGATCTGCCGGAGGCGCGCCTTGGTGGGGGCGTGCACGAGTTCCAGCTGGACGTCCGGGGCGAGGCGGGTGAACGCGGCGAGGAAGCCGTCGAGCCGGTCGCCGAGGCCGTCGCTGGTGCCCAGCCGCACGAGCCGGGCGCGTTCGGCGCGGAAGTCGGCCACGGCGTCGGCCGCGCGTTCGGCCGCGGCGAGCACGGCGCGCGCGTGCGGCAGGAACCGCTCGCCCGCTTCGGTCAACGACACGGTGCGCGTGGTCCGTTCGAACAGCTCCGCGCCGAGTGAGCGCTCCAGCCGCCGCACCTGCTGGCTCACCGCCGGCTGCACGATGTGCAGGCGCTCGGCCGCGCGCCCGAAGTGCAGCTCCTCGGCGACGACCACGAAGTACTTCAGCTGACGCAGCTCCATGCCCGCCCCATTCATCAGCGTTCGTGATGAGTCTACGAGCGGTCTGGTCGTTGGTCGTCGCGTGCCGTCGCGGTTGGCTCGAAGGCGAACGGAAGAGAGGAAGATCCGATGGCATTCGTCGAGGTCCGGGGCACGCGGCTCTACTACGAGGACGAGGGCGACGGCCCGGCCGTGCTCCTGCTGCACGGCTGGGGCACGAGCGGCCGCGTCTGGCAGGCCCAGCTGCCCGACCTGATCCGCGACCACCGCGTGGTCACGCTCGACTGGCGCGGGTGCGGGCGTTCCGACCGCCCGGCGGCCGGCAACACGATCGCCGGCAACGTGGCCGACCTCGTCGGGGTGATCACCGGGCTCGGGCTGGACAAGCCCGCGGTGGTGGGTTCGTCGATGGGCGCGGTGTTCGGCACCGAGCTCGCGCTCGCGCGGCCGGACCTCGTCGGCGGCGTCGTCGCGGTGGACGGCCCGGGCTACTGGCCGTCGGAGGGCATGCGCGACAAGGTCCACGAGGTCGGCGCGGCGCTGCGGGCCGACCGGCCCGGCCTCGTCGCGAGCTGGGTGCCGAACTGGTACGCGCCCGCCGCGAGCGCGGCGCTGGTCGACTGGACGATCCGCCAGATCGTCGACTCCGCCGGCTACATCGACCCGCTCATCGGCGAGTCGGCGACGTGGGACCCGCGCCCGCGGCTGCCGGAGCTGAGCGTGCCGATCGCGTACGTCCACGGCGAGCTCGACGTCCAGATCCCGGTGGACGTGGCGCGCACGTGCGCCGCGCTCACGCCCGGCGCGAGCGTGCACGTGGTCGCCGGCTGCGGGCACCTGCCGCACCAGGAGGACCCCGGCGCGTTCACCGCCGTGCTGCGCGACGTGCTCGCCGGCCTGCGCGTGGCGGCGTGACCGTGGTTCCCGTGACCCTGACCGGGGGAACCGCCGAGGTCCACTACGCCGTGACCGGTTCCGGTCCCGGGCTCCTGCTGCTGCACGGCACGGCGGCATCGCACGAACAGTGGGCGCCGGTGGCCGAGCTCGCGCGGGAGTCGTTCACGGTCGTCGCGCCCGACTTCTCCGGGTCCGGCGGCACGGTCGACCACGGTGGCCCGGTGTCCGTCGCCGATCTCGCGGCCGAAGCACTGGCCGCGGCGGACGACGCCGGCCTCACCACCTTCCACGTCGCCGGCCATTCGCTCGGCGCGGTGGTGGCGGCGCACCTGGCGGGCACGCACCCGGCGCGCGTGCGGTCCGCCGTGCTCCACGCCGCCTGGCCGAAGACCGACACGCGGCAGGACGCCGAGTTCCGCTACTGGCTCGAGCTGCTCGACCACGGCGCCGAGGTGTTCGCCCGGATGCTCCCGCTGATGGCGTTCGGACCCGGCTACTGGGCCACGACCACCGCGGAGGCCAACGAGGAACTGCTGGCGCAGCTGGTGATCCAGCCCGGGACGGCGCGGCAGATCGAGGCCGACCGCGGCGTCGACCTCCGGCCGGTGCTGGGTGGGATCACGGCGCCGACGTTGGTGCTCTCCAGCACGTACGACCGGTTGATCGAGGCGGCACAGCAACAGGAACTGCTGACCGCGATCCCGCACGCGAACCACGTCGAGCTGCCGGCCGGGCACGGTGCGCCGGGTGAGCTGCCGGGGGAGTTCGCGAAGGTGCTCCTGGACTTCGTGCGGCAAGCCGACGAGGTCCGGGCCCAGGCGGGCCGAGCCGGCACTTGACTGGGGGTGGGTGCCGGCCCGGTCCTGGCTGCGCCGGTCAGCGGCGCGGGTCTCGCCCGCTGATTTTCATCTCAGTTGCCGGAATTCGGCAAGTGAACAACCTGAGTTGACACTCCGGTGTGACGGCTGCGAGACTCTGCGGTGCCGAGGGAGGGGCGTCCACGAGCGACCGGGGGCCGGCGGGTGACCGCCGCCCCGCTCGTTCGAGGTCAGGGGGTCAGCCGGCGAGCTGCCGGTGGATGATCCCGGCGAGGCCCGCCATGCCTTCGGGCAGCGGGTGGTAGGCGGCGGCCGTGAAGAGCAGGGTGTCCTGGCCGTTGATCCACGCCGCGCCGCCGGACGCGCAGGCGTCGTGGCCGGCCGAAGGCGTGAACGTGTCCACATAGGACGCGTCGCCGTCGGCTTCGACGGCGTTCTCGATCGCGGTGTTGAGGGCTTCCTCCACGCTGGACAGCCAGGCGTAGTCACCGTCGGCGAAGGGCAGCACGCTCGGGCAGTAGCCCGAAGCGGGTGCGATGCGCGGGTAGCCGATGGCGAGCACCCGCGCCCGCGGTGAACGCGCGTGGATGCCGGCCAGCACCGTCTGGATGCTCTGCTGCGTGTTCGTCAACGCGGCCTTGATGGAGTCCACGCCGTCGGCGGTGAAGTGGCGTTCGCACGGGTTGCCGCTCGGGTCGGTCGGCCGCAGCGCCGGACACGTGCCGATGAGGGTGCCGAACACGCCGGAGTCGTTGCCGCCGATGCCGAGCGTCACGAGGTCGGTGTCGAGGCGCAGCGCGGAGAACTGCGGCGCGTTCACGCCCAGCGGCACGCTCTGGGAGGCCGTCATGTTCGACGTGTCCGCGCCCGAGCAGCTGACGTCCGTGTAGCTGTCCACGCGCAGCGCGGAGGCCAGGATCGCCGGGTAGTTCGCCGTGCTTCTCGCGCACCCCAGCGGATCCAGCCGCTGCGAGGGGATCAGCGGCCCGGCGGTGTACGAGTCGCCCAGCGCGACGTAGTTGCGGAAGTGCTCCTGCGGCGCCGCGTCCGCGGTGGCGGTGACTGTCGTGACGGCTGTTGCGGCCGCCAGCGCGGCGAACACGAGCCGGGTGGTACGCATGGGAAGGCCCCGTTTCTCCGAACCGAATTCACGGACTCCTCTCACGTCTAGCCAGCTCTTCGCGGGTTGCCTGCCGCCGTTCGGGTGGCCGCCCCGAGGATTCACCCGCCAGTGGTGTGACACGGCCGGAATCGGGTCAGGCCAACGGTTTCCGGTAGGTCAGGAGGTGCCGCCAGAACGGGAGCCGCCGGATCGTGCTGCCGGGCAGGAGCTCTCGCGCGTCGTGCCTGAGCTCGTTCATCGTCGGGAACGTCATCTCCACGGGCGGCTCCGGCGTCGGGTCCGGACCTCCGTCGAGCCACTCGCCCGCCGCGACGACCAGCCGCGCGGCCACGTTGACCGGCGCGAAGGCGAGCTCGACGGCGTAGTCGCCGGGCGTGCTGGCGCGGGCGAGCCCGATCACTGCGAGGACTCCACCGGGCTGGAGGGCGTCGCGGAGCTTCCCGACGGTGTCGAACTGCATGTGGTGGAGCGAGGCGATGCAGGAGATGAAGCCGTAGGCGTTCCTTTCCAGGTCGTCGTTCGCGATGTCTCCCTGCCTTGCCTCGACCTTCCCCGGCCCCGGCGATCCCAGCGCGGCGGCGATCCGCACCATCTCCGCGGACACGTCGACGGCATCCACGTCGAGCCCTCGCGCCGCCAGCCGCCGCGCGAACCGCCCTTGCCCGCACCCGACGTCCAACGCCCGTGTCGCTGCGGGCGGCACGAGACCGAGGAACAGGGGATGGTAGCGGTGGTTGTGGTTGAACGGCATGTCCCGACTCAACCAGCAAGGCCGCATGCCGGGGCGCTGAACACTCGGATCGGTGCTCGTGATCGGCCACGTCAGCGAGAGCGGCCCGATGCCCGAGAGTCTCGCCTTCGTCTTCGACGGCGGACCCAGGACCGACGACGAGGGGTGGGACCCGGGCGTCACCGACCCGGGATCCGGTCCGTCCGCCTGCTCCCGATCGACGAAGCCGCCGCGCCGGTGGACCTGGGGCCGGGGCGCCGGCTGCGGGTGGCGCCCCGGCCGCCGAGAAGGCCGGTGCCGCGGTCGTGTTCCGCGAGGGTGGCCGGACCGTCGCGAGCTGACCTCGCCGACGGCCGAACCCGCAGGTCATCACTACCGACACGGGCCCGACGCCCGGCAACGCACCGCACGTAGACTCGTCTGGTCAGGTGAAGCCCGTTGTCGAGGGAGCGTGTGCGTGCCGCGTGGTGAGGCGGACGGCCAGGGGCCGTTCGAGGAGATCGACGAGGCCGGCGAGCGGCGACCCGATCTCGCGGACCCGGACAGTTTCGCCGGGGTCGACGAGCTGGGGACGCGTGCGCACGACGAGTCGGACGACGCCGACCCCGACCTGGACGCGCCGGACGCCGCGTACGCCGTCGGCGGTGGGGCGCGCGGGGGCATCGGCGGGATCGGGCAGCTGGGGGACAACCTGGCGACCGGGCCGGTGCCGGACCTGCTCGGCGCCGAAGACGCGGAGCTGCACGAGCTCGACGACCAGGGTGTCGACGAGCCCGTGCAAGACCCCAACGGAGCCCAGGCCCGCCGAGAGCTCATGGCCGTCGAGGCGGAGCTGAACCAGCGCTGGCCCGAGACCAAGATCGAGCCGAGCCTCGCGCGGATCCAGGCGCTCGTCACGGTGCTGGGCGAGCCGAACCGCGGCTACCCCGTATTGCACGTCGCCGGCACGAACGGCAAGGGCTCGGTCAGCCGCATGATCGACGCGCTGCTCACGCGCATGGGCCTGCGCGTCGGGCGGTACACGAGCCCGCACCTGCAGCTCGTCACGGAACGCATCGCACTCGACGGGCACCCGATTTCGGCCGCGCGGTACGTGGACCTGTTCCGCGACGTCGCGCCGTACGTGAACATGGTCGACGCCGCGAGCGAGGACGGCGTGGCGATGAGCAAGTTCGAGGTGCTCACCGGCATGGCGTTCGCCGCGTTCTCCGACGCCCCCGTGGAGGCCGCCGTGATCGAGGCGGGCATGGGCGGGGCGTGGGACGCCACGAACGTCGCCGACGCCGACGTCGCCGTGATCACCCCCATCGGCCTCGATCACACCGAGTACCTCGGCCCGACGGCCGTCGACGCGGCGCGCGAGAAGGCCGGGATCATCAAGCCCGGCTCCGTCGCCGTGATCGCCGAGCAGGACCCCGACGTGCTCAACGTGCTGCTCAAGCGCGCGGTCGACGTCGACGCCGCGGTAGCGCGCGCCGGCAGCGAGTTCGGCGTGCTGGAGCGCGAGGTCGCCGTGGGCGGGCAGCTGCTGAAGCTGCAGGGCCTCGGCGGCGTGTACGACGAGATCTTCCTGCCCCTGCACGGCGCCCACCAGGCGGCCAACGCGGCGCTCGCGCTTGCGTCCGTCGAGGCGTTCTTCGGCGCGGGCAAGGAGCGCCAGCTGGTGCTCGAAGCCGTGCGCGAGGCGTTCGCCGAGGTCGAGAACCCGGGCCGGCTGGAGCGCGTGCGCGCCGCCCCGACCGTGCTGCTCGACGCGGCGCACAACCCCATGGGCGCCCAGGCGCTCGCCGCCACCGTCACCGACGAGTTCGCCTTCCGCCGCCTGGTCGCGGTCGTCGCGGTGATGGCCGACAAGGACGCGCGCGGCATCCTCGACGCGCTCGAGCCTGTCGTGTCGGACATCGTGGTCACGCGCAACTCGGCCCCGCGGTCGATGGAGCTGGAAGACCTCAACGAGCTGGCCATCTCGATCTTCGGCGAGGACCGCGTGCTCGCCGAGCCCGACCTGGAGACGGCCGTCGAGACGGCCATCGGCCTCGTCGAGCAGTCCGACGACCCGGAGGAACCCCTCGCCGGCGGCGGCGTGCTGGTCACCGGCTCCGTGGTCACCGCGGGCGAGGCCCGCACCCTGTTCGGGAAGGAACCGGTATGAGCGAGACGCCTCCGCCTCCTCCCAAGGACCCCATGAAGGGCTTCCGCGGCGTCCTCTCGGGCACGCTGATCATGGAAGCCATCACGGTCGCCCTCGCGCTGCCCGTCGTCAACAAACTCGGCGGCGGCATCACCTCGGCGACGGGCTGGACCGTCATCGGCATCGCCGTCGCGCTGCTCGTGCTGTGCGGCCTGCTCAAGCACGTCTGGGCGGTGCCGGTGGTGCTGGTGCTGCAGGTCGCACTGATCGCGATGGCGTTCGTGTTGCCCGCGATCGCGATCATCGGCGTGCTGTTCCTGGCGGCGTTCGTGTGGTTCCTGTACCTGCGCCGCGAGGTGGCGCGCAGGATGGCGGCAGGGACGTTGCCGAGTCAGCAGCAGTCGTCGCCGAAGAGTTGACGCTCGGCTAAGAGCGTGTCTCACTTGGATCTTGGTTGACGCCCAGGCAAGATCGTGAATTGTGATGGACGAGTTGTCACGGCGGCTGGTGCCGGACGAGTTGTGGGCGCTGGTCGAACCGCTGATCCCGGCGGGAAAGACGCGCCCACAGGGCGGTGGAATGTCGCGAGTGGACGACCGGGCAGTGTTCACCGCGATCGTGTTCGTGCTGACCAGCGGGTGCGCCTGGCGACACCTGCCGCCCAGCTTCGGGGTCACGGTACCGACGGCGCATCGCCGGTTCAGCGAGTGGACCACCGCCGGACTGTGGCGCGAAGTGCACCGAGCAGTCCTGGACGAGCTGGGCAGCAAAGGCATGATCGACTGGTCCCGTGCAGTCCTCGACGCAGCGTCCGTCAGGGCCAAAAAAGGGGCGAACTGACCGGCCCGAACCCGGTCGACCGCGGCAAACCCGGCTCCAAGATCCACGCCCTGTCCGACCGGAACGGCCTGCCCCTGACCGTCGCGATCTCCGCGGCCAACACCCACGACAGCCACGCGCTCAAACCCCTGGTCAACGCCATCCCAGCCACCCGCTCCCACCGCGGACCGCGTCGCAGGAAACCGGCCAAGCTGCACGCCGACAAGACCTACGACATCCCCGCCCTGCGCGACTGGCTCCGCCACCGCCGGATCATCCCGCGCATCACCCGCAAAGGCATCGAATCCACCGACAAACTCGGCAAACACCGCTGGGTCATCGAACGGGCCATCGCCTGGCTATTCGGCTACCGCCGACTCACCATCCGCTACGAACGCAAACCCAGCCACTACCTCGCCTTCCTCGCCCTCGGCGCCGCCATCACCTGCTACAAGAAACTCACCAAGTGAGACAGGCTCTAAGGCTCGCGTTTCGAGTTCAGCCACTCTGTGTCATTCCACGCGCTCGGCGAGCATGGCTCGTGGCACGAGGGTCTGGTCGTAGGGTGGGGGCGTGGCCGAGCCCGACGATGTGATGCCCGAAATGCTGGTGGAAGCTCATCGCGAGCCCTTCGACTACCGGGATGGCTCGGGCGTGGACTTCGAGCCGTATCCGCAGTTCCAGAGCGAAGCCGAAACAGCCGAGTGGTGGCAGGCTTGGACCGGGAACCCGGCTGTTGACGGTGCCGAGTTCCGGGTGTTCGGCCAGGACGGCTCCGGTGGGCTGGCTGCGTTCTGGCTCGTGCGTGGTGGCAGGCCGGTTGTGCAGCAGCCGGTGGTGTTCCTCGGATCCGAAGGGGAGACTGGAGTCGTCGCCGGTGATGTGGATGGATATCTGTGGCTGCTTGCAGGTGGCTTCGGACCGTGTGAGGCGATGATGTATCCGCACCACGAGCATGAGCCGTGCGTTGATGCCCGCCTGACGCAGATCGCGGAGCGCTGGGCGCCGTCCGGGAGACAGGCTGCGTCCGAGGTGATCACCAGTGCTCGAGAAGAATTCCCGAACTTCAGCGAGATTGTGCGGTCTCAGTGTCGATGAAGTCGCAGGATGGACAGCGGGTGAGTTGTCGGCCGGCGCTCCTCGCGAAGTAGCTCTGCCCTCGTCGGAACGCGCCGCGGCCGCCGGCTCAGTTCACCGCCACGTCGCCACGAGTTGTCCGACCAGCCTCCTGCCCGAGAGCGTGTCGGCCGCGCCGTTGGTGTGCCGGGCGCGGCCGGTGCTCACGCACGGCGTCGCGTCCGGTGATGTGACCACCGGGTCCGGCATCATCTGGTCGCGGGCCGACCGGCCGGCGCGCCTGGTCGCCGAGATCGCGCGCGACGAGTCCTTCCGCCACGCCCGCAGAGTCACCGGGGCCATCACCACGCCGGCACCCGCGGCACCGGCAAGGTGCGCGTCGCCGGCCTGCAGCCGGGACCGAGTACCACTACCGCGTCACGGCCGTGGACCTCGACGGCCGCACCTCCAGCGAACCCGTGATCGGCCGCTTCGCCACCGCGCCCGCGGGCCGCAAGAACACGCGCATCCTGTGGAGCGGCGACGTCGCGGGCCAGAACTACGGCATCAACCCCGCGTTCGGCGGCATGACCATCTTCTCCGCCATGTCCGACCGCCACCCCCACCTGTTCCTGTATCCGTGGGTTCGCCGACCTTCTCGGCAGCCCGCCAGAGATGCACCTCGGTGCCTGCGGTCACCTGCCCGGGGCAACGGCTCGAAGCTGATCAGGTGTTCGGCCTCGCCGAGCAGCCGATAGCCACTCTCCTCGCGGGTCTCGCGGGCCGTTGTGGCTGCCGGTTCGAGTCGGTTCTTGCCGCCGCGAGGGACAGCCTGTCGATCACCCGAGGTGGGCGATGCCCGAGCTGATGAGGTAGATGCCGAAGCCGGCCGCCACGACGACGATGATGGTTCGGCCGTGTTGTGCCAGCCAGGTGTTCACGGCGCTGACGCAGCGGACCGTCGTCTCCGGCCAGATCGCGTGCGCGACGATCGGTATTTCGATCAGGAGCATGTAGATCACGGCGACGAGGATGATGCTCAGCACCGTCGCCGCCAGGCCGGAGTGCGCCTTGGCGATGGCGTGCAGTGAGGCGAGGTACAGCGGTGCCGGCGTGTACATCAGCAGGCCGACGCTCAGCAACCCGATCACGCCGAGCTCGCGGCGCGATTTGGCGGCCTTGGGTCCACGCGGCGGCCGGAAGTAGACGACCAGCGCGAAGGCCACCAGCAGGATACCGATGGTGAGGTCGATCCAGGCCGGTACGGTGCGGTGCTTGGTGCTCTCGGCTCCGCTGGCCTGCAACACGAACACCGACAGGAAGCCGAAGCCAAGGGTGATGAACACCGCGCCAGCGAGGAAGATCAGCGCCCGTTTTCTGGGATGTTGGCTGGCCAGCAGGAACGCGATGAACAGCAACGCAGGCGGGTAGATCGCCGCACCGAACGCGGCAGGAACGGCTTCGGACAACATCGCCCTCCGTCACCTCCGCTTGTCCTCGTGCAGTGCGACCAGATGGGCTCATCAGTGCCCGCAGCTGACCCCAGGGGGGCGTCGGGTGCTCGGGTCTACTTCTCGAGGCGGCCGTCCGACCGCGCTCTCATGGTGAGGATCGTCCTCTTCGTCTGGGGGAATTCCTCTCCGTGACGGCGTCGGGGCTCTCCAGTTGTCCGACTGCGCGACGCCGAGTTGCCGCCCGTGGGCGCACCCGCCGCGCCTGCCAGTGCCAGGCTCATCGTCGGTGTCGCTCATGACATCACCCGGTACAGATGACGTGTATGAGGTCCAGGTCCTGCCTGCGCAGTACCTTGGTGACCGGGCGTGGAGGCGCGGTGTGGCGACGGATCGGAACCCTTCCGAGTGCGCCGGCCGATGGTGACGCGTCGGCGCACCCGCTCGTGCCCGGATCCGTGCCCGCTGCCGCCGTCTCTCGCCTGGCCGGGCTCGGCGAGGTGCGCAGGGCGTGGTGACTGGCCACTGGCGGATCAGACTGCGCCGGCCTGCCGTGATTCTGGTCGCTCCGCACGCCGTGGCAGTTCGCCATCACGATCGTGTTCCACATGACGTTTCCGGCCGTCACCGTCGCTCTGTCCATTCTTCTCGCGTTCGGCTACGGCCGCTACCTACGCACGCGGGAACCGGTCTTCTGCAGATCCACCGGTGCTGGAAGCGGATCTTCGCTGTGGGGTTTCGCGCTCGGTGGGGTGGCCGGCGCCGTGATCACCTTCGAGCTCGGGTTGAGCGGGGGGCCGTTCGGTTCGGCCACGGGACCGGAGGCGGCGCCCACCATCGGCATGGAGGTGGTTACTGCGTTCTTCGTGGAGGCCGGTTTCACCGGCGTCATGCTGTGCGGCGACGGACGGGTGAACGAGCGCACCGTGTCCTCGCCTGCTGCATCGTCGCCCTGAGCACCGTGCTGTCGACGACGTGGCTCATCACGGCGAACTCGTGGATGCAGACCCCGTCGGGGTTCAGGATCGTCGGCGCGCAGTGGGACGACCACCAAGTACGTCAACTGACAACAGTCTAGCGCGTGGTCTGTCTGCGGGAACCTGACGGCCCGGCAGGGCGCCGCCCTCGTTCAAGCCCTCATCACGCGGGCGTGCTTCTGCATCACGACGCAGGCTCAGGGGTGCCGTTGGGCCAAACGCACGGCGAACTTGCACCGATGTTCAGACGCCCCTTGTCCGGGCCGGTCACAGTGCCTTCCAAGCTCATGAGGTATCCGTCACGCTGCGCATTGGCGAACAGGTCTCGCGGGCGGCTGTCGGTTTCAAGCGACCAGCCGTTCTCGCTCCACCACTTTTTGAGGCTATCGTAGTACTTGTTGTTTTGAGAACGATCCGGTCCGTCCACCCAGAAGTCGGCGCTTACGCTGATCTGACCCGTTGGCTGGTTGGAATCATCAGTGCACGGCCTTGACTCGAGCGGGCTCTCCGAAAGTTTGTACCCGGAAGGGAAGATTGCGGCAGCGGCAGCATACACTGCGGCCAGTGCTTTCTCTCGTGCTTGATCGGCGGTGTCTGTCGGCTGCATTGATGCTCCTTCGCAAGCGGTCAAAGTCAGCAGGATTAAGCTCGACGCGGCAATCGAAAAGAGCCGGTTTTGATTGCAATTCTGAGTCCAGTTCATGGTTTGTTTCCGGCGATGATGTTGCCCATGCTGCGCAAGGATGAGGACCGATCTTGCCAGTAGTCGCTATGTGAAGTAAGCGGGTTACCGGCGTCGGAGTGGAATGTTTGTCCGCCGAACCAGTCAGTGGTGGGATCGGGGCCGAGGGGGTCGACGTTGTCGAGTCCGATGTCAGGTCCGTCGAAGTTGGTGAGGGCAGGGATGGGGTCGGTGACGGATTTGGTGGAGTAGATGTGCTGGCCGACTTGGTCTTGCGGGACTCCGTCGAGATGGAGCTGGTTCGCGTGGTCGACGCCGACGCCGGGGCTGGCGACCATGACGACGTTGTCAGCGGGCAAGCCGAGGTCGCGGGCGGTTTGGCCGACGACCGTGGTGCCGTAGCTGTGTCCGATCACGGTGCTGTTCATGGGGCCGTGATGGGCGGCTCCGAGCCCGCCCTGGAAGTCGCGGAGCGGGTGTTCGGCGTTGTTAGCGAAACTGGTGCTTGCGGCGTCGGGGACGATGCTCTGCGGCGCGTTATATCCGACCCACGTAATCACGGAGGTCGACGGCGATCCCGCTTTGTTCGCTGCGGCCAACATCGCGTCTGAGCGATAGATGTCTGTGGCCATGCCGTGGTTAAGTCCGGCGGTGGTGCCGGGGACGTAGGTGGCGACGTTGTCGGCGCGATCGGGATCGCCCATGGCGATGATGGCTTGCCCGCAGTTGGCGGAGTTGATGCCCAGCAGGTATGCGGTGGGCTGCCCGGGTAGCGGGTGGTACAGCCGTTGCTTGATCTGGTCCATTCCCTTGATCTTCTCATCCAGCGCGTGCAGCTGCTTCGAGAGATCTTGGTATTGCTGTGCCTGTGCTTGCTGCTGCATCTCGCTGCCTCCCACGTGAAGGGAGCGGCTTGAAAGTTCCTCCCGCTGTCGTTTCAGTTCATCGTATTCACGGTCGAGCATGACCTTGTTCGCGCGGTCGCGGTCGGTGGCGGGCAGCCCGTTCATCGCGCCGATGGCACTGGGGCGGTCGCGGATGAGGATGTTCCTCCCCGCATCCGAGAGAGTGGCCCACCAGGCGGCGTTTTGCGACGGGTCGCGTTCGGTGGGGGCTCGGGCAGCGTGAGGCCAGGGTCTTTGATCCCGTCGGCAGCGGCTGCGGCGACGGTGGATTCGTTCCCGGTGCCGAGCTGGCCGGCTGCCGCGCGGTCGAGCACCGACGCGAGATCTGCGTCGATGTCGTTCGCGGTGCGCAGGATCTGCGTGACCTCGTCCACCAGTTGCGCGTGCGTGCGTTCCCGGTCTTCGGGGTGCTGCTCGGGCGGTGCTTGCTTGCCCGCGTAGGAGTCGGTGATGCCGCCCGCGTCGGTGATCTGGAATCCGTATTTCCGGGCCAGTTCGTCGGCGTTGGCCAAGGCGTGTTGAACTCCAGTGATGGCGTCGGCTGCCTGTCCAATGGCTTTGTCCAGCGCAGCGGCTCCGGCGGCGATCGTGTCGAGTTGCCGCATCAGGGCGCGGTGCTGTTCGGCCGCATTGTCGGCGGCCGGCCCGCTCCAGCCGTCGACGGGCAAGACCTTGCCGTAGTCGTCCCCCTTGTGGATGAGGACCTGCGTCCGGGCTTGCAAGAGCGAGCAGATTTCGTCCAGAGCACCGTGATCCCATGCGCGGACATCGGCCAGCGACACCATCAGCGCGGCTCCTGCATGGTCGGCGCGACAGAGGGGGACACCCCTGCCGCCGTGTGGTCGCCCTGTTGATACCGGTCGGCTGCCACGCCAAGGTGGTCTGCAAGGCGCTGGGCTTCGGCGCACCATTCGGTGAACGTGGTCGACAAGGCGTCCCGACAGTGCGCGGCGGCCGCCGCGGCGCTCCCGCCGGGCAGCGCGCCTGCCACCCGGCCTACCGGCTCGGCGTAGTCCGTGCCGCGCAGACTGTCCAACTTCTCGCCAGCGGCGCCGCGCAAGGCGGTCGGCACCGTCGTGAAACCCATGCTCGATCCCTCCCCGTGATCGTTCCGTCACAGGATACGGGACCGGGACCGGGCGACGCGCGCCTGTGAGCACAGTTGGGTTAACCTACCCGCCACATTTGGGCACAAGTACTCAAGCGGCAGGTGAGTAGCTCTCCTCACCTGCCGCTTCCTCGCCGCCGGTATCCCGAAGCTCGGGGAGTTGTGCAGTGAGCCCTTTTCATCCGGCGGAGAGCTCGTACTTCTTCACGACGTGGATGGCTTTGGACAGTCGGCCGGCGCGGCGGGGACCGTAGCGGAGTTTGCGGAGGATGTGCCAGGTCTGGAATTGGGCGTTGGCGCGTTCGCCTAGTCCGCGGAGGCGGGCGTAGGCGCGGTGGGCGTCTTTCTGTGACTCGGGTTTGTTGCGGCCCTTGTACGAGGTGATCACGTGTTGTCCGGTTTCGTTGTAGCCGTGGTATTCCTTGTCGCCCAAGGTGATCAGTCCGGAATTGCGTAGGGCGGCGAGGATGTTCCAGATGCGGCGGGGGTGTCGTGGGTGCTACTGGGCAGGTCGCCGGATACCCACAGCATCGTGCCGTCCGGGGAGGCGATCACCTGCAGGTTCAATCCGTGCATCTTGTGTTTGCCGCAGTAGAAGGGGCGGTCGGTGGCGATCCGGTCGATCGGGATGAGTGTGCCGTCGATGACACGTAGGCCAGGCGCTGGGTTCGCCTTCCGTGTTCGGCAGCTTCGATGCTCGCTGAGCCAGCGGTTCGACGACTTCGTTGACATAGCGCCAGCATGTCGTGGTGGAGACCGCGAATCCGGTGCCCACCTCGGCGAACGGCTCGCCATTGCGCGGGTCCACCAGCACCAGCAGTGCCTGTTGTCCTGGGTTTAGCTTGCGCCACACCGACCCGAGCCGCCTGCGGTGAGCGTGGACCAGGTCGGACACCAAGGGCAGGGTGATGTGACGACGGCAGCGCGGCCCACGTCTACGTCTCGTCCGAGCAGATCTTCTCGTCGAACATCGTCAAACGAGGCACCGACGGCATCTGCGGCACGTACGAAGGAACCGGAATGGACTGCGGATATTCGTCGACCTTCGGAGAGTGGTCTTGTGTTGGGATCGGCGTCTGCAACGGCACCTATCTCATGGATATGTGTGTCACCGGCAGTCTGCCGCCAGGATATTCTTGAACGTATTTCCCGTCCTTCTGTAGCAATATCGGCGTTCGAGACCTGCTATGTGCCGTCGGAACTGATCCGGTAGTGGTGCCCGCAGTAAACACCTAAAACTCGACAGATTTCGGTAGTCGAAACGGAAATCTTCGAATGCTGATGCTAATTTCTCGGGCGAAGCGGGGACACTGCCTCGGGGTCACCTGCCGAACCGGGGCCGGACTCGAACCACACGGTGATGAACCCGCCTACCGGCGACCACGATCCCGGCTCTGGGTCCTGCCCGACAATGGGACCGCCGGTCCAGCCAGCCTGCTCGTCGGCTTGGGAACCCGGACCGGTCAACCCCAGCTCATCGACTGTCACCCGTCGCCGGGCAGCCGCAGGCCCCTACCCGGCCAGGTTGGGGACGCGACTTTTGAGCTGCGACTCGGGGCCAGCCCGTCCGGCCCCTCGTGCGGTGCTACCCATGTGAACGCTCGCCGGACCGCGCGGCCTTCAAGGACTTCGACCCGTTCTGGGAGTTCGTGTCCGGGCCGCTCAACGCCGGCGCGTTCGGGCCCAGCGCCCTCGCCCCGACGTTCGGCCCCGAGGCGGTGTTCGTGCACGCGCCGACGACGCAGAACTCCTCGCCCGCGCAAGGGTTCCAGCACTTCGGCGAGCTGAACGTCGACGGCGGCAGCGGAGACCTGCGCGACGCGACGGGCAGGTCCCTGTGGTCCACGACGCTGCACCCGCAGGGCCGCTGACCCGGCCGAAACTCCCCGCACGCGCGGGTCGGCTAGGCTCGCGCCCGATAACACGAATCCGCACAAGGAGAAACACCGTCGTGACTGAACGCACGCTGGTCCTCGTCAAGCCCGATGGCGTCGCGCGCGGCCTCGTCGGCGAGGTCGTCTCGCGCATCGAGCGCAAGGGCCTGAAGCTGGCCGCCCTCGAGCTGCGCACCGTCGAGCGCTCGCTGGCCGAGGAGCACTACGCCGAGCACAAGGAACGTTCGTTCTTCGGCGACCTGCTGGAGTTCATCACGTCGGGGCCGCTCGTCGCGATCGCCGTGGAGGGGCCGCGCGCCATCGCCGCGTTCCGCCAGCTGGCCGGCGGCACCGACCCGGTCGAGAAGGCCACGCCGGGCACCCTGCGCGGCGACTTCGCGCTGGAGACCCAGTTCAACCTGGTGCACGGCTCCGACTCCCCGGAGTCGGCCGAGCGTGAGCTGAAGCTGTGGTTCCCGGACCTGTGAGCCGGGCTTGAATGCCGGGGCGGAGCCGAGCGGCTCCGCTCCGGCTTTTCCCGTTTCCGCCAACATTTTCGAGGTGTCATGACCCTGTCTGCCGAGGACCGCCTGGCGCACCTGCGCGCGCTCACGGCCGAGTTCGCCCAGGCCGCGAACTCCGGCACGGCGACCGCACCGGTGCCGGACTGCGCCGGCTGGACGCGCGCCGACCTCGTGACCCACCTCGGCGGCATCCACCGCTGGGCGGCGGAGATCGTGCGCACCGGCGAGCCGCAGCAACTGTCCGCCACGGACGTGCCCGGTGAGCCGGCCGAGTGGTACGCCGAGAGCGCCGCGGTGCTGCTGGCCGCCCTCGAAGCGGCCGACCCGGACGAGCAGTGCTGGCACTTCGGCGGCACCCCGAAGACGAAGGCGTTCTGGTTCCGCCGCCAGCTGCACGAGACGGCCGTGCACCTGATCGACCTCCACGGCTGCGCGGGCACCACCCCGGTCCTCGACCCCACCGTGGCCGCCGACGGCGTCGACGAGGTGCTCACCGCGCTGCTGTCGCGCATCACCCGCTGGCACGCCGTGCCGCCGCTGCCCGCGCCGCTCACGCTGCGGGCTACCGACACCGGGCACGAGTGGACGGTCGTGCCGGGGGAGCCGCCCGCGGTGGGCGAGGGCGAGGCCGCCGCCACCGTCGAGGCGACCGCGCAGGAGCTGCTGACGCTGCTGTGGAAGCGCGGCGAGGTCACGCCACGCGTCACGGGCGACGAGGAGCTGGCGCGTGCCTTCCTGAAGGCGCCGCTCACCCCCTGACCGGAACCGCCCGTTCTGAGCCATTCAGGCGGCGTTCACCCTGAATCCTTCCGCCGGCCGGGCCACTCCACTTTGCTGGGCGCAGTTACTGATCCGGCCGAAAGTAGGCCGACCCCCACGCGGCACGTAGCCGTTGCTCCGAAGCCATTTTGGCCGTGACTGTGGTCGGATTAGTAACGATCGACACAGCACTCACTCGATACTGGGGTACCTGGTGAAGAACTCACGCTCCGTGCTGCTCTGCGCCCTTTGCGCACTGTTCGCCACCGCCGTCACCGTGCCGGCGTACGGCGATCCGCTCGCCGCACCGCTCGACACCCGGCCGGTGGAAGGCGCGCCCGCGGCGTCGTCGGCCCGCGAAGCGCCGGTCACGGCCGCGGCGTCGGCCGACGACGGCCTCGAGACCAGCAGCGCCACCTCGGCCATCGCGCCCGGGCTGCGGCTCACGCAGTTCGACCGCTTCGACCCGGCCGGCTGGATCCGCGGCGACACCCTCAGCGTCGACCTCACCAGCAAGGTCCTCGAGCCCACCTACCTGAGCCCCGGCACGGTTTCCGCGCGCACACCGCTCTCGCAGCAGGTGGCGCGCACCGGCGCGGTCGCGGGCGTGAACGGCGACTTCTTCGACATCAATGCCACGGGCGCGCCCGAGGGCGTCGGCATCTCCGACGGGCAGCTGCGGACCGCGCCGGCCGCCGGGCACAACACCACCGCCGCGATCACCGACGAGGGCCGCGCGAAGCTGGCCGACATCTTCCTCGAAGCGTCGGTGCGGCTGCCGGACGGACGCAGCGTGCCGGCCACGAACTTCAACAGCCCCGTGCTGGGCAAGGACGCGCTCGGCGTCTACACGCCGCTGTGGGGTGCGTCCGCCCGGGCGACGTCGGTGGCCGGCGCGGCGCGCGTGGCCGAGGTCGAGGTTCGCGACGGCGTGGTCACGCGGGTGCGCACGCAGCCGGCCGACGGGCCGATCCCCGCGGGCAGCACGCTGCTGCTCGGCCGGGAAGCGGGCGCGGACACGCTTTCCGCGTTGAAGGCCGGCGACCGCGTCGGGGTCTCGTACGCGCCGCGCTCGGACGCCGGGAAGATCGCCGTGGCCGTCGGCGGCAACGAGGCGCTGCTGAAGGACGGCGTGCTGCAGCCGGTCGACGACACCACGCTCGCCCCGCGCACCGGCGTAGGCTTTTCCGCCGACGGCAAGCACCTGTGGCTCATGACGGTCGACGGCCGGCAGGCCGACAGCCGCGGCATGACCGAGGCCGAGCTGGGCCGCCGCCTGAAAGCCCTGGGTGCCGACGACGCCGTCAACCTCGACGGCGGCGGCTCCTCCACGCTGCTCGCGCGAGGTGAGGGCGAGTCCGCGCCGAGCGTACGCAACGCCCCCTCGGACGGCGGGGAACGGCTGGTGCCCAACGGGATCGGCATCAAGACCGTGCCCGGCAGCAGCAGGCTGACCGGCTTCGCGCCGGCGCCCGCGCAGAACACGAAGAACGCCACCCGGGTCCTTTCCGGACTGTCGCGCGTGCTCGTCGCCGACGGTCACGACGAGACCGGCGCGGCCGTCTCCGCGCACCCGCGGTGGAGCACGTCGGACCCGGGCCGCGCCACCGTGACCGACGACGTGCTCACCGGCCACGCGGACCGGAAGCACCCCGAAGCGCGCGAAGACGTCTCCGTGGTGGCCCGCGAGGGCAAGGCTTCGGGCAAGACGACCGTGTCGGTGCTCGGCACGCCGGTGCGGCTGGGCACGAGCACCGCGCAGGTCGCACTGTCCGGCGCGGGCGCGCACAGCACGTTCCAGGTCTTCGGCTACGACGCCGACGGGTACGGCACCTGGGTGGAGCCCCGTGACGTGAAGCTCGACTACGACCCCGCTGTGGTGGACGTGAAGCCCGCCGCCGACGGGTTCGAGGTCACGGCCAAGGCCGCTTCGGGCGCCTCCGCGATCACGGTGCACGCGGGCGGGCTGACCGAGCACCTGGCCGCTTCGGTGGGTACCGAGCCGCGGGTGGCGTCTCCGTTGGACGGCCCGGCCGGCTGGAGCGCGAGCGTGTACCCGGCTGTCGTCGGGGCCGCGCTGTCCCCGGCGGAGGGCGCGACGGTGGGCAGGGCCTCGCGCTCGACTACCGCCTCACCGGCACCACGGCCACGCGCGCCGCGTACGTGACCGCCGCGACGCCGCTGCCCGTGCCGGCCGGCACGCAGAAGATCGGCCTGTGGGTCGACGGCGACGGAAAGGGTGCCTGGCTGCGCGCGGAGCTCCGCGACGGGGCCGACGTGGCGTCCATTGTGGACCTCTCGCTCAGCGTCGACTGGACGGGCTGGAAGTACGTGACCGCCGCCGTGCCGGCCGGGCTGCCGGACGGTCAGCGCCTCACCCGTTTCTATGCCGTGGAGAACGTGCCGGATCAGCAGTACGAAGGTCACCTCGTGTTCGACGACCTCACCTTCGAGGTCGCGCCGGCCACGGCCGTGCCCGCCGACCCGGCCGTGCACGACCCGGCCCTGGTCACCGACGGCACGCTCGGCACCGGCGGCCTGCGGATCGCGGTGATCAGCGACGCGCAGTTCACCGCCGACGCGCCCGGCGGCCCGCTCGTGGCGCAGGCGCGCCGCGCGATGCGGGAAGCCGTGGCCGTGAAGCCGGACCTCGTGCTGATCAACGGCGACCTCGTCGACCGCGGCACCGCGCCCGACTTCGTGCTGGCGCGCAAGGTGATCACGGAAGAGCTCGACGGCAAGGTGCCGTGGTACTACGTGCCGGGCAACCACGAAGCCGAGGGCGGCAACGGCCTGGCGAACTTCCAGGCGGCCTTCGGCGCGACCCACCAGGTCGTCGACGTGCACGGCATCCGGCTGGTGCTCATGGACTCCTCGCGCGGCTCGCTGCGCGCCGGCGGGTTCGACCAGGTGCGGATGCTGCGCGACGCGCTCGACGGCGCCGCCCGCGACCGGTCGATCCGCGGCGTCGTCGTCGCGATGCACCACCCGGTGAAGGATCCGAGCCCCACAGGCAACTCGCAGCTGGGTGACCGCAAGGAAGCCGACCTGCTGCAGACGTGGCTCACGGGGTTCGAGCAGTCCTCGGGCAAGCAGGCGGCCGCGATCGCCTCGCACGCGGGCGTGTTCAGCCTGTCGCGCACCGACGGCGTGCCGTACCTGGTCAACGGCAACTCGGGCAAGACCCCCGCGGCCGCGCCGGGCGAAGGCGGGTTCGTCGGCTGGACGCTGGTGCGCGTCGACCCGTCGGCGAAGGACCAGCCGGTGCGCTTCGAGACGCGGCCGAACGTCGACGCGCTGACGCTGTCCGGGCCCGCTTCACTGCGGCGGGGCGCGAAGGCGCAGCTGACCGCGACGCTCACCCAGGCCGGGCGCGCCGTGCCGGTCGCGTACCCGGTGAGCGCGGACTGGAGCGGCTTCTTCGCCCACGTCGGGGCGGGGCGTCCGGCACCGTGGGACGTGGTGTCCTACGACCCGGCAAGCGGCGTGCTGACCGCGTTGCACCCCGGTGCCGCGCGAATCTCCTTGACGGTGAACGGCGTTTCGAGGGACCTGTCGGTCACCGTCCGCTGATCGATCGGGAAACCGGTCGAAAACTGTCGGTGCTCGGGCCTAGTGTCGTCGGGGTGGCAGAGGCAACGGCGGAACCGCCACTGGTGCAGGCGAAGGCGCTGGTGAAGCGGTTCGGTGAGTTCGAAGCGGTGCGCGGCATCGACGTCGAGGTGCGGCCGGGGGAGGCGTTCGGCTTCCTCGGGCCCAACGGCGCCGGGAAGTCGTCGACGATGCGGATGATCGCGTGCGTGTCGCCGCGCACCGACGGTGACCTGCGCGTGCTGGGCATGGACCCGGACGTCGACGGGCCACGTATCCGCGCGCGCCTGGGTGTCGTGCCGCAGGAGGACAACCTCGACGTCGAGCTCACGGTGCGGCAGAACCTGCACCTCTACGGGCGGTACTTCGGGCTGTCGCGGGCGCACGTGCGCGCGAAGGCCGAGGAGCTGATGGAGTTCGCGCAGCTGAGCGACCGCGCGGAGAAGCCGGTCGATTCGCTGTCGGGCGGCATGAAGCGGCGGCTCACCATCGCGCGATCGCTGGTGAACGACCCGGAGCTGCTGCTGCTCGACGAACCCACCACGGGCCTCGACCCGCAGGCCCGGCACCTGCTGTGGGACCGGCTGTTCCGGCTCAAGGCCCGGGGCACCACGCTGATCGTCACCACGCATTACATGGACGAAGCAGAACAGCTCTGCGACCGGCTCGTCGTCATGGACGGCGGCCGGATCGCCGCCGAGGGCTCGCCCGCCGAGCTGATCGCGCGGTACTCCACCCGCGAGGTCGTGGAGCTGCGGTTCGCGCCGGGCGAACAGCAGACCGCGGCCTCGGCGGTCGAGGACCTGGCCGAGCGCGTCGAGGTCCTGCCCGACCGCGTGCTGCTGTACACGATGGCGGGTGAGGCGACCCTGGAACGCGCCCACGAGCGCGGCCTGCGTCCGGTCTCCAGCCTGGTGCGGCGCAGCTCCCTGGAGGACGTGTTCCTCCGGCTGACCGGCCGGACGTTGGTGGACTGATGACGGTAGCCTCGACCGGCCGCGTCGTCGGTCCCTGGCACGGCGCGTGGCTGCGCGTCGAGGGCCACTGGATGTGGTACCGGCGCCACTGGGTGAGCACGCTGTACTCCACGGGCCTGCAACCGGTGCTCTTCCTCGCCGCCATGGGTCTCGGCTTCGGCTCCCAGGTGCAGGCGGGCCCGGCGACGGGCGGCGTGTCGTACCTCGTCTACGTCGCCCCGGCGCTGCTCGTCTCGGGTGCGGCTCAGCTGGGCGTCGGCGACTCGACGTACCCCGTCATGTCGGGCTTCAAGTGGCAGAAGGACTACGTGGCGGTCACGGCCACCCCCGTGTCCCCCGGCCAGCTCGTCGGCGCGCACTTCATCTGGACGGGCCTGAAACTCACCCTCGCCAGCGCGATCTACGCGCTCATCGCCGTGTTCTTCGGCGCGTGGCAGAACTTCGGCGCCCTGGTGGTGATCCTCGTCGGCACCCTCACGGGCCTGGCGTGCGCGGCCCCGATGACGGCCCTGGCCGCCAAGACCTTCGACGAGGGCCAGCGCTTCGGGCTGCTCTTCCGCTTCGTGGTGATGCCGATGACACTGTTCTCCGGCACGTTCTTCCCCATCACGCAGATCCCGCTGTACCTGCGCTGGCTCGCCTGGCTCTCCCCGCTGTGGCACGGCACGCAGCTCGCCCGCGCCGGCACCCTCGGCGGCGTCGGCGGGCTCGCGGTGCTCGGGCACGCGGCGTATCTGGTCGCTCTCGTGGTGGTCGGCTGGGCACTGGCCCACCGCTGGTTCTACCGCCGGCTGGTGGCGTGATGACCGACGTCCGAGCTCCCGAGTTCCAGCGCCGCGGCCTGCTCATCCGGGTCCTCCCGCCGGGCATGTACAGCGGCCGGGCCGGCGCCCTGATCGAGCGGGCGATCACCGTCTACGGGCGGTCGTGGACGATCCTGCTGTCCGGCGCGCTCGAGCCGTTGTTCTACCTGCTCGCGTTCCAGGTCGGGTTCGGCAAACTGGTCCAGACCGTGCCGGGGCCGGACGGGCGGCCGATGAGCTACGTCGCGTTCGTGGCACCGGCGCTGCTGGCGTCGTCGGCGATGAACGGGGCCGTGTTCGAGAGCACGTACAACCTGTTCTTCAAGCTGCGCTACGCGAAGACCTACGACGCGATGCTCGCCACCCCGATCGGCCCGCTCGACGTCGCGCTGGGGGAGATCGGCTGGGCCATGCTGCGCGGCGGCCTGTACTCGGTGGCGTTCATGGCCGTCACCGGCGCGATGGGGCTGCTCACGTCGTGGTGGGCGCTGCTGCTCCTGCCGGTGGCGCTGCTGGTGTCGTTCGCGTTCTCGGCCATCAGCATCACGCTCGTGAGCTACCTGAAGTCGACGTCGCAGTTCGACTACATCCAGCTCGTGCTGATGCCGATGTTCCTGTTCTCCACCACGTTCTTCCCGATCACGGTCTACCCCGAGGCGCTGCAGTGGCTGGTCCGGTGTTTGCCGCTGTACCACGGCATCGAGCTCATGCGCGGCCTCGCCACGGGCTTCTTCTCGTGGAGCATGGCGGGCAACCTCGCCTACCTGCTGGTGCTCGCGGCGATCGGGGTCTGGGGGTCGACGCGGCGGATCGCGAAGCTCCTGCTGACCTGACCCGGGTGTCCAAAGTGCGACCTGTCGTATTTCGGCCAGGGCGAAGATCGTGACGCCGCGCCCGGACTGCCCCAGGCTGACCGGATGCACGGAAGACCTCTGAAGCTGGCCGCGTTCACCGCCGGCTTGTCCCTCGCACTGGCCGTTCCCGCCCTGGCCGAGCCCGCGCACGCACAGCCGTGGCAGCTCGTCGGCCCGAACAGCGCCGGCGGGCACCTCGCGTTCACGCCTGATGCGCCGGCGCGGCTGTACGTGCTGCCCGACAGCGGCCGCGCCGTCTACCGCACCGACGACCACGGTGACACCTGGACCACGCCGGGTCCGTTGGGCGCCAACGGCACCGCGATCGCGGCCGATCCGCGCGACGGGTCGGTCGTGTACGTCGCCGCCACCGACCCGGCCACGGGCACCGGCGAGGTGCTGCGCAGCGACGACGCGGCGCGCACGTTCCGCGCAGTCGCCACCAGCCCGGGCCTGCTCGTGTCCGTGGTGGTCTCGCCTTCGGGCGAGGACGCCTTCGCGGCGGGCGACGACGGCGTGCTCACCAGCACCGACCACGGCCGCCACTGGGCGAAGCTCCCGGGCGCGCCGGCAGGCGTCACCGACCTCGCCCTCGACGGCGACCACCTGTTCCTGGCCACCGGCAGCGAAATCCACGTCGTGGACGACGCGCTGGGACACCCGCGCACGCCGCGCAAGCTCTCGGTGCCCGGTACGCCGTACCTCTCGAACCTGGCCGCGGCGGACGGCATCGTGGTCGGCTCGGGCGTGCTCGGCAGCGCCGTGTTCTCCACCGACGGCGGCCGGACGTTCCGCACCCTGGCCGGTCCGTGGGGCGCCGACGACGCGATGGCGTTCACCGGTTTGACCCCGGCCGGTGAGCTCGAAGTCCAGTCCATCGCGTCGTCGCGGCCCGACGGCAGCGCGGGCGCCCGCGACGTCTGGGTCAGCCGCGACCGCGGCCGCACGTGGACCGACCGCCCGGCGGCGACCGGCGCGATCGACCTCTACTCCGAGATCGGCAGCTTCCCCGACCGCCCGCGCGATCAGGTCGTCGCGGCGGCCGCGGGGATCTTCACCACACGGGACTCGGTCACGTTCCGACGCATCGGGGTGCCCGCCAGCCAGGTCGACGCGCTCGCGAGCGTCGGCCCGGCGCTCGTCGCGGCCACGAGCAGTGGCACCTACCGCTCGACGGCGCCGTTCGCGGCACACCTCCCGCGCGGCTACCAGGACTGGGGCTGGACCGGCCAGGCCCCGGACACCTTGGGCAACTCCGTCGGCGCCCTCGCGGCAATCTCGGCGAAGGCCGTGCTTCGCGTGCGGCAGGGCTACTGCGAGGTCGACTGCTTCACCGTCGAAAGCTCCGGCGACGGCGGCACGACGTGGCAGCGGCTCGCGACCGTACCGGGCAACTCCCGGACGCTGGCCGTCGATCCGCGCGACCCCGACACGGTGTACGTGGGCAGCTACCTCACGCCCGCCGTCTACACGAGCCACGACGGCGGCCGCACGCTGACGCAGCACGCGCTCGCCGGTCTCGACGGCGTGCAGTCGATCGCCGTCGACCCGCGTTCTCGCGGTGCCCTGTGGATCGGCGACGTCACCGGCCTCTACCGCAGCACCGACGGCGGCGCGACCGCGCGGAAATTCTTCGACGGCGAGGTCGCCCACGTGACGGTCGACCCGCGCGACGCCCGCCACGTCGTGGTCACCGGCGACGGCTTCGTCAAGGTCACCACCGACGGCGGTGCCACCTTCCGCCCCGCGGCCGGCCTCGGCACCGCCGGCTACTCCGACGCCACCTTCACCCGCGACGGCACCCTGTACGTCTCTTCCGCCGACAAGTACGAGCCCGGCGCCGGCGTCCTGTTCAGCCATGACGGCGGCCGCCACTTCACCTCGCTGCCCACGCAGCCGGCCGACCACGACGTCCGCACCCTCCTGCCCTCAGCCGATGGTCGCTGGCTCCTCGCCGGCACGGGCGCGGGCGTCTACCGCCTGCCCCTGCGGTGATCCACGGGGCCGGATGTCCACAGTGGACACCCGGCCCCGTGTCCTCAATGGACATTCAGGCGTCGAGCCAGCCGAGTTTCGCGACCTGCCACGCCAGCTGCATCCGGCTCTGCGCGTCGGCGCGCTGCATCAGGTCCTGCAACCTCCGCTGGACCGTGCGATGGCTCACCCCGAGGTGCTTCGCTATCGACTTGTCGCTCACGCCACCGACGAGCAGCGACAGCAGCCGCCGCTCGTCGGCCGACAGCGGGGCGTCGGCGGGGACGCCGTCGATGCGCAGGGGAGACGCGCGTTCCCAATAGCTCTCGAACAGCGCCACCAGCCCGGTCACCAGGCTGCTGCCCAGCACGAGCGCGGCGGTCGGTTCGCCCGTGGTCTCGTCGTCGGCGAGCGGGCACAGCGCGAGCGCCCGGTCGGCCACGGCGAGGCGAACGGGCAGTTTCGCGATGGTCCGAGCCCGTTCGCCCAGGCGGATGCCCTCGGCGAGGCCCGCGATCGCGCCCGGTTCCTCGAGCAGCGCGGTCTCGTACAGCACCCGGAAGCGCACGCCGCGGGCCAAGGCGCGGAACTCCTCGTCGTTCTCGGTGGCCGGCATGGCGATGGGCGCCTCGCGGCAGAACCACAGCACCTCCTCGCGCGCATCGCGCTGGAGGCTCAGCGCCTGCTGCCGGATCGCCTCCGCGCCGGTGACGACCTCGACCAGCCGCGACGAATCGCGCCGCCGCGCGCTGTCGCGGAACTGCTCGGCCAGCTCCGTCACGGCGGCGCGGGCGCGCTCGAGTTCCGACTGGCCGTGGCGCAGCAACGGCCCGAGCGAGACATCGGGCGGCGCCGGCACGTAGTGCTCGCCGGTGCGGCTCACGAGCCGCTTGGCCACGAGCGAGCCGAGCACCCGCTCGACGTCGGCCACGGCGAGCCCCAGCCGCGCGGCCACCTCGCCGGCCGCGGCGCGATAGCCCCCCACGAGCACACGGAACACCCGCTCCTCGTCGGCGGTCAGGCCGAGCGCTTCGAGCACCGGACCTCCTCTCGCCCGTCAGTGGAACCGCGTCCGGGCTGCCCTCAGGCGGACCGGATGCACGGAAGACCTCTGAAGGCGGCCACGTCCGCCGCCGGCTTGTCGCTCGCCCTGGCCGTCGGCGCTGTCGCTGCTGCGCTGTTCTGCTTCGACCCAGCCCGGCCGCGCACAGCCGTGACAGCTCGTCGGCCCGAACAGCACCGGCCGTCGGAACGTCACCACCCGGGAGGCGGTGACGTTCCGGCGCGTCGGTGTGCCCGACACCGAAGTCGGCGCGTTCGCGAGCGCGCCGGCCAAGACCGTGCCGCGCGTACGTCGCTGCTACGTCGAAGCGGTGCTGCTGCCCGGACCGGCCGGCTCACGGCCAGCCGGCACCCGAACCTCCGCCGTAGGATCCGCCTCCGCCGCTGTAGGACCCGCCACCGCCGTAGGACCCACCGCCGCTGTAGGGCCCGTAGCCCGACTGCGGGTACGAACCGCCGGGGTACGGAGCCGACTGCCCCGGCGCGAGGTACCCGTTGTACCCGGCGGGCGGCGGCGGGTACCCGGCCGTCGAGCTGCTCGCGTACGAGCTCGGATACGGGGCGGTCGAGCTGCTGGCGTAGGGGCTCGAGTACCCGCCACCGCCCATCGGCGGCGGGTTGTGCGGGACCACCGGCGCGGGCGGCGGCAGCGGGTTCTGTGGCACGACCGGCCCGTGCGGACCGTAGTAGACATTGCCGTTCGCTTGCACGTACCCGCCCGGCGGCAGCGCCGGACCCTGCGTCAGCTGGTACGACGGCCACGGTCCACCCGTCTTGCGGAAGTTGGGGTGGTTCTGGTCCCAGTATTCGCCGTGCGCCTGGTTGTACGGGCCGGGCCGCTCATAGGCGGGATCCTTGGAACCGCTGCCCGAGGAAGAGTGCCTCTCCTCGATGCCGTGGTAGTAGTCAGTCCGCCTGTTGTCGGCCAGGTTTTCCGTCCGGCGCTTCCACATGCCCTCCTCGTTCCAGTGTTGTCCCGCGGAGGTCGCGTGCCCCAGCACGCCGTCGCCGTGACCCATGATCGGCGTGTCGGGTAGGCCGGTGTTCGTTTTGGTGTTGAACTGCGTGGTTTCCAGCCAATGCTTGTACCCGGTCTTGTCCAGGATCTTGCCGGTGCTCGGGTCGACGATGTCGGACGGGGGCTTCGTCACGGCGGCGTCGACCCAGTGGGGCACCATGTTCTGGTGGTCGTGGGGAGGGTTCACGAACCCTGCGGCGTACCGGTTGGGCTTCTCGGCGTGCGCGCCGCCCGGGGCCAGTTCGAGGTACGGCCTGCCGCCGGGGGAGTACTTGTAACTCGGCTCCGCCGACGAGCTGGAAGTGGTGCCGGAAGTCTTCTTTCCCTTCCCCTTCGAGCACGCCTTGGGCATCAGCCCGAGCGGGTCGGTCAGCACGTGGGGATTCTCGACGAACGCGTGCTGGTTGGGGCCGCCGTCGAGGCCGATCGGGTCCGGGCTGAGGTAGCGGGCGAGAACCGGGTCGTAGTAGCGGTGGAAGTTGTAGTGCAGGCCGGTTTCGCGGTCGAAGTACTGGCCCTGGAACCGCAGCGGGGTGTCCACGGTGGACTGCGGCGCCGCGGTGACGCTGCCCCACACGGTGGCGTGGGCGTGCCAGGCGACGGCGCCGTGCTCGTCGACCAGCTCCGCGGGCGCGCCGGCCTGGTCGGTCACGATGGCGTGGAACCGCGCGTCGATCCACTCCTGGGCGTGGTTCTGCCGGCGCTGCCGCTGCAGGAGCGGGGTGAAGCTGTCGGGTTCGTAGTCCCACACCGTGACGTCGAGCCCGTCCGCCACGGTGCGGGCCTGCTCGACCAGCACCTCGCCGTCCCAGGTGAAGTCGGTGCGGTCGAGCACGGTCGTGCCGTCGGGACCGAGGTGTTCCTTCGCGATGCGGCGGCCGAGGGCGTCGTAGCGGTAGCGCCACTGCGTGCCGTCGGACAGCGCGACGCCGGTCAGGTGGTTCTGGAAGTCCCAGGTGAAGCGGGATTCCTGGCCGGTCGCAGTGCGGCGCAGCACCATCCGCCCGCGGTTGTCGTGCCCGTAGCGGGTGCCGCCGGCTGCGGTGACGACCGTGCCGGCCATCGCGCGGGGACCGAGCGCGTCCTGGTCGGTCGCGGTCGGCCAGGCACCGTCGACGACGTTGCCCGCCGCGTCGTAGGCGTAGCGCTCGTTCCAGCCGGGACCCTGCACGCCGGTGACCCGGCCACGCTGGTCGAGCCCGAACGCGCGGGGGCCGGTGAGCTGGTCCTCGACGCCGGTCAGCCGGCCGTCCGGGCGGTAGCGGTACGCCCGCTGCTGGGCGGGGCGGCCCGTCGGGTCGGTGAGGGTCTGGCCCGCCAGCTGGGAGTTCGGTGTCCAGGTCTGGGCCAGCGCCGCGCCCGAGTCGAGCGTCTGGCGGGTCACGCGTCCGGCCGGGTCGTACTCGAACCGCAGGGCGTGGCCGTCGGCGCGCACGGCCACCGGCCCGTCCGCGGTGCCGTACTCCCACACGGTTTCCGCGCCCGACGGGGTCACGCGCCGCACGCGCCGGCCCAGGCGGTCGTGGAACGAGAACACCGTGCGCCCGTTCACGGTCTCGGCGAGCACGCGGCCGGTGGCGTCGCGCTGGAACTCCACGCGGCTGTCGGCGTTCTCGGCGGTCAGCAGGTGCCCGCCCGGGCTGTAGGTGTAGCGGGTGGCCTCGTCGCCGCAGCTGCGTTCCACGATGCGGCCCAGCGCGTCGTACCGGATCGCGATGGGCTGCCCGCCGTCGGTCTGCTGCTCGACGACCTGGCCCGCCGCGTCGTAGCGGTAGCTCGTGGCAACGCCGGAGAAGTCCGTCTGCCGCACCAGGTTCCCGGCGCCGTCGTAGTGGCGGCGCCAGACCCGGCCCTGCTCGTCGGTCGCCGCGACCAGGCGCAGCTGCGAGTCGTACTCGAACTGCACGCGGGTGCCGTCGGGGCGGATCTGCGCCGAGGGCAGGTCGCCGTGGGTGATCTCCGACCACGTCGTGGTGCCCACGGCGCTGGTGTGCGTGCGGTTGTTGTCCTCCGCGTCGTACAGCCACTGCTCGACGGACCCGTCGGCGCGCCGGTGCCACGTCATCGCCCCGCTGACGGTGTAGCCGAACTGCTCGACCCCGCCGAGCGGGTCCACGACGCCCACCGTGCGGCCGAACTGGTCACGCTGGTAGCTGGTGGTCGCGCCGGTGGCGTCGGTGATCGCGGCGGGCAGGCCGGCGAACCCGGGCGCGATCCGCGTGACACCGCCCGCGGCGTCGGTGATCGAGGTGAGGTTGCCGGCCTCGTCGTAGGTGTAGGCCGTCTCCGTGCCCGCCGGGTCGACGTGCTTGAGCAGGTTGCCGCGCTCGTCGTACTCCCAGCGGGTCACCACGCCAGGAGCCTCGGTCATGGCCAGCGGCAGCCCGAGTCCGTTGCGTTCGAAGGTGAGCTCGCCGCCGTCCGGGCGCACGACGCGCACCACGTTGCCGGCTTCGTCGTAGGTGTAGGAAGTCGTGCGCCCCAACGGATCGACCCGGCGCAGCAGCTGGTCGTGCGCGGTCCACTCCGAGGTCGTCACGCCGCCGAGCGGATCGACCTCGCGCACCACCTGCCCGGCGGCGTTGAGGTGGAACTCGTGCCGGTGGCCGTCGGCGTCGGTCGAGTAGGTGATCCGGTTCTCGGTGTCGTACTCCAACGTGCCCGACAGGAACCCGCCGGCGCCCTCGGTCCGCACGCAGCGGCCGGCGGCGTCGAAGGTGTAGCGGTACCAGGATTCATTGCGGTCGAGCCACGCCACGACCCGGCCGGCGTCGTCGTACTCGTAGCGGAACGGCAGCCCGGAGCTGTTGACGACGGCCGTCAGACGGCCGCCGGTGTAGGCGTAACGGGCCAGCTCGACTTCCGAGCCGTCCGGGCCCGGCGAGAACAGGCCGGTGACCAGCCCGGCGTTCGTCTCGATCCGGATGGTGTGCCCGCCGCTGTGGCGCAGGCCGAGCGGAATGCCGGCCTCGTCGAAGTCGAACTCGATGCGGTTGCCGTTGCGGTCGCTGACGGCCGAGATCGGCAGCACGCCCTCGCCCGGGGCGAAGTAGCGCGCGACGGACGCGGCGGCGTCGTCGATCAGGTAGCCGCCGTTGTCCAGGCGGGTGATCGAGCGCCGCGGTCCTTGCTCCGCGCGCGTCCACCCGTCGACCGAAGGGTGGCCGAAGCGCTGGATGACCCCGTCGGCCGAGGCGAACGACACGCCTTCGTCGTCGACCTCCAGCCGCTGGTCCACTGTGGACACCCAGCTCGAGCCGAAGAACCGGCCCGCGCGGAACGACGAGAAGTGCGTGCGCTCGAACAGCAGCGGCAACGTGCCCGCGAACTCGGCGTCGATCTCGGGCAGCACCATCTGCCCGGTCGAGACGTCGATCGGGTCGTTCACGCACCGCGTGTTGTCCATCGAGCGCGGGTTCTCACCCTGGTCCTTCAACGGCGGCGTGGTGTCCGGCTTCGCCGGTCCGGCGCCCGCGGGCCCGTCGTCGAGCCCGCGCGACGCCGGCGCCCCGTCGGTCTTCAGTGGCGGCGGGGTGCCGCCACCGCCGGTGGAGCCGCCACCGCCGGAGCTGGAGGCGTGGGTGGTGTCGTCGCCGCTCTTGGATCCCGGCGGTGGGGTGTAGTCCTTGGCGTCGCCGCTGTAGCCCGACGCCGTGGTGGAGTCGTCGCCGCTCGATTTGCCGGGTGGTGGGGTGTAGTCCTTGGCGTCGCCGGTGTACCCGGAGGCCGTGGTGGTGTCGTCGCCGCTGGATTTGCCCGGCGGGGGTGTGTAGTCCTTGGGTGTGCCTTCGTAGCCGCCGCCCTTGGGGGCGCCGCCGCCGTCGCCGCCGGGGGTCTTGCCGGGTGGGGCCTTGGGGGTGCCGGAGAGGTCTTTGGTCTTGGGCGGCGGGGCGACTTTGCCGCCCTTGAGGCCTTTGAACGCCTTCCCGGCGTCCTCGAACAGCGTCCCGGCCTTCTTCAGCAGCGGCACCAGCGCCTTGAGCGCTTTCACCAGTTTCGTGACCAGGCCGGTGATCTGTGAGGCGGTTTTCGCGACCGCGCTGACGACCTGCGGGACGACCCAGGCCAGCCCGATGCCGAGGGTGAACACGACCTGCAGTGCCCAGCTGATCATGTGGCCGACCAGCTCGGAGATGATGTCGCGCACCAGGGTGCGGACCGCGGCCACGACCTCACCGGCGGTCTTCACTCCGGACGAGGCGCCTTCACAGCCTTTCTGCGCCGCTTGCAGCGACGTCGCCAGGTCCTGTCCGCGCTGCCGGTAGGCGTCCGAGGCGGATCCGGACCAGGACTGCAGGTCGGCGTTGATCGCGTCGGCCAGGTCGGAGGAGACGCTGCCCAGTTCCTTGGCGACGTTCGCCCAGGTCTCCGACTGGGCTTTGATCTGATCGGCGTTGCCGGTCAACGCGTTGAGCGCGTCCTTGAGCGGGCCGACGTGCTCCATCAGCCAGGAGACGCCGGCCGCCAGGATCGCCCCGAACGGGTCCATCGCCATCGACAGCGCGTCCAGTGCCGTGCCGACCGCGCCCATCGCCACCGACGCCCAGTCACCCGACTCGATGGCCGACGACAGGTCGTTCGCGGTCTCCAGGAGCGAAATGCCGGAATAGGCCTTCGTCGAGTCCTGAGTGGGCGCAATTAGGGGATTGGTCATGACGAAGACACCTTTTGTCGACCCGGCGGCAGCGTTGCGACCTTAGCAAGATCGACCGTGGCCGGCGATCGCGGGAAGTGGGCCCCGGTGGCGGGAGCCGGGGGCTACCGCGCGGGGTTCGGCGGGCCCGTCTGGGGCGGGGTCACGGCGGCGAGCGCGTCGACGAGCCCGTGGCCGTAGAAACCGTTGTAGCTGTCGTAGCCGGCGCAGTAGGCGTCCTGGGTGCCGTCGCCGGTGAGGTCGTAGTCGTCGGGGCACGGCATGGGCGTGGCCCGCGTCTCCAGGGCGCGGCGCAGGTCCGCGGCCGACATGCCGGGGTGCGCCGACTTCAGCAGTGCCAGCACGCCCGCGACGTGGGGTGCGGCCATCGACGTGCCGCACAACGGCGCGTAACCCCCGGGGACGGTCGACACCACGCAGCGCCCGGCCTCGCCGCCGGGTGCGGTGACGTCCACCACACCGAGACCGTACGAGCTGTAGCCGGCTTTCACGCGGTCCGCGCCGACGGCCGACACCGCCACGACGTCACGCAGGCCCGCCGGCAGCGCTTCACACTTCGCGGCGCCTGCGGTCCGTACGCCCGAGTGGGCCGACGGCGTCAGGTCCACGGCTTCGTTGGTCGCGGCCGCGACGTTCAGCGTCCCGGCCGACGTGGCGTACTCCACCGCGCGCGCCAGCACCTCGTGGACCACGCCCCGGTCGTCGCCGCGCACGCACGACAGGGACCACGGGTTCACGAACCAGCTGCTGTTGGTCACGGGCAGGTGGTGTGCCGCCGACCACATGAGCCCGCACACCGCGGCCTCGGGATCGGCGTAACCGCGGTCGTCGATCACCTTCACCGAGGCGATCCGGGCGCCGGGCGCGACGCCGGTCACGCCCTTGCCGTCGTCGGCCGCAGCGATGATGCCGGCCACGTGGGTGCCGTGCACCGACGTCGTCGGCTGCCAGGCCTCCGGCCGCGGGTCGGCGACACCGGTGAGGCAGCCGGCGGAGTCGGCGGGGTCCATCGCGGCGGCGAGGTCGGGATGGTGCGGGTCGACGCCGGAGTCGAGCACGCCGACCACGACGTCACGGCTGCCTTCGCTCACCTGGTGCGCGAAGGTCGCGTCGACCATCTTCATGTCCCACTGCTCACCCGACAGGTCGGCCGTGGACACCTGTGCCGGGTCACTGAGGTGCAGCTCGGCTCGCGCGGGTTGCGGCGGCACGGCGTCGCCGCTCGCGCGCTGCGCCGCGAGGCGGGTGCCCTGCGCGCTGAACGCGCGATCGAGCCCGATGTGCGACCCGAAGTCCGGATCATCCGAAGTGACCACGCCTACGGCGATCTGCGGGTAGTACCCGGTCGAGTGACCACAGGCGGCTTCGACCTGCTCGCGTGCGGAGTCTTCGGAGGTGCCCCGGTCGAAGGCGACGACGTAGCGCAACGTTCGCCCGGACGGGTGGCAGCTCGGCTCGTCCGCGCTCGCCGGCCCGGCGGCGAGGCACCCGGAGAGCGCCGCGACGAGGCACACGGCCGCGCGCAGCGGCCGCGCCAGCAGGGACACCGGACCTCCTACCGGATGCAGGAAACGCCGGGCACCCGCGCGCACGCGTGCCCGAGCCGCACGGTAACCAGGCTGGGGCGGCGGGACAAGCGGAACGGCCAACTTCGCACCACGACGGCACGCCCGGGTGGCTGCGCAAGGCACCGACTACACCGGGTGCACCCCCGGGTGTGGGATACTCACGTCGACCGCCCCGACGACGGGCATCCTGCCTGCGTCGTGAGTGGTCCGGAGGAGTGCCGGACCGGCACCACTCGCGTCGCCCCCGGGAGGCCGGGCAGCTCGACGTGGTGGGGCTGGCCCGCGAGGGGTCGGAGCCAGGCCGGCGCGCCGCCGAGGAGACCTGACCGTGCCCGGTTCGCCGAACCCGGCGGACCGCACGGTTTGCCACGCAAGGATTCCCGCCGCTGGTCACCACCACGGCGGGCACGGAACAGAAAGGGCCCCTGCGCGGCCGCGTCGTGACCGGTGAGAACCGGCAGACGCGCCCGGGGGCGGAGGAGACACATGTCGAACGCGGACACACCCGCCGATCAGACCGGCGGGAATACCGCCGCACCCCTGACCAGTCAGCTGGGGGAGCTGCCGCCGCGCATTCGCGTGCACGCGCTGGCCAAGCTGCTGGGCACCAGCAGCCGCGACCTGCTCGCCAAGCTGGCCGAGCTGGGCGAGAGCCCCCGCAGCGCGCAGTCGAGCGTGACCCGCGAGGTCGCGGTCAAGGTGGCCGAGGCGCTCGCCCCGGCCGACGCGGCCGAGAGCACGCCCGAGGTCACCGCGGCCACCGAGAGCACCGCGGCCCCTGAGGTCGCCCCGGTCACCGAGGTCGCCGAGGTCACTGAGCAGCCGGCTCAGCCCGAACCCGTCCGGGCCGAACGCGCCCAGCCCGCCGAGGCCGTCGAGACCACCGAGCAGCCCGCCGAAGCACAGGCCGCCCCCGAGCAGCGCGAGCCACGCCGCCGCGTCCGCCGGGCCGCCGTGCCCGCGGTCGTCGTGAGCGACCCGCCCGCCGAGGCCGAGGCCGAGGAGCCGGCGCAGGCCAAGCGCCCGGTGCACGTGCCGGTGTTCGCCGCGCCGTCGCCGGTCTTCCTGCCGCCGGAGCCCGAGCCCGCCGGCGAGCGGCCCGCGCGCAGCCGGCCCGAGCCGGTGTTCGGCGTCGGCCCGAAGCCGGTCACCGAGGAGGCCCCGGCCGAGGACGAGCAGGCCGAGGACACCACGGGCGAAGACACCGACGACCGCTCCGACGACGACGAAGACGGTGCGGCCGGCCGGCGCCGGCGTCGTCGCGGCCGCCGTGGCCGCGGCCGGGGCAAGGGCGGCGACGAGGGCGGCACCGAGGACGACGAGGCCGCCGACGAGCCGGACCGCAAGCGCGGCTCGGCGAAGCAGGACGAGAAGCAGGCCGACAAGCCCGAGAAGCAGGCCGACGCCGAGCAGGGCGAGCCGGCCGAGTCCGAGGACTCGGCCGGCGAAGCCGATGCCGACGGCGACTCCGACGGTGAGGGCGGCAGCCGCCGCCGGCGCCGTCGCCGCCGTCGCAAGGGTGGCGACGACGACGGGTCCGAGGCGACCACCGACGACCCGCCCAACACCGTCACCCACGTGCGCCAGGCCAAGGCCGAGCAGCCCGAGCGCCCGGCGCGCGACGAGGTGCGCAGCGTCCGCGGCTCCACGCGCCTGGAGGCCAAGCGCCAGCGCCGCCGCGACGGCCGCGAGGCCGGCCGCCGCCGCGCCCCGATCCTGTCGGAGGCCGAGTTCCTCGCCCGCCGCGAGTCGGTGGAGCGCACGATGGTCGTCGCCGAGAAGGGCGACTCCACGCAGATCGGCGTGCTCGAGGACGGCGTGCTCGTGGAGCACTTCGTCACCTCGGCCGGCACCGGCTCGATCGTGGGCAACGTCTACCTCGGCCGCGTGCAGAACGTGCTGCCGAGCATGGAGGCCGCCTTCATCGACATCGGCCGCGGCCGCAACGCCGTGCTCTACGCCGGCGAGGTCGACTGGGACGCCGCCGGCCTGGAGGGCAAGGCCCGCAAGATCGAGCAGGCCCTGTCCACCGGCGACAGCGTGCTCGTGCAGGTCACGAAGGACCCGGTCGGGCACAAGGGCGCCCGGCTGACCACGCAGATCTCCCTGCCCGGCCGCTTCCTGGTCTACGTGCCGGCCGGCGGGGCCACGGGCATCTCGCGCAAGCTGCCGGAGAACGAGCGGCGCCGGCTCAAGGACATCCTCAAGCGGATCGTCCCCGAGGACGCGGGCGTGATCATCCGCACCGCGTCGGAGGGCATCAGCGAGGAGGAGCTCGACCGCGACGTCCGGCGCCTCAAGGTGCAGTGGGACGTCATCAAGGAGAAGGCCGACGCCGGTGCCGCCAAGAAGGGCGGCGCGCCGACCATGCTCTACGAAGAGCCCGACCTGCTGGTGAAGGTCGTGCGCGACCTGTTCACCGAGGACTTCGCCAAGCTCGAGGTGCAGGGCGGCAAGGCGTTCGACACGATCCACTCGTACGTGGAGCACGTGGCCCCGGACCTGGCCGATCGCCTCAAGCGCTACACCGGCACCGGCGACGTGTTCGCCGACCACCGGATCGACGAGCAGATCACGAAGGCGCTCGACCGCAAGGTCTGGCTGCCCTCGGGTGGGTACCTCGTCATCGACCGCACCGAGGCGATGACGGTGATCGACGTCAACACCGGCAAGTTCACCGGCTCGGGCGGCAACCTCGAGGAGACGGTGACGCGCAACAACCTGGAGTCGGCGGAGGAGATCGTCCGCCAGCTGCGGCTGCGCGACATCGGCGGCATCATCGTGATCGACTTCATCGACATGGTGCTCGAGTCCAACCGCGAGCTGGTGCTGCGCCGCCTCACCGAGTGCCTCGGCCGCGACCGCACGCGCCACCAGGTCGCCGAGGTCACGTCGCTGGGTCTCGTGCAGATGACCCGCAAGAAGATCGGCACGGGCCTGCTCGAGGCGTTCTCCACGCCGTGCGAGCACTGCAAGGGCCGCGGGGTCGTCGTGTCCACCGAGCCGCAGCGCACCGGTGGTGGCGGCAACGGCGGCGGCAACAACGGCCACAACCACAACCACGGCAACGGCGGCGGGGACACCAAGAGCTCCCGGCGTTCGCGGGGCCGCGGCAAGGGCGACGAGCAGCAGGCCGAGCACGCCAAGGTCGTGGAGCCGGCCCCGGCGCCCACGCCCGAGCAGCGCGAGTCCGTGGTGTCGGCCGTGCAGGCGATGGCGAACGCGTCGAAGGCGGCGTCCCACAAGGGCGAGCACGAGGGCGAGCCGGAGCCGCACGTCGCGGACGAGCCGAAGCCGCTGGCCGAGGCCGTGAAGACAGTGGAGACGGCGCAGGAGACGGCGGCCCCGGCCGTCGAGACCCCGGCCCCGGCCGTCGAGGAACCCGCCCAGCCGGCTGAGCAGACCGAGGTTGCCGAGACCGCTGAGGCGGCTGTGTCGAGTGAGGAGACCGAATCCGAGGTCGACGTGCCGGCTCCGGCCACGCGACCCACCCGGCGCCGGTCGCGCCGGGCGGCGTCGCGCCCGGCGGGTCCGCCGGTGCACGCCTCGGAGCAGAGCTGAAAGACCACGTAGGGGACCCCGGTGTCCATCCACCGGGGAACCTCACGTAACCTGTAGTACGGCCTGCCACCAGAGCAGGCCGCTGCGCGAGCACTTGGACCGCCTCCGGGCGGGCCGTCCGCGCCAGCCCCCCACCCGATTGCCTAGTAGTTACAGGGCCGAGTTAATGCAGGAGACTTCCGTGTCGGCGTACGCGATCGTCAAGACCGGCGGCAAGCAGTACAAGGTGGCCGTCGGCGACGTCGTCGAGGTCGAGAAGCTCGAGGGCGAGCCGGGCACCGAGCACACCTTCCCCGCCGTGCTGTTCGTGGACGGTGGCGAGGTCACCACGGACGCCGACGCGTTGGCGAAGGTCTCGGTCACCGGCAAGGTCGTGGAGCAGACCAAGGGTCCGAAGATCCGGATCCACAAGTTCAAGAACAAGACCGGCTACCACAAGCGTCAGGGTCACCGGCAGAAGCTGACCCGCGTCGAGGTCACCGGTATCTCCAAGTAGTTCTTCGGATCTTCGTAGTCTTCAGACTGAAACATTTGAAAGAGGGGCTTCGCCATGGCTCACAAGAAGGGTGCGTCCAGCTCCCGCAACGGTCGCGACTCCAACGCCCAGCGACTGGGCGTGAAGCGCTACGGCGGCCAGGAGGTGAACGCCGGTGAGATCCTGATCCGCCAGCGTGGCACCAAGTTCCACCCCGGCGTGAACGTCGGCCGTGGCGGCGACGACACGCTGTTCGCGCTCGCCGCCGGTGCGGTCGAGTTCGGCACCAAGCGTGGCCGCAAGACGGTCAACATCGTGCCGTCCGCTGCCGTCGAAGCCTGATCTCAGACTTCTTCGAACGCACGACTTTCCGACGAGGGGTGGAGCCGGAATATCCGGCACCACCCCTCGTTTGTGTTGTCCGACAGTTTCTTCGCGAGTGAAGTGAGGCAGTGCCATGGCGTCCCGGTTCGTGGACCGCGCGGTGATCCACCTGACCGCCGGTGACGGGGGCAACGGCTGTGCCTCCGTGCACCGCGAAAAGTTCAAGCCCCTGGGTGGCCCGGACGGGGGCAACGGGGGCAACGGCGGCGACGTCACGCTCGTCGTCGACAGCAACGTCCACACCCTGCTCGACTTCCACTTCCGCCCCCACGCCCGCGCCGGCAACGGCAAGATGGGCATGGGCAGCAACCGCAACGGCGCCGCCGGCGAACCGCTGGAGATGCGCGTGCCGTCCGGCACCGTCGTCTTCACCGAGGACGGCGAACTCGTGGCCGACCTCGTGTCGCCCGGCACCACGTTCATCGCGGCCCAGGGCGGCCGCGGCGGGCTCGGCAACGCCGCGCTGGCGTCGAAGGCCCGTAAGGCCCCTGGATTCGCGCTGCTGGGCGAGCCCGGCGAGTCGCGCAACCTGGTGCTGGAGCTGCGGTCGGTCGCCGACGTCGGCCTGCTCGGCTTCCCCAGCGCGGGCAAATCGTCGCTGATCTCCGTGCTCTCGGCCGCGAAGCCGAAGATCGCCGACTACCCGTTCACCACGCTCGTGCCGAACCTCGGCGTGATCACCGCCGGCTCCACCGTGTTCACCATGGCCGACGTGCCGGGCCTGATCCCGGGCGCGTCGGAGGGTAAGGGCCTGGGCCTGGACTTCCTGCGCCACATCGAGCGCTGCGCCGTGCTGGTGCACGTGGTCGACTGCGCGACGCTGGAGCCGGGCCGCGACCCGGTGTCCGATGTGGACGCTCTGGAAGAAGAGCTCGCGAAGTACACCCCGGGCCTGGGCGGCAAGCTCGACGAGCGCCCGCGCGTGGTGGTGCTGAACAAGATCGACGTGCCCGAAGCCGCCGAGCTGGCGGAGTTCGTGCGGCCCGAGTTCGAGGCCCGTGGCCTGCAGGTGTTCGAGGTCTCGACGGCCTCGCGCAAGGGCCTGCGGGAGCTCACCTTCGCGCTGGCGAAGGTCGTGGAGGAGTACCGCGAGGCGCAGCCGGTGCTGGAGCAGCAGCGCATCGTGCTGCACCCGCTGGCCATCGACGACAGTGGCTTCACCGTCTCGGCCGACCCCGAGGAAGAGGGCGCGTTCATCGTCCGCGGTGCCCGGCCCGAGCGCTGGATCCGGCAGACGAACTTCGCCAACGACGAGGCCGTCGGCTACCTCGCCGACCGGCTCAACCGCCTCGGCGTCGAAGAAGCGCTCGCGAAGCAGGGGGCGAGGCCGGGCAGCCCGGTCACGATCGGCGACGTGCAGTTCGAGTGGGAGCCCTCGTCGCCCGGCGTCGCGGTGCACCTGTCCGGGCGCGGCACGGACGTGCGGCTGGAGAAGAGCGACCGCGTCGGCGCGGCGGAGCGCAAGGAAGCCCGCCGGATCCGCCGTGACGGGACGGGGGAGGACGAGTCGGTCTCCGACGCGGACGCCGAGGGCGCCGACTTCGCGGACGACTTCGACGACGATCTGGAGGAACTGGACCGGTGAGCGGCACGCGCGTCGAGATCGCCGAAGCCCGCAGGCTCGTCGTCAAGGTCGGTTCGTCCGCGCTCACGACCGCCGGCAGCGGCCTGGACGTCGAGCGGCTTCACGCGCTGGTCGACGCCATCGCCGCACGCGTGGCCCGCGACTGCCAGATCGTGCTCGTGTCCTCGGGTGCGATCGGTGCGGGACTGGCGCCGCTGTCGCTCGGCAAGCGCCCGCGTGACCTGGCCACGAAGCAGGCGGCGGCGAGCGTCGGGCAGCTCGCGCTGGCCCACGCGTACGCGGAGTCGTTCGGCCGGTACTCGCTCACCGTCGGCCAGGTCCTGCTGACGTCGGACGACGTCGTGCGCCGCGCGCACTACCGCAACGCGCAGCGCACGTTCTCGCGGCTGCTCGCCCTCGGCGCCGTGCCCGTGGTGAACGAGAACGACACCGTGGCCACGCAGGAAATCCGCTTCGGCGACAACGACCGCCTCGCCGCCCTCGTCGCCCACCTCATCGGCGCCGACGCGCTGATCCTGCTGTCCGATGTGGACGGTCTCTACGACGGCGACCCCCGCGACGGCGCCACGCGCAAGATCGCCGAGGTGCTGAGCGAGTCCGATGTGGAGGGCATCTCCGTCGGCATGTCCTCCTCGGGCCTCGGCACGGGCGGCATGGTCTCGAAGCTCGCGGCCGCCCGCACCGCGGCGGGCGCCGGCATCCCGGTGCTGCTCGCGGCCGCCGTCGACGCGGCCGGCGCGCTCGGCGCGGCCGACGTCGGCACGGTCTTCGCCCCGGCCGACACCCGCCTGTCCGCGCGCCGCTTCTGGCTCGGTTACGCCGCCGACTCGTCCGGCCGCCTCCGCCTCGACGACGGGGCCGTGGCCGCGATCCTGCGCCGCCGTTCGCTGCTGGCGGCCGGCATCACCGGCTTGACCGGCAAGTTCGAGGCGGGTGACGTCGTCGACCTCGTCGATGCGAAGGACGTCCCGGTCGCGCGCGGCGTGGTGGCGTTCGACGCGAGCGAGCTGCCCGACCTGATCGGCCGGTCGAGCCACGAGGTTCCCGTGGAGCACCGCCGCGAGGTCGTCCACGCCGACGATCTCGTGCCGCTTCGCCGCTGAACGACACGGTCAGCCGTTCGTCTTGGCCAGCCCCGCGGGCGTGTCGCGATCCCCGGCCACGGCAGTGTGCGGCACGGCGGCGCCGAGCCGGGCGAGGTCGGCCTCACTGAGGGACACGTCCGCGGCGGCGGCGTTCTCGTCGAGGTACTTCCGCCGTTTGGTGCCGGGGATCGGCACGACGCCGTGGCTCATCACCCAGGCCAGCGCGACCTGACCCGGCGTGACGCCCTTCTCCTCGGCGAGGGCCCGAACCCGGTCCACCAGCACGAGGTTGGCCGCGATGTTCTCGGGCGAGAACCGGGTGCACCGACCACCCCTCCGCCGGCAGAAACCCCGCCACGGCGGGACTTGAGCGGTGAGCACGGCTCAAGTCCCGCGAGGCATCAGAGGGTGATCAGCCGCGCGCCGCCGTCGGTTTCCAGGACGGTGCCGGTGGTGGTCGGGTTGGTGGCTGCGAACACGACGGCTTCGGCGACGTCGTCGGCGGACGCGACCTGCCGCGTCGGCAGTGCGGAAGCGACCTGCGCGAAGTAAGCCGCGCGCTGCTCGGCCGGGAAGCCGCTCCACCAAGCGGTGTCCACCACCCCGGGCGATACGGCGTTGACGCGGATCGGCGCCAGTTCCGCCGCCAGGGGTTTGACCGCGGCCTCCAGGGCGCCGTTGATCGCCGCGAGCCCGGTCGTGCCCGGCATGCCGGTGCGCGCGCTGATGGCGGTGACCAGCGTGATCGACCCCATCGGTGCGAGTCGTGGCAGTACCGCCTGGATGGTGGTGAGGTGCGCCCAGAACTTCGCGTCGAAAGCGCGGCGCAGCATGCCCAGGTCCAGGTCCGCGATCGGCCCCATTCCCTCGCTGCCGCTGAGGCTCACGACGAGGGCGTCGATCCGCCCGATCGTCTCGGCGAGCGCGGCCATAGCGGCCGCGTCGGCGCCGTCGGCCTGGTGTCCGGTCAATTCGGGATCGCTGGCCGCCAGATCGTCGAGCCGCTCTTTGCCGCGGCCGGTGAGGTGGACCTCGAACCCGCGGTCGCGCAGCTTGCGCGCGGTCGCCAGCCCGATGCCCGAAGTGCCCCCAGCGACGAGGGCCGTGCTGTTGCTCATGTGGTCTCCTATTTCGAACCGTGACGTCTCGTCTCGAATTACGCTACCATCGGTTCTCGTGACCGACCAGTCCCTCGGCCGCCGCCCCGGCCGCAAGCGCAGCGCCGCCAGCCGCGACGCGATCCTCGTCGCGACCCTGGAGCTCATCGCGGAAGTCGGGTACGCCGGCCTGACCATCGAAGGCATCGCGGCGCGCTCCGGCTCGGGCAAGCAGACCGTCTACCGGTGGTGGCCGTCCAAAGCGGACGTGCTCATGGAGGCGCTCGCGAGCAAGGCCGACCTGATCGTGCCGGTGCCCGACCACGGCGACCTCGCGGCCGACCTGCGCGAGTTCCTGCGCGACACGTTCGCGCTCGGCGGCAAGCAGACCGTCGCCGACACTCTGCGCGCGCTGATGGCTCAGGCGCAGGTCGACCCCGCGTTCGGCGACCGGTTCCGCGAAGACTTCTTGCTGCGCCGCCGCGAGGTGCTGGGCCGGATCGTCGACCGCGCGGCCGAGCGCGGCGAGCTCCCCGCCGGCGTCTCCCGCGAAACCCTGATCGACGTCGTGTTCGGCACCCTCTGGTACCGCCTGCTCGCCACCCGCACACCGGTGGGCCCGGAGCTGGCCGACGAGCTGGTGGCGCTGATCGTCAGGGCTTGAGCGCCCGCACGATGCGGGCCAGCTGCTCCGCGTAGCCGTCGGCGAACTCCGCCGAGCCCGGGTCCTGGCCGGTGAGGGCCCGGGCGACGCGCGGGAACGCGAGCGACGCGCTGGCCGCGGCCATCAGCACGAGCATCAGCGCCGCCGGGTCGACGTCGGCCGGGAAGTCGCCGGCCTCCTGACGTGCGCGGACGTAGCCGAGCTGGCGTTGCAGGAACTCGCGCTGGGCTTCGACACCGACAGTGTCCGGCTCGCCGTCGGTGAGGTTCTCCCAGAGGAACAGGCGGCCGAGGTCGGCGTCGGCGAGACCCGAGCGCACGAACTCGGCGGCGACGTCCGCGAGCTCGCGATCCGGCGCGGCGATCGTGGTGAAGCTGTCGAACACCGGGCGGTTCAGCTCCGTGTACAGGCCTTCCTTGCCGCCGAAGTAGTACGAGATCAGCTGCTTGTTCACGCCCGCCCGCGCGGCGATCTCGCCCACGCGCGCCGCCGCGTATCCCTTGTTGCCGAACTCCGCCTTGGCCGCCTCGAGGATGCGCGCCTTCGTGCGCTCGGGGTCGCGCTGACGTTCGCGCGGCGCACGGCGGGGGCTGTTCTCGGGCACGGGATCAGCCTAGCCGATGACTCAATCATCCTTACGGTTGACTTAATCATCCGTACGGATAATTATGAAGTGGTCCGAGAGGGGAAGACCATGACTCTGAGAGTTGCCGTCGTCGGCGGTGGGACGGGTGGCCTGTGCCTGGCCCACGGCCTGGTCCGGGCCGGCGTTGAAGTGGCGGTGTACGAACGCAGCCGCACGCGGACCGAACGGCTGCAGGGTTATCGCGTGCACATCGATCCGCACGGGGCGGCCGCGTTGCACGAGTGCCTGCCGTCCGATGCGTGGCAGAGATTCCTTGCCGCCACAGGGGAAAACGCCCACGAGTTCGCGTTCGTCACGGAGCAGCTGCGCGAGCTGGCGGTGATGCGCGAACCCGCCGCCGCGGATCCGGCCGCCGCGCACCACTCCGTGAGCCGGATCTCGCTGCACCAGGTGCTGTCGACGGGACTCGACGGAATTCTGTGGCACGACAAGGAGTTCGTGCGGTATGAGGCCGGGCCGAAGGCTGTGACCCTGCATTTCGCCGACGGCACCACGGCCGAAGCCGACCTGGTGGTCGGCGCGGACGGTGCGAATTCCCGCGTCCGCGCGCAGCTCCTGCCGCACGCGCGACGGGTCGATACCGGCATCGTGACGATCGTCGGCAAAACGCCGGTTTCCGATGTGGCGGACCGCTTCAAGGCCGGCCCGGTCTATGTCGTGGCGCCGCCCGGGTGCGGCATGTTCACGGCGCCGCACCTGTTCCCCGACATCGCGGTCAACGACGAGACGGCCGACCTGGACCCCGTGCTGTTCGACAACACCGGCAGCTACGTGATGTGGGCGTACGGCTCGCGCCGACTATCCACATCGGACACCAACCTCCGCGAAGCGGCGCTGTCTTCGATCCACGGTTGGCATCCCGACCTGGTCCATCTGATCGAGAGCTCACCCGAAGCCTCCGCGAGCCGGCTGCCGATCCTCACGTCGCTGCCGGTCGAGCCGTGGCAGCCCGGCCCGGTGACGCTGCTCGGCGACGCCGTGCACAGCATGACGCCGTTCCGCGGCATCGGGGCCAACACGGCGTTGCGCGACGCGCAGTTGTTGTGCCGCAAGCTTTCCGCGGGCGGTGACGTGCGGGTGGCCGTGGGGGAGTACGAGCGCGAGATGCGGAAGTACGGCTTCAAGGCAGTCCGTGCCTCGGCCCGCAGTGCCGACCAGTTCGTGTCGGAGAGCCGGCTCGGACGCGTCGCGGCGCGGGGGATGTTCCGTGCGATGGGCGTGGTGGCGAAGCTGCGGGGTTGAGGCTGGGCGCCCCAACCCCGCCGCGGGTCAGAGCCGGCGCGGTGCTTCGATGCCGAGCAGTTCCAGGCCGAGCACGAGCGTGCGCGACGTGAGCGTGGCCAGCTGCACTCGCGAGGCTCGGAGTTCCGGCGTCTCGGCGGTCAGGACCGGGCACTGCTCGTAGAAGCGGGAGAACGTCACGGCCGTCTCGTAGAGGTAGGTGCACAGCTTGTGCGGCGCGTACGCGCTGGTCGCCGCGCGGAGGGCTTCACCGAACCGCAGCAGCGTGAGGGCGAGGGCGCGTTCGGCCGGCTCGGCCAACGTGACCGGCGCGCCGGCGCTCTGGTCGCCCGCCTTCGCGAGGATCGACTCGATCCGTGCGTGCGCGTACTGCAGGTAGACCGACGTGTTGCCGTCCTTGGCCAGCATGCGGTCCCAGTCGAACACGTAGTCGCGCTCACGGTCGCCGGAGAGGTCGGCGTACTTCACCGCGCCGATGCCGACGGCGCGCGCCACCTCGCGCTGTTCGGCCTCGCTCAGCTCACTGCGTTCGGCGACGACGTCGGCGGCCTGCGCGACGGCCTCGGCCAGCAGGTCGGCGAGTTTGATCGTCTCGCCGGCGCGCGTGCGCATCACCTTGCCGTCCGCGCCGAGCACGGAGCCGAAGCCGATGTGCTCGGCGTGCACTCCGTCGAGCCAGCCCGCCGCGCGGCAGACGGCGAAGAGCATCGCGAAGTGCTGGGCCTGCGGCGTGCCGACGACGTAGAGCAGGTCGGTGGCGCCGCGTTCGGTGGTCCAGTACTTCGCGGTGGCGAGGTCGGTGGCCGCGTAGCCGTAGCCGCCGTCGCGCTTGCGGACGATCAGCGGCAGCCGGTCGCCTTCGCGGTTGTGGAAGCCTTCGGGGAACACGCAGACGGCGCCGTCGCTGAGCTCGGTGAGCCCGTCGGCCTCCAGTTCGTCGACGACCTTGGCGAGGTACGGGTTGTAGAAGCTTTCGCCGTAGATGTCTTCGTCGGTGAGCGTGATGCCGAGCATTTGGTAGACCTCGTTGAAGTGGCGGGTGGACTCGTCGACGAGCCCCTGCCACGTGGCGAGCGTCTCGGCGTCGCCGCTCTGCAACCTCACGACGCGCTCGCGCGAGCGTGTGGCGAACGCTTCGTCGGAGTCGAACTTCCGGCGCGCGGCTTGGTAGAACTCGTTGAGGTCGCCGATGCCGCTGTGTCCGGAGGGCGGCTCGTCGAGCAGGTGCTCGATGAGCATGCCGAAGGGAGTGCCCCAGTCGCCGAGGTGGTTGTGGGGCAGCACCTCGTGGCCGGCGAAGCGCAGCAGCCGCACGATCGCGTCGCCGATCACCGACGAGCGCAGGTGACCGACGTGCATTTCCTTGGCGACGTTGGGGCTGCTGTAGTCGAGGGCGATGCGCTTTTGTCGCGTGGCGGGCTCGACGCCGAGCCTCGGGTCGCTGCCGAGCGCGGTGACGCCGTCTTCGAGCCATTCGCGGCGGAGCACGAAGTTGAGGAAGCCGGGGCCGGCGATCTCCGGCGGCTCGGCGAGGTCGGTGATCCCGAGGTGCTCGACGATGGCCGCGGCGACTTCACGCGGCGGGCGGCCGAGGCGTTTGCCCAGGCTCATCGCGAGGTTGCACTGGTAGTCCACGCCGTCGCGGGTCGAGACGGCGATGAGCGCGTCGGCCGGGGCGATGTCGACGTCGAGCGCGCGGTTGAGGGCGTCCACCACGCGTCGGGCGAGTTCCTCACTAACCTCGGGCTTGCGCACGGTGTCCCTCCTTCTTCGCGTAGTCGATTCGCCGCAGCGTAGCGACTCGGCCGAAGCGGGCTCGAAGGGATTACCGCAGTTCGCTGCCCTTGGTCTCGGGCAGGCGCAGCACCACGAGGAACGCGATGGCCGCGGCGACCGCGACGTACCAGAAGAACGCCGTGGCCGCGCCGGCCGCGGACAGCGCGCTGAGCACCAGGGGCGCGGTCCCGCCGAAGAGGGCGACGGTGAGGTTGTACCAAGCCCCGATGCCCAGCCCGCGCAGCTCGGTGGGGAAGAGCTCGCTCATGATCGCGGGTGCGAGCGACGTCATCGCCGTGTACAGGCCCAGTCCCACGCAGAACACCACGAGGAGCCCGCCGAGCCCGGGCCGCACGAGGAACGACAGCGGCACGATCACCAGCGCCGTCGCGCCCGACCACACCAGCAGCTGCGGCCGGCGCCCGACGCGGTCGGCGAGCGCGCCCATCGGGTACTGCAGCGCCACGAACAGCGCGGTGGCGATCGAGAGCGCGAGGAACACGTCGACGTCGCTCGCCCCGCGCGTCTTCACGGCGAAGGAGGTGAGGGCGCTGAAGAAGGTGTAGTAGCACAGCGTCGACAGCATCGTGAAGCCCACGAGCTGCCCGACGGCCTTCGGGTGGTGCGTCAGCGTGGTCAGCAACGGCCGCTCGACGCGCCGAGCCTGCTCCTTCTTTTGTTCGAACAGCTCGGTTTCCGCGAGACTGCGCCGCAACCACAGGCCCACGAGACCCAGCACCCCGCCCAGCAGGAACGGGATCCGCCAGCCGAACGACGCGAGCTGCGCCTTGTCCATCGTCCGCGCCAGCACGAACCCCAGCACGGTCGCGACCAGCACCGCCGACCCGGTGGAGATGTAGAAGAACGACGAATACCGCCCGCGCCTCTTCGCCGGCGCGATCTCCCCCAGGTACGCCGACGCGTTCGACACCTCGCCACCCAGCGACAGCCCCTGCGCCACCCGCGCCACGAGCAGCAGCACCGGCGCGAGCCACCCGACCTGCGCGAACGTCGGCAGCACCCCGATCGCCACCGACCCGCCCGCCATGAGCGCGATGGTGAGGATCATCGCCGGCTTGCGCCCGTGCACGTCGGCGAACCGCCCGAGCAGCACCCCGCCCAGCGGCCGGAAGAAAAACGCGAGCGCGTAGGTGGCGAACGTGTTGATCAACGCCAGCGCTTCGTTGCCGGAGGGGAAGAACGCGCCCGCGAAGTAGATGCTGAACGTCGCGTAGATCGTCCAGTCGAACCACTCCAGCGCATTCCCGGCACTGGCGGCGAACAACTTCCGCACCGGCAACCGGTGCCTCGTCGCGACCTCCGCCGTCGATCCGGCCATGGCGACCTCCACGTCCCGCTCGCGTGGAAGGGCACTGTGCCAGAAATGCCTGGAGATCGGTAGTTCTTCACCGACTGGATGTGGGTTTGGTCGGACGGCCTCGGTGGTCTGGGCCCGTGGGTGCGGTGGCCTTGGTTGCCGAGTCCGGAGCGCTGGGCGGCCCGAAGGGCAGTGCTGCCTTCGCGCCCGCCCGCCAGTCCGACCGCGGCTGCCAGCAGCGGTGGCGGCCGAACAGTTCCCGGCTGACGGCCGGTTGCCCGTGCGCGCGGATCGTCGGTGCGGGCGGCGGCTCCGGAGGTGGTGGCCCAACCGAACCGCAGCACCGCCTTTACGCCCACCGTCAGCTCAATCGCGGCTGCTGGCAGCGGTGGTGGCCGGCGGCTACCTGCTGTTTTGCCGCGCGGGCGTGGACCGCCGTCGCGCGCGTGGCGACTCTGCGTGCGTTTGTCCCCGTGCGGCTCGTCGGCGTGCGTGGGGTCAGGAGGTGCTGGCCAAACCGAAGGGCAACACCGCCTTCGCGCCCGCCTTGCGGAGGAGGCGGGAAGCCAGAGTCATCGTCCAGCCGGTGTCGATGACGTCGTCCACGAGGAGGATGGGGCCGGGGGTCTCGGCGACGCGGGTGGCGACGTCGTCGGGCAGGGAGAGGCGCTGCCAGAGGTCGGCGAGGCGCTGGGCGCTGTTGGCCTGCCGCGGGGGTGGGCCGGCGGAGTCGAGCGTGCCCAGGTGTTCCAGGCGGCCGAGGGTGGCGAGGCGCTCCGCGAGGTTCGCCACCAAGACCGGCCGGGTTGCCGAGGGCACGGCCACGACGGCCGTCGGGCGCTCCGCCCACGGCCACGCCGCCAGGACTTTCACACAGGCCTGGAACACCGACTCCGGGACCACGTCGTCGACCGCGCCCGGGCCGACGAGCTCGCGCAGCCGTGAGCCCCAGCCGACGTCGGTGAGGCGGCCCAGCACCTGGCCCGGCTCGGCCTGCTCGGTGGCGGCGATGCGGCCCGACAGCGGCACGTCGAGCCCCTTCATCCCGCTGGGCCACTGCTTGCGCGGGGCCACCTCGACGCCCGGCCGGTCCAGGCGCTCGCGGGTCGCGCCCACGACCTCTTCCGACACCGCCGTGTCCCAGTGCTGCCCGGTGCAGTTGTCGCAACGGCCGCACGGCGCCGCGTCCGGGTCGTCGAGCTGGCGGCGCAGGTATTCCATGCGGCAGCCGGTCGTGGAGAGGTAACCGAGCATCGCCGACTGCTCGGCCTCGCGCGCTTTCGCGACCCGGGCGTAGCGGTCGCGGTCGTACTGCCACTCCTGACCCGTGCTCTCCCAGCCGCCGCGCACGCGCCGGACCGCGCCGTCGACGTCGAGCACCTTCAGCACCATCTCCAGCCGCGAGCGCGACAGCTCCACGGTCGGCTCGAGCGCGGCTGTCGACAGTGGACGGTCGGCGTACGCGAGCGAGTTCAGCACCTGCGACACCCGTAGCTCGTCGGGGAAGGCCAGCGAGCCGAAGTACGCCCAGATCGCCTTGTCCTCGCGGCCCGGCAGCAGCACGACCTCCGCGCGCTCCACGCCACGGCCCGCACGCCCGACCTGCTGGTAGTAGGCGATCGGCGACGACGGTGCACCCAGGTGCACCACGAACCCGAGGTCGGGCTTGTCGAAGCCCATCCCGAGAGCCGACGTGGCCACGAGCGCCTTGACCCGGTTGGCCAGCAGGTCGTCTTCCGCGGCCTGACGGTCGGCCGGGTCGGTCTTGCCCGTGTACGCAGCGACGGGGTAGCCGCGCTCGCCGAGCAGCGCCGCGACGTCGTGGGCCGCCGCGACCGTGAGGGTGTAGATGATGCCGGACCCCGGGAGCTCGGCCAGGTGCTCGGCGAGCCAGGCCAGGCGCGCCTGGTCCGTCGGCAGCTCGGCCACGGCCAGCCGCAGGCTCTCGCGGTCGAGCGGGCCGCGCAGCACGAGCGTGTCTCCGCCCGTGCCGATGCCCAGCTGGTCGGCGACGTCGGTGGCCACGCGGTCGTTGGCCGTCGCCGTGGTGGCCAGCACCGGCACGCCTTCGGGCAGGTCGCCCAGCAGCGTGCGCAGCCGGCGGTAGTCGGGCCGGAAGTCGTGGCCCCAGTCGGAGATGCAGTGTGCCTCGTCCACCACGAGCAGCCCGGCGCTCGCGGTGAGCTTCGGCAGCACGGCGTCGCGGAAATCGGGGTTGTTGAGCCGTTCGGGGCTCACCAGGAGCACGTCGATGTCGCCGGCGACCACCGCCGCCTGCACCTGGTCCCACTCCTGCGCGTTGGCCGAGTTGATCGTGGCCGCGTGGATCCCAGCGCGCGCGGCCGCCGAGATCTGGTTGCGCATGAGCGCGAGCAGGGGCGAGACGATGACGGTCGGACCGGCGCCCTGCTCGCGCAGCAGGGCCGTGGCCAGGAAGTACACGGCCGACTTGCCCCACCCGGTGCGCTGCACGACGAGCGCGCGCCGGTGGTGGGCGACGAGGGCCTCGATCGCCGTCCACTGGTCTTCGCGCAGGGTCGCGGTTTCGCCGGCGAGCGCACGCAGCAGGGTCTCGGCGCGCTCGCGAAGGGCTTCGGTGGTGTCCACGTCCCCGGTCTACCCCATGCGGCCGACAGAACGGGAGCCGGACGTGGCACGAACGGACCGTTCGCGACCGGATGCGTACAGTTATGTGACTCAAGTCACAACTGCGAACCGCGTAAGGCACCCCGCGGTCCCGGCTCTCCTCGGCAACCGGTGCCTCTCGGGGGAGGTGACCGGTCGCCCGGCGATGCCCCCTTGACCGCCGGAGCGTGGCGCGCGGGCCCGGCCTTCCTCCTGGGGAGCGGGTAGGCCGGGCTTGCGCGTTACGCAGGTCGCATGCTGAACGGGGAGCCCTCGCGCGCCCGCGCGTATAGGCTCATCGGCTATGTCACCACGCCGGATCGGGGTCATGGGCGGCACGTTCGACCCCGTGCACCACGGTCACCTCGTCGCGGCCAGTGAGGTCCAGTCGCGCTTCGCGCTGGACGAGGTCATCTTCGTCCCGACCGGGCAGCCGTGGCAGAAGTCCGAGCGCGTCGTGACGCGCGCCGAGGACCGCTACCTGATGACGGTGATCGCCACCGCGTCCAACCCGGTGTTCTCCGTGAGCCGCGTCGACATCGACCGCGGCGGCCAGACCTACACCGTCGACACACTGCGGGACCTGCACGAGGAGTACCCGGACGACCAGCTGTTCTTCATCACCGGAGCCGACGCGCTGGAGCAGATCCTGACCTGGCACAAGGCCGACGAGCTGTTCGACTTCGCGCACTTCATCGGGGTCACGCGCCCCGGCTACCGGCTCAACTCCCACCACTTGCCGAGCGGCAAGGTCAGCCTCGTCGAGGTCACGGCGATGGCGATCTCGTCCACCGGGTGCCGCGAGCGGGTGGAGCGCGGCGAGCCCGTCTGGTACCTCGTGCCCGACGGCGTGGTCCGCTACATCGCCAAGAAGGACCTGTACCGCAAAGACCGAGGTGAGTGACCGGGTACCCTCGTCCGGGCGTACCCCGAACCCTGAAGGAGCACTGTGGCAGCGACGTCCGAGGCACGAGAGCTGGCCGTCGCGGCCGCGCACGCGGCAGCCGACAAGCTGGCCAGCGACGTGGTCGTGCTGGACGTGTCCGACCAGCTCGTGATCACCGACGCTTTCGTGATCGCGTCCGCGCCCAACGAGCGGCAGGTCGGTGCGATCGTCGACAACGTCGAGGAGAAGCTGCGCATCGGCGGGCACAAGCCGGTGCGCCGCGAAGGTGCCCGCGAAGGCCGCTGGGTGCTGCTGGACTACGTCGACGTCGTCGTCCACGTGCAGCACCAGGAAGAGCGCTCGTTCTACGGCCTGGAGCGGCTGTGGAAGGACTGCCCGCGCATCGAGGTCGAAGGGCTCGAGCCCGCCGCCGCGGCCGATCGCGACGCCGCGGCGGACAGCGCGGACGGCCTGGACGCGTGAGCCTGAAGCGGCTGCTGCTCTGGCGACACGGCGAGACGGACTACAACGCCGCCGGCCGCATGCAGGGCCACCTCGACTCCGCGCTGACCCCGGTCGGCTGGAACCAGGCGCGCTTCGCCGTTCCCGCGCTCGCGCGGTTCTCGCCCGACCTGGTGATCGCGTCGGACCTGCACCGTGCCACCGACACGGCCACCGTCCTCACCGAAGCGATCGGCGTGCCGCTGCGCATCGACAAGCGCCTGCGCGAAACGCACCTGGGCGAGTGGCAGGGCATGACCGGCCCCGAGGTCGACGCCGCGCACCCCGGCGAGCGCGACAAGTGGCGCACCGACGCCGCGTGGGCGCCGCCGGGCGGTGAGTCCCGAGTGGACGTCGCCGGCCGCGCGGGCGAGGTCGTGAACGACCTGCTGCAGCCGAATTCCGACCCCGGCGAGTCGGTGCTGCTCGCGTCGCACGGCGGCCTGATCGTGGCGCTCACGGCGAAGCTGCTCGGCCTGCCGATCGACATCTGGCCGTCGCTGGGCGGGATCATGAACTGCCACTGGGTGGAGCTCGGCCGCCGCGACGACGCTTGGCGACTGTATGCGTACAACGCGGGGATCACCGGCTGATCGATGGGCTCGCACCTGCTCGTCTTCGGTGATTCGCTGAGCTTCCACGGTCCCGAGGGTCCCTGTGCCGCCGACGAACCACGCCTGTGGCCCAACGTCGCGGCCACCGCGCTCGACGGGCGCGCCGACGTCGTCGCCGGCATCGGCTGGACTGCGCGCGACGTGTGGTGGTCGCTGACCGGCGACCCGCGCGTGTGGGCCGATCTGCACCACGTGGACGCCGTCGTGCTGGCGATCGGCAGCATGGACACGCTCCCGTCGCCGCTGCCGACCTACCTCCGCACGGGCTTGCGTTACCTCCGGCCTGACGGCGTGCGCCGGATCGTGCGCGGCGCGTATCTCGCCGCGCAGCCGCGGTTGTCCGTCGTGCTTCGGGGCCGGCCCGCGGTGCTGCCCGCGAAGCTGACCGTGCACTACCTCGACCTCGCCGTGGAGGCGTTGCGCGTGTTGCGGCCCGAGCTGCCGATCTTCGGCATGCTGCCGTCGGTGCACCGCGCCGACGCGTACGGCCGCGTCCACACCGCCCGCCCCGCCGCGGCCGCCGCGATGGCGGCGTGGGGCGCGCGCCTGGACGTTCCGCTGCTCGACCTCCCCTCCGTCGTGGGCGACCACGTGCTCGGCGGCGAGGGCAACCCCGACGGCATGCACTGGGGCTGGGCGGGACACGAAGCAGTCGGCACGGCCATGGCGAAGCTGATGACACCGGCTTTGCGCCCCGGCCACGTAGGCTGACGGCGTGTCGGTCGCCGTGATCACGGACTCCACCGCCCATCTGCCGGAGGGCTTCGCCGACCGGCACTCGGTGCGCGTGGTGCCCTTGCACGTCCTCGTCGACGGTGCCGTCTCCTACGACGGCACCGAGATGGGGCCCGCCGCGCTCGCGGAAGCGCTGGGGGAGCGCAAAATCGTCACCACATCCCGGCCCACTCCCGCCGAGTTCGCGACCGTCTTCCGCGCCGCGCTCGACGACGGCGCCGAGTCCGTGGTGTCGGTGCACCTGTCCAAAGAGCTCTCCGGCACGTGGGAGGCCGCCGTGCTCGCCGCGCAGGAGGTCGGTCCGGACCTCGTGCGCGTGGTCGACTCGCGCACGACCGCGATGGGACTCGGGTTCGCCGCGCTGCACGCCGCGGTCGCCGCCACCGCCGGCAAATCGGCCGTCGACGTCGAGGCGGCCGCGGTCGAGGCCGCCGGTCGCTCGTCCACGCTGTTCGTGGTCGAGACCCTCGAGCACCTCCGCCGCGGTGGCCGCATCGGATCGGCGGCGGCGCTGCTGGGCACGGCGCTCGCGGTGAAGCCGGTGTTGCACATGTCCGAAGGGCGCATCCTTCCGCTGGAAAAGGTCCGGACCATGAACCGGGCCATGGCGCGGCTGGTCGAGCTCGCCGTGGAGGCGGCCGGCGAAGGCCCGGTCGAGCTCGCCGTGCACCACCTCGCCTCGCCGGAACGAGCCGTCGAGCTGGCCAACCGCCTGGAGGAAGCCGTGCCCGGCTGCGCCGGCGGCTGCGTGGTCTCGGAGCTGGGCGCCGTGATCGGCGCGCACACCGGGCCGGGCGTGCTCGGGGTGGTCGTGCAGCGGGAGCGGTGATCCTCCCCGCCGGTAAGGGTTTCAGCCCTTGCCGGTGGTGAAGCCCGCGAGGAACAGCTCCAGCCACCGCGCCCGCACAGCCGGCTCGACGTCCGTCGGCGCCGTCAGGATGAGCAGGTAGAAGTCGTCGGCCGTCACGTCGTCGCGCAGTTTGCCGTCGCGCTGGGCGGCCTCGATCATCCGTGTCGTGGCCGCGCGGCTGCGGCTCTCCTGCTCGGGCGTGAGGTACTCCGCCCCGACGTTCTGCGCCGCGGCCTTCACCGCCCGGTCGTCGGCCGCCGCCTCGACGATGTGGCTCATCAGCGCCGAGATCTCCGTCATCGCGTCGGCGCCGCCGGCCACCCGCTCGGCCGCCGCCTCGATCGCCTCGGTGATCAGTTGGCTGTGCTCGCCGATCACCGCCGTGACGAGGTCGGTTTTCGTCGGGAAATGCCGGTACAACGTGCCCACGGCGACCCCCGCGGCCTCGGCGATGGTGTCCATCGGGACGTCGGGGCCGAACCGGGTGATCTGCTCCCGCGCCGCGTCGAGGATCTTCGTGCGGTTGCGCACCGCGTCGGCGCGCAATGGGCGGGACGGCTCCATCGGTTCTCCGGGGTCAGCTCGCGACGGCCCTCATGATCAGGGTGTCGAACGCGCGGTCGGGCAGGACGCGGCGCAGGAAAATCAAGGGCTTCGCGCCGAAACCCGCAGCGTAACGTGTGCGCGGGCGCCGGGCGGTCGCAGCCTTGGCGACGGTCTTCGCGATCACGGACGGCTGGGACATCAGCCGCGCGTTGATACCCGAGGTCATGCCCTTCGCCAGCTTCCCGGTCAGGTCCGAGTACGCGCCCTCGCCGGAGACCTCCTTCATGTGGTCCACGGCGATGTTGCCCCACTCCGTCGCGATCCCGCCGGGCTCGATCACGACCACGTCGATCCCGAAGGGCCGCACCTCCATCCGCAGCGCGTCGGAGAACCCCTCCAGCGCGAACTTCGTGCCGTGGTACCAGGCGCCCAGCGGGGTGTGGATCTTGCCGCCCATCGAGGAAATGTTCACGATCCGGCCCGAGCGCTGTGCTCGCATCACGGGCAGCACGAGCTGGATCAGCCGCGCGGCCCCGAACACGTTCACCTCGAACTGGTAGCGGGCCTCCGACAAGGGCACGTCTTCGACCGCGCCGTACGAGCCGTAACCGGCGTTGTTCACCAGCAGATCGATCCGGCCGGACTCCGCGACGATCGCCGCCACGGCCTTCTCCGCGGACTCCTCGTCCGTCACGTCCAGTGCGATCGTCCGCACCCCACGCGCGGCGAGGTCCGCCATCCGCGCCACCCTTCGCGCGGCGCCATAGACCGTGTAGCCACGCGCCAGCAGCTCTCGCGCGGTGGACTCTCCGATACCCGACGAAGCGCCCGTGACCAGGGCGACCTTGGGGGTCATGACCAACACCTCCTGAAAGTGAACCAGGACTCAGGTTTATCATGAGTCATCGTTCACTTTCAACCCGGGCGGATTTCACGGGGGCGTTTTCGGCGGCGTCGGCGTCGACGGCGGCGAACGAGTGGTGCTCGTGCGCCACCACCCAGCGACCCTGGTCTTTGCGCAGGCCGATGGTCAGCCGCAGGTGGTGGCCCGGTGGATCGGCGGGGGTGCCGCACCGCAGAAGCGCCCAGGCGTACGCCACGTCGTCGCCGGCGGTCACGTCGAGCTCCAGGACGGTGAACGTCGCACCTTCCGCCTGCCAGACGAAAAACGGTGGCCAGGTTTCGCGGTACGCGTCGATCCCGCGGATCCCTTCGTGGGGTGGCGGGACGTCGAACATCACGATGCCGTCGGAGTGGTCGGCGAGGACGCCGTCCAGATCTCCCGCGTGGACGGCAGCGGCCCAGTTTTCGATCAGGGCGCGGATCTCGGCTTCGTTCGTCATGATGGGGTCCCTCCCGTGGAGCGCCGTCGAGGGCGGCGATGGGCGTCAGCATGGCACCGCGGGCCGACCGGAATCGGCGTTCGGCTGTCGCGGAGGCCGAGTTGTCCACAAGGGGGCAGTTATCCACAGGCTGGCGGATTCGGCCTGGTGGCCGGTGTCGATCAGCGCCTAGCGTCGCACGTGTGTTCGAGCAGACCGCCCGTGATCCGGGCACTCCCGTGAACGCCAGGCTCGCCTGGCTGGCCGACCAGCTGGCGGCGGGCCCACGCACCGTCGGGCCCGGCGGCCGGCTGGTCCGGCGCTGGTTGCCCGGCGGCGCCGACCCGGCCCACCCCGGTCTGCCCGGCGTGCTGAAAAACCCCCGAGTCCTCGTCGTACTGGGGGTTGTGGTCGTGGCCGTGCTGATCGCCGCGGGGTTCGCAGTGTTCAGCGGAGCGCCTGCGACGGAAGTGGCGCCGTCCCTGCCGAGCGCGAAGGCGCACCCGTCCGTCGCGGCGCCGGCGTCTTCGACGTCGGCGAAGCTGGTGATCAGCGTGATCGGCCACGTCCGCGCACCCGGTCTCGTCACCGTTCCGGCCGGCTCGCGCGTGGCCGACGCGGTGCGGGCCGCCGGCGGCGCGGATCCCGGCACTGATCTCTCCGGCCTGAACCTCGCCCGCAAGCTCACCGACGGCGAGCAGCTCGCCGTCGGCATCGCGGTCGCGTCCTCGGTCCCGGCAGGCGCCGGTGCGGCACCGGGCAAGCTCGACCTCAACTCGGCCACGCCTGAGCAGCTCGACACGCTGCCCGGCGTCGGCGAGGTCACCGCCGGCCGCATCATCGACTGGCGCACCCAGCACGGTGGCTTCTCCAGCGTCGAGCAACTTCGTGACGTGGAAGGCATCGGAGAAAGCAAGTTCGAGAAGCTGCGCGAGCAGGTGACGGTCGGATGATGTTCGTCCAGCCGGAAGCCGCGCCCTCGTGGCGTGACCACGACCTTCGGCTCGTCCCGGCAGCACTGGCGGCCTGGGTCGGCACCCTGGCGGGGCTGCGGCTCGGGTGGTGGGCGGCCGAGGTTTCCGGCGTCGTGGCAGCGGTTCTGTCCGCCGTGTTGCTCGCACGGCGGCGGGGGGAGGTGGCTCGGCGCGGCCGGCGCGCTGCTGGTTCTGGGGCTCGTCGTGGCGCTGCCGACGGCGTGGCGCATCAGGGGAGCGGAGCAGGACGCGCTCGGCCAGGCCGCCGCCCACGGGGTGACCGGCACGATCCGCGTCGAGGTCACCGAACGACCACGGCCGATCCACAGCGCCGGCTACGCCGATCAGCAGGCGGGCACGAGATCGGTGGCGATCGACGCCCGGGTGGAGTCGGCCACAGTGGACGGTCGGAAGGTGGAGTCCACCGGCCGGGTCCTGCTGCTCGCACCGGTGGCCGGGTGGGGTGATCTCCTGCCGGGCCAGGAGGTCACGGGGTCGGGTCGCCTGGCGCCGGCGCGTGGGGGTGAGCTGACGGCCGCGGTCGTTTACGTGCAGGGCGCTCCGGTCGGGGTCACGCCGGCGCCGTGGTGGCAGCGGGCGGCCGCGGCGTTGCGGGCGGGGCTGCACGAGTTGTGCGCGGTGTTGCCGGAGGAGCCGGCGGGGCTGCTGCCCGGGCTGGTTCTGGGCGACACGAGTGCGTTGCCGGAGCAGGTCGAGCAGGAGTTCACGGAGTCGGGGCTCACGCACTTGATGGCCGTCAGCGGGGGAAATCTGGCGATCCTGTGCGGTTCGGTGCTGCTGTTGTGCCGGTTGCTGCGCATCGGGCCGCGGGTGTCGGCGGCCGCGGCGGGATTGTGCTTGGGTGGCTTCCTGATTCTCGTCGGCCCGGCGCCGAGTGTGCTGCGCGCCGGGGTGATGGGCGGGGTGGCGCTGCTCGCGCTGGCGTTGGGCCGGCGTGGCTCCGCGTTGCCGGCGCTGGCGTTCTCGGTGTGCGTGCTCGTCGCGTGGGATCCGGTGATGGCGGCGGACTTCGGGTTCGCGTTGTCGGTGTTCGCGACGGCGGGGCTGGTGCTGCTCGCGCCGCGCTGGGCGGATTCGCTGGTGCGCCGGGGGATTCCGCCGGGATACGCCGAGGGTATCGCGGTGCCGTTGGCGGCGTTCGTGGTCACCGCGCCGGTCATCGCGGGCATGGCGGGCACGGTGAGCCTCGTCTCGGTGGTGACCAACGTGCTGGTGGCGCCCGTCGTCGCGCCGGTCACGGTGCTCGGGGTGCTGGCCACGGTGGTCGGTCCGTGGTGGCCCGGGGCCGGGCACGTGCTGGTGCACCTGGCCGATCCGGAGGCTCGCTGGCTGATCACCGTCGCGCGGCACGGGGCCCGTGCGCCGGGCGCGGTGCTGACCTGGCCGGGTGGCTGGTGGGGTGGGGTGTGCGCGGCCGGGGTGCTGGTCGTGGTGGTGGTCGTGTTCCGGTTCCGGCGCGCGCGGCTGCTGGTGGCGATGGCGCTGGTGGCGGTGCTGCTGATCGTGGTGCCGCCGCGGGTGCTCTCGCCCGGTTGGCCGCCGAAGGGCTGGGCAATGGTGGAGTGCGACGTCGGCCAGGGCGACGCCGTGGTGCTGGCAACCGCGGAGCCCGGGCGCGCGGTGGTCGTGGACACCGGACCGGAGCCGGGGCCGGTGGACGAGTGCCTGCGGCGGCTCGGCGTGGAGCGGATCCCGCTGCTGGTGCTCAGCCACCTGCACGCCGACCACATCGGCGGGCTGTCGTCGGTGTTCGACGGCCGGGCCGTGGGAGCGATCGCGGTCGGGCCCGGACGGGCGCCGACGTGGGCGTGGCAGCAGGTGTCGCAGGAGGCGGCGACACACCACGTTCCGCTGCTGGAGCTGAGCGACGGGCAGCGGCTCGACTGGCCGGGGCTGTCGCTGGACGTGCTCGGGCCGCGCTACGTCACAGCCCGCGCGGCGGCCCTGCAGGACGGCACGATGATCAACAACAGTTCCGTGGTGCTGCGGGCGACCACGGCAGCGGGGAGGGTGCTGCTGACCGGAGACGTGGAACTGGCCGCGCAGGCCGACTTGCTGGCCGAGGGGGTGGATCTGCACGCCGACGTGCTGAAGGTTCCCCATCATGGGTCGCGCTACTCGTTGCCCCGGTTCCTCGAGGCTGTGGGTGCGCGGGCGGCGATGATCAGCGTGGGCGCGGGCAACAGCTACGGCCATCCGGCGAAGTCCACAGTGGACGTGCTGGGGACGTTGGGTGTGCTAGTGACGCGGACCGATGTGGACGGTGACACGGCCGTGCTGCCCGATGCCGGCGGGCCGGCGGTGGCGCGCCGGGGTGAGCCACGCGGGCCGCCCCGCTAGGGGAGCGGCCCGCGGGCCCGGCGGTCAGAGGCCGAGGGCCTTGCTCACGGCCTCGGCCGACGGGGGCACGGTCGCCTTGGGGCCGATGCGGCCTTCGAGGGCGTCGAGCGTCTTGAGGCCGTCGCCGGTGATGAGCAGCACGGTCTCGGCGTCGGGGTCGATCTTGCCGGCTTCGATGAGCTTCTTCGCGGTCGCGACGGTGACGCCGCCGGCGGTCTCGGTGAAGATGCCCTCGGTGCGCGCGAGCAGCCGGATACCCTCCACGACCTCCTCGTCGCTCACGTCCTCGACCGCGCCACCGGTGCGGTTGACGACGTCGAGCACGTAGGGGCCGTCGGCGGGGTTGCCGATCGCGAGCGAGCGGGCGATGGTGTCGGGTTTCACGGGCTGGACCACGTCGTGGCCGGCGCGGAACGCGGCCGAGACGGGGGAGCAGCCGGTGGCCTGCGCGCCGAACACCTTGTAGGGGCTGGCTTCCACGAGGCCGAGCTGGCCGAGCTCGCGGAAACCCTTGTCCACCTTGGTCAGCTGTGAGCCCGACGCGATCGGCACCACGATCTGCTCCGGCAGGCGCCAGCCGAGCTGCTCGGCGACCTCGTAGCCGAGCGTCTTGGAGCCTTCGGAGTAGTACGGGCGCACGTTGACGTTGACGAACGCCCACGTCGGGTGCTCGCCGGCGAGCTCCGTGGCGAGGCGGTTGACGTCGTCGTAGTTGCCGTCGACGGCGATCAGGTCACCGTCGTAGACCGCGGTGGTGAGGATCTTGGCGCGCTCGAGCGACTTCGGGATCAGCACGACCGACCGCCAGCCGGCGCGGGCCGCGGCGGCGGCCGTCGCGTTGGCCAGGTTGCCGGTCGACGGACACGCGAGGACTTCGAAGCCGAACTCGCGGGCCGCGGCCAGCGCGACGGCGACCACACGGTCCTTGAAGGAGTGCGTGGGGTTGCCGGTGTCGTCCTTGACCCACAGGGACTTCAGGCCCAGGGCCTTGGCCAGCCGGTCGGCCTTCACCAGGCGGGTGGCGCCGGGTTCGGTGTTCGGGATCTCCTCGACGGTCGAGGGGACGGGAAGGAGCTTCTTGTAGCGCCAGATGTTCTTGGGGCCGGCCTCGATGTCTTCGCGGCGCACGCGGCCGAAGTCGTAGGCGACCTCGAGCGGTGAGAAGTCCTCCGCGGACACGAACTCCGGGGCGAGCGGCTGCCGGTGGCCCTCTTCCTTCGACACCAGTTCGACGGCCGGACCGAGGTCCAGGGTCTTCTTGGTGGAGGTCGTGCCGAGGGTAACGGTCATCGCGAGGTTCCTTTCCTCATCTGCCCCGCAAAAGCGGGCCGGAATTGGCACCGTGGTCGTCAGCTATCCCGCAAATTCGGGAAGACAGGCTGTACGCCGGTTGCCGGGGCTTCGTCGGGCCGTTCCCTCTGCCCCTCTGGATGAGCGGTGTTCAGTTGTCGGCGCGCCGTCGTGTTTCCGGTGGTGCCGGGCGCTGCCTCGGGTACACCGTACGACATGGCGATCACCTCGTGCCACGGTGGCGGCGCACATCACCGGAGCGGGCACGGGACCGGGCGGGTGAGAGGATGGCGGGGTGACCACCGCACCCGCGCCGCTCCACCTCGTCCTCGGTGAGGAAGAACTGCTCATCGAGCGGGCTGTCCGCGCGTCGCTGGACGCCGCGCGGGCCGTGGATTCGACGGCCGAGATGACGCGCAACCGGGTGTCCGAACTCACACCGCCCGTGCTCGCCGAGCTGGTGAGCCCCTCGCTGTTCAGCGAGGGGCGGGTCATCGTGCTCGACTCCGCGCAGGACATCTCGCAGGAGCTGGCGGACGCGGTGATGGCGTACCTCAAGGCGCCCGCCGACGGGATCGTGCTCGTGGTCGTGCACAACGGCGGCGGGCGCAGCAAGGCGGCCAAGGCGCTGCCCGCGGCGCTGAAAAAGGCGGGCGCGGAAATCACCGAGTGCCCGAAGCTGACGAAGCCCGCCGAGCGCGAGTCGTTCGTGCGCAACGAGGTGCGCCGGGTCGGGGGCAAGATCGACGCGGCGGGCGTGATGGCGCTGATGGACACCGTCGGCTCCGACCTGCGCGAGCTCTCCTCCGCGGCGACGCAGCTCGTCGCGGACACCGGCGGTGTGGTCGACGAGCAGGCCGTGCGCCGCTACCACACCGGCCGCGCCGACGTGACCGGCTTCGCCGTGGCGGAGAAGGCCGTGGGCGGCGACCGCGCGGCGGCCCTGGAGTCGCTGCGCTGGGCCATGCAGCTGGGCGTGCCGCACGTGCTGGTCGCCGACGCCCTCGCCGACGCGGTGCGCACGATCGCCCGCGTGTCCGCCGCCGGCCGCGGCAACCCGAACCAGATGGCGGGCGAGCTGGGCATGCCGCCGTGGAAGATCCGCAAGGCGCAGGGCCAGTCCCGCGGCTGGGGCCAGGACGGCCTCGCCACGGCGATGCGCGTGGTTGCCCGCCTGAACGCCGAGGTCAAGGGCGTGGCGGCCGATGCGGACTACGCCCTGGAACGCGCGGTCGTCGAGGTCGTCGCCGCCAAGGGCGAACGCTGACGCTGCTCGGCCGGGCGTAGTTCGGCCCGCTGCCCGGCGCGGCCGAGGCCGACGCTCGGAAAGCTGCGACGCGCCCGACGGTCGCTGCAGCGCGCGGTCACCCGGGCGGTCGCCGGGCCCGCCGCGATCCCGCCGCGATCCCGGCGGGCGGCTCGTGAGCAGCTTCTTGTCGCGCGGGATGGCCTGGGTGGTTGCTGGGCCTGCCGCGATCCCGCCGGGCGGCTCGTGAGCAGGTATTTGTCGTGCGGGATGGGGGGTTGCTGAGCACGTCGTGATCCCGCTGCGCGGTTCGTGAGCAGGTCCTTCCCGCGCGAGATGATCCGGGCGGTTGCCCGGTGCGTGCGCAGGCTTGGCATCAGCCCTCCGCCGGATGAGCGACTGTCGCCGGGGTTTCTCAGTGCACAGGGCTGCTGCTCGCCGGCGGACCCGGAGAACGCACGAAAAAGCCCGGTGACCAGGCGGTCACCGGGCTTTTCAGGTCTGGCAGGGTGCTGCGATCAGCTCAGAGCTGGTTCGCGCGCTTCGCGAGAGCCGACTTCTTGTTGGCGGCCTGGTTGGCGTGGATGACGCCCTTGGTGACGGCCTTGTCGAGCTTGCGGGCGGCGTCGCGCTGGAGTTCGAGGGCCTTGGTCTTGTCGCCGGAGTCGGCGGCCTCGCGGAACTTGCGGATCGCGGTCTTCACCGAGGAGCGGATCGCCAGGTTGCGCTGACGGGCCTTCTCGTTGGTGGTGATGCGCTTGATCTGGGACTTGATGTTGGCCATGAAGGCGTCCTGCTTTCGTCTCGGTGAAGGTCGCTGCCGCGTCGAAGTGGCTCCGGGCGCCTGGCGTGAAGACAGGCGCGGCCGGGTTTCCTCCCTGACGGAATGCCGCACGGCAACGACGGGAAAGCCTAACAGGCCTGCTCGCGGCCCCCTCGGGCGGCCCGGAGTGATCGGTTCGGCTACGGTGGAGAGCGCAGTGCCTAGGGTTCCGCTGCCGGCCCGCCGCACCGCAAAGCAACACACGACGCAAGACGCAAGACAACCAGGGCCGGCGGGACAGGTCCGAGCGGCACCATCGGCGCGGCCCGACGCCCGCCGTTCATCTGACGGGACAAAAGCCTGGAGGACCCGGCCTTCCGCGTGCGCGGAAGACCCGAAGGGGTCCGGTGAACACCACAGCTCTGTCGTTCGTCCTCATCGCCGCCGTCGTGCACGCGGGGTGGAACCTCGCGGCCAAGCGCGTCACCTTCGGCGGGCCGCGGTTCGTGTGGCTGTACTACACCGTCTCGGCCGTGGTCTTGCTCCCGATAACCGTCATCGCGCTCCTGGTCGAACACGAACGTCCACAGTGGACGTGGCTGCTCGCCGCCGCGGTGACGGCCGTGCTGCACGTGGCGTACGGCACGGTGCTGCAGCGCGGGTACGCCGTCGGCGACCTGTCGATCGTGTACCCGCTCGCGCGCGGCACCGGGCCGCTGCTGTCGGTGCTGGCGGCGGTGCTCGTGCTGCACGAGCACCCCGGCGTGCTGGGCCTGATCGGAGCGTTCCTGGTGGTGGCGGGCGTGCTCGTGATCAGCCTCGGCGGGAGCGAGGCCGACGTCAAAGCGCGCCGCGCCGGTGTGTTCTACGGCGTGCTCACCGGCGCGACCATCGCGGCCTACACGCTCTGGGACGCCCACTCCGTGACGACGCTCGCGGTGCCGCCGCTGGTGTACTTCGGCGGCGGCGCGCTGGTGCAGAGCGTGCTGCTGGCGCCCGCGGCCCTGCGCGACCGCGCCGAAGTCGGCAAGCTGTGGCGCGAGCACCGCAAGGAGACGCTGATCGTCGGGATCGCCTCGCCCGCGGCGTACCTGCTGGTGCTCTACGCGCTGCGGATGGCGCCGGTCAGCCTGGTCGCGCCGGCACGGGAGCTGTCGATCGTGCTGGGCGGGCTCGCGGCGTGGTTCGTGCTCGGTGAGCGGAACGCGGCGCGCCGGCTGGCGGGCTCGCTGGTGGTGCTGGCCGGGATCGTCGCGATTGCGGTGGCCTGAGCCACTCGGGTAGGCAGGACGCATGGACGTACTGAGCAGCCGGGTGCTGATCCACCCGCGCGACCTGGAGGCCTCGACCGCGTTCTACCGGGACACGCTCGGGCTGGCGATTCGGCGCGAGTTCCCCGGTGGCACGGTCTTCTTCGCGGGCGGCGGTTCGATCGAGGTCGTGGGCGGCAACGACGCGACACCCTCGGCGGCCGTCGACCTCTGGCTGCAGGTCCGCGACCTGCCGGCGACGCTCGAGGAGCTGGCCGCGCGCGGCGTCACGCCGGTCCGCGGGGCGCGCCGCGAGCCGTGGGGGCTCGACGAGGCCTGGATCACCGACCCGGACGGCCTGCGCATCGTCCTGGTGCAGGTGCCGGCCGACCACCCGCTGCGGAGGGACTCCCGCTAGGGCTTGCGGGCCCGCAACTGCGCCGCCAGTGTCGCGAAGCCCGGGGGCTCCCAGGTCCACGTCTGCAGGTCGGTGAAGCCCGCTGCGGTGACCTCGGCGGCCAGCTCGTGCCGGGGGACGGGCAGCCACTTCTCGTGCGCGGACAGCAGCAGCCGGCCACCGGGGCGCAGCACGCGGAACAGCTCGGCGAAGCCGGCCTCGCGGTCGTCCCAGAGCTGGACGTTGTTGACGCTCAGCACGACGTCCACGGAAGCGTCGGCACAGCCGGTCGACGCGGCCGTGCCGTCGCGCAGCTCCACGCGATCGCCGCAGCGTTCACGGCACAGGGCGCGCATCTCGGCCGACGGTTCGACGCCGATGACCTCGCCGGCCAGCCGGCTCGCGGCGTCGAGGCCGACGCCCGGGCCGGGGCCCACGACCAGCACGGTTTCGTCGGGTTCCAGCCGCGCCAGGTCCACGAGCCGGTGCTCGGTGGCGGCGTTGCCGCGTGACATCAGCCAGCCGCCGACGCGGCCCAGCAGGCCGCTGGGGTGCCCGAATGCCCGGTCCAGCGCGGTGTCGAAGGTCCCCGGGGGAGGGTGTGGAGTGCTCATCCTTCGAGGTCATCACGAGCCCGGCGCGCTCGCATCGGGGATGACCCCCAACCGCACCCGGAGGTCCATGGGACGATAGGAAGCGGCCACCCCCGACCTTTCCCGAGGACCACACGAGTGACAGCGCCCAAGACGTTCGCCGACACCACCTTCACGCCGCCGGAACTGATCCGCAACTTCTGCATCATCGCCCACATCGACCACGGCAAGTCGACGCTGGCGGACCGCATGCTGCAGCTCACCGGCGTCGTCGAGGAACGGGCGATGCGCGCGCAGTACCTCGACCGGATGGACATCGAGCGTGAGCGCGGCATCACGATCAAGGCCCAGAACGTCCGCCTGCCCTGGCAGGTGGCGGGCCAGGACCACGTGCTGCACATGATCGACACCCCCGGCCACGTGGACTTCACCTACGAGGTCTCGCGCGCCCTGGAAGCGTGCGAAGGCGCGATCTTGCTGGTCGACGCCGCACAGGGCATCGAGGCGCAGACGCTGGCCAACCTGTACCTGGCGCTGGAGAACAACCTCCAGATCATCCCGGTGCTCAACAAGATCGACCTGCCCTCGGCCGACCCGGACAAGTACGCGGCCGAGCTGGCGCACATCATCGGCTGCGAGCCCACCGACGTGCTGCGCGTCTCGGCGAAGACGGGCGTCGGCGTCGGCGCGCTGCTCGACGAGGTCGTTCGCCAGGTCCCGGCGCCGGTCGGCGACGCGGACGCGCCGGCGCGCGCGATGATCTTCGACTCGGTCTACGACACCTACCGCGGCGTCGTCACCTACATCCGCGTGGTCGACGGCAAGATCACCCCGCGCGAGAAGATCCGCATGATGTCCACCGGCGCGACCCACGAGCTGCTGGAGGTCGGCATCATCTCGCCGGAGCCCAAGCCCAGCAAGGGCCTCGGCGTCGGCGAGGTGGGCTACCTGATCACCGGTGTGAAGGACGTCCGCCAGTCGAAGGTCGGTGACACCGTCACGTCCGAGCGGCACGGCGCCACCGAACCGCTGGCCGGTTACCGCGAGCCGAAGCCGATGGTCTACTCGGGCCTGTACCCGGTCGACGGCTCCGACTACCCGGAGCTGCGCGAGGCGCTGGAGAAGCTGCAGCTCAACGACGCGGCGCTCGCCTACGAACCGGAGACGTCGGTCGCGCTGGGCTTCGGCTTCCGCTGCGGCTTCCTCGGCCTGCTGCACCTGGAGATCACGCGCGACCGCCTCGAGCGCGAGTTCGGCCTCGACCTGATCTCCACCGCGCCCAACGTGGTCTACCGCGTGGTGCTGGAGGACCGCAGCGAGGTCGTGGTCACCAACCCGTCCGACTGGCCTGGCGGGCTCAAGATCTCCGAGGTCCACGAGCCGGTGTCGAAGGTCAGCATCCTCGCGCCGAGCGAGTTCGTCGGCACGATCATGGAACTGTGCCAGAGCAAGCGCGGTGTGCTGCTCGGCATGGACTACCTGTCCGAGGACCGCGTGGAGCTGCGCTACAACATCCCGCTCGCGGAGATCATCTTCGACTTCTTCGACACGCTGAAGTCGCGCACGCGCGGGTACGCCTCGCTCGACTACGAAGAGGCGGGCGACCAGGTCGCCGAGCTGGTGAAGGTCGACATCCTGCTGCAGGGCGAGACCGTGGACGCGTTCTCGGCCATCGTGCACAAGGACGCCGCCTATGGCTACGGCAACCGGATGGCCACTCGGCTGCGCGAGCTGATCCCGCGCCAGCAGTTCGAGGTGCCGATCCAGGCGGCCATCGGCTCGCGCATCATCGCGCGCGAGACGATCCGCGCGATCCGCAAGGACGTGCTCGCCAAGTGCTACGGCGGTGACATCTCGCGTAAGCGCAAGCTGCTCGAGAAGCAGAAGGAAGGCAAGAAGCGCATGAAGACCGTGGGCCGGGTCGAGGTCCCGCAGGAGGCCTTCGTCGCGGCTCTGTCCACTGAGGACAGCGGCAAGGCCAAGAAGTAGCCACGGCGAGCCCGCGCCGGACAGCGCGGGCTCGCCGCCGGGCGTCAGCGGTTGCCGATGATCCGGTCGGCCGCCACGAACACGGCGACGCGGCGCTCCTCGGCCATCACGCGGTCGTACTCGGCCCAGTCGTCGTGCGTTCCGGTAGCGGCCTTGAAGACGTCGCGCAGCAGCGTCGGCAGGCCGGCCGGGTCGAAGGCCTCGTCCGGGTCGTCGGGCCCGATGAGGTGGGTTTTCCCGGTCACCGACACCCAGTCCCAGCCGCGGCGGAATGTGAGCGTCGCGTGGCCGGTGGCACGCAGCAGCTTGAGCTTGTACGCCCCGCCCATCGCCACGAGGGCGACGCCGGGTTTGCCGGTCACGGGGTCGTCGAAGACCCCGGCGTTGACGACGGACGAGTGCACCGTCCCGTCTGCGCGGGTGGTCGAGATGGTCGCGAGGCCGTTCTCCTGCAGGGACAGCGCGCGGACGTGTTCCAGATCGGCGGTCATGCCGCACACTAACGCCGCGGGGAGCGAGGGTCTTCCCGTCTCACCCGCCGGAGCGAATCGCCGGAAGGGACAGCCGGCCGGCGAGTCCCGGTGATCACCCGGCCCGGTGCCGGGGCCGAGCCCCACCGGCCGGCCGTGAGATCGACTTCGGTGCCAGTACGGGAAAAACTTCCGGCCGGAAGGTGCGCCGATCCCGCGTATCGGCGCTCGGTGACGGGTTACGCGCAGGTCAGGCCGATTCCCGCGCGGAGGCTTCCGGCTTAACGACGGCGTTACGCTTCCGGCCTTCCGGACAAACGGCGGCGAGCGCACGCTTCCTGCATGAAGCAGGCCAGAATGGATCCGCGGACCAAGCGTCGTCTCAGCGCCGCCCGCCGGGTGCGGGATCTGCTCCGTGCGGCCATCGTGCACGAGGAGTTACCCGCCGGGGCGTTGCCCGGCGAAGCCGAACTCATGTTGTCCTTTTCGGCCAGCCGTCAGGTGATCCGAGACGCTCTGGCCCTCCTGCGCGAGGAAGGACTCGTCAAGCGCGTGCAGGGGACCGGCACGTTCTCCGTCGCGTCCAAGGTGTGCCACGCCTTCAGCCACCTCCACGGTCCCGAACCGGCGCTGGAACGGGTGTCGCACCGCATTCTCGCGATCAGTCAGGAGGTGGCCGCGCCGCGCGTCGCCGATCGGCTCGACCTGCCGATGGGCGCCGAGTGCGGCGTGATCGAGTACCTCGCCGTGCTGGGCACCGAGCCGTATTACGCCTGCACGGCCTACGTGCCGATACCTCTGCTCGGCGTCGTGCGGCACGGGCGGACGGTGACCGAGTGGTATTCGGTCTACGAGGCGGCCGGGTTCGAGCTCGGCGTGACCGATCAGGCGGTGGAGGCGATCGTCGCCGACGACGAGGCCGCCGCGGTCCTCGACGTGCCGGCGGGCGCACCGCTGATGCTGTTCGAACGGCTCGTCCGCGACCGCCGCGGACGGCCGCTGGAATACGCGTTCGCCAGGGTGCGGGGCGACCGCATCGCGCTGCTGGCCCAACTTCCCCGAAACCGCCGGCAACGTCGCCTGCCCCCAGTCGCGCAGGAGGCGTGATGCCCGGTTATCTCGGACGACGGCTGCTGATGACGATCCCGATCCTGATCGGCGTCTCGATCGTCATCTTCATCACCATCAAGATCATCCCCGGTGACCCGGTCGCCTCGATGCTCGGCCCGACCGGCAGCCCGGAGGCCAGGGCCGCCCTGCACGCGCGGCTCGGGCTCGACAACCCGTTGCCGGTGCAGTACTTCACCTGGCTCGGCCACACCCTCACCGGCGACTTCGGCACGAGCATCACCCGCCACGACGCGGTCGCGCCGATCGTGCTGGACGCGCTGCTGAACACACTCGTCCTCACGGTCGCGGCCGGCGCGCTCGCCATCGTGCTGGGACTGCTCGTCGGTGCCCTGACCGGCCTGCGCCGCACCGGTATCGCGGCCCGGCTCGGCAACGCGTTCGCACTGTTCTCGATCTCCGTGCCGCAGTACTCCATCGGCCTGCTGCTGATCATCTACCTCGCGTCGAACGCGGGCCTGTTTCCTGTCAGCGGCATGCACAACCCCAACGGCGACGGCGGTTTCGCGGACCTGGTCGACCATCTCATCCTGCCCGCGGTCACCGCGGCGCTGGTTCCCGCGGGGATCATCGCGCGGATGTTCCGCTCGTCCGTGCTCGACGTGATGAGCATGGACTTCGTGGAGGCGCTCACCGCGCGCGGCCTGTCGCGGCCCCGGGTGATGCGCCACGCGTTCCACAACACCGTGCCGTCGCTGCTGACCGTCGCGGGCCTGCAGGTCGGCTACCTGCTCGGCGGTGTCGTGTTCGTCGAGGCGGTGTTTGCGTGGCCCGGCATCGGGCTGCTGGTCTACCAGTCGATCACCCAGCGCGACCTGCCGGTGATCCAGGCGGGCGTGCTGGTCTCCGCGTTCGCGTTCGTGCTGATCAACCTCGTGGTCGACGCGCTGCACGGCCTCGTCGACCCCCGCATTCGCACCTGACGGCAGCGTCGCCGGTCCCCGTCCCCACCGACCGAACTCCTCGAGGAGTGTCTTCGATGACCGCACTGACCGAACCGGCACCGGCGGCGTCGCTGCCCGATGCCGTAACGGCCGCCGCCCCGGCGCGCCGCCGCCGGATGACGGCGAGCGCCACCGTCGCCGCCGCGGTGGTCCTCCTGATCGTGCTCACCGCCCTCGTCGGGCCCCTGCTGGCGGGTGACCCCGTCGCGGGCGACACCGCGCACCGGCTGCTGCCGGCCGGCACCCCCGGCCACCTCCTCGGCACCGACGGCCAGGGCCGCGACGTGCTGGCCCGCCTCGTCGACGGAACCCGTCTGTCGCTGCTGGCCGGTCTGGTCCCGGTGGCCTTCGCCGCGCTCGTCGGCACCGGGCTCGGGGTCACCGCGGGCCTGTCCGGCAAGTGGGGCCAGCGGCTGATCATGCGCACACTGGACGTGTTCTACGCGTTCCCGGCGGTGCTGCTCGCGGTCGCCATCGCCGCCGCGCTCGGGTCCGGGCTGTCCAACGCGATCATCGCGCTCGCGGTGATCCTCGTCCCGCCGGTGGCGCGCGTCGCCGAGACGGAGACGCGACGGCTGGTGGACCTGGACTACATGGAGGCGGCGCGGGCCAGCGGGGCCACCCGCTCGGCCATCGCGCTGCGGCAGGTGCTGCCCAACGTCGCCCCGCCGGTGATCGTGTACTGCACCGCGCTGATCGGACTGTCCATTGTGTACGCGGCCGGGCTGAGCTTCCTCGGGCTCGGGATCTCCCCGCCGACTCCGGAGTGGGGGCTCATGGTCAGCGAGCACACGCAGTACATCTACTCCGCGCCGTTCCTGGCGGCGATCCCCGCGCTGGCGATCCTCGTCGCGTCGGTCGCCTTCAACGTCCTCGGCGACGGCCTGCGGGATCTGCTCGACGTGCGAGGGGAGGCGCGGGCATGAACGCGGCCGTGGCCCCGCCCCTGGCGGTCGAGGATCTCACCACCACCTTCGTCTCCCGGCACCGCCGGATCGAGGTCGTGCGCGGCGTGTCGTTCACGATCGGCCGCGGCGAGACGATGATGCTGCTCGGCGAGAGCGGCAGCGGCAAGTCGGTGACCGCCCGCTCGATCATGCGGCTCTACGGATCCGCCGCCGAGCTCGGCGGCAGCGTGCGGCTGAGCGGCCGCGAGCTCACCGGGCTCGCCGAGCCACAGCTGCGCGACGTCCGCGGCGGCCAGATCGCGCTCGTGCCGCAAGACCCGACGGGCGCGCTCGACCCGTTGCGCCGCATCGGCGCGCAGCTGGCCGAGACTCTGGCCGTCCACGGCGTGGAGCGGGTGAAGACCGCGGCGCGGCGACGGGCCGAGGAGCTGCTGGCGATGGTCGGCATCCCCGACCCGAAACGCGTGGCCGGCAGCTATCCGCACGAGCTGTCCGGCGGCATGCGCCAGCGCGCGGTGATCGCGATCGCGGTGAGCTGCGACCCGCAGGTGCTCATCGCCGACGAGCCCACCACGGCACTCGACGTGACCGTGCAGGCACAGATCCTCGAACTGATCGCCGACCTGCAGCAGCGCCTCGGCATGGCGGTGCTGATGGTCACCCACGACGTCGGCGTCGCCGCGGACTTCGGGGGCCGGGTCGGCGTGATGTACGCGGGCCGACTCGTGGAGGAGGGACCCGCGCCGCAGGTGCTCTCCGCCCCGCGCCACCCGTACACCGCGGGGCTGCTGGAGTCGCTGCCCACGCCCGGGGTCGCCCGGGGCGCGCTGCACTCGATCGTCGGGGCACCGCCGGCGGTCGGCGCATTCCCCGACGGCTGCGCCTTCGCCCCGCGCTGCCCGCGGGCCCGGCCCTCGTGCACCCAGGCCGACCCCCCGCTCACCCCGGTGGCCGAGGGCCGCTCGGCCGCGTGCCCCGTGGTGAACCCGGAACCGGCGTCGGTGGTGGCGTGATGAGCGAGGAGCTGCTGCGGGCCGAGGGCCTGACCAAGACGTTCGGCAACGGGGTGCGGGCCGTCTCCGACGTGTCCCTGACCGTCCACAAGGGAGAGACGCTCGGGGTGGTCGGCGAGTCCGGCTGCGGGAAGTCCACGACCGGGAAGATGCTGCTGGGCCTGCTGTCGCCCGACAGCGGCGCCGTCACCTTCGACGGCGAGCCGCTGGCCGGGCTGAGCCGCGCCCGGCTGCGGGCGCTGCGGGCCCGCCTGCAGGTGGTGCCCCAGAACCCGCAGACGTCGCTGAACCCGCGGCTGCGCGTGCGCCAGTCGATCGAGTTCAACCTCCGGGCGCACGGCGTCGAACGCGGCGCGCGCCGGCCGCGTGTGCTGGAGCTGCTGGAGCGGGTGGGGCTCACCGCGGCGCAGGCCGAACGATTCCCGCACGAACTGTCCGGCGGCCAGCTGCAGCGCGTCGCGATCGCCCGCGCACTGGCCACGGCGCCGGACCTGGTCGTGTGCGACGAAGCGGTGTCCGCCCTGGACAAGAGCGTGCAGGCCCAGGTGCTCAACCTGCTCGCCGACCTGCAGGCCGAGACCGGGGTGGCGTTCCTGTTCATCTCCCACGACCTCGCCGTGGTCGAGCACATCTCCGACCGGGTGGCCGTGATGTACCTCGGCCGGGTCGTGGAACTGGCCCCGGCGCGCGAGCTGTGGGCCAACCCGCGCCACCCGTACACCCAAGCCCTGCTGTCGGCGACCCCGGGACAGGGCCGCGAGCGGATCGTGCTTTCCGGCGACCTGCCCAACCCGGCCGACCCACCGTCCGGCTGCGGGTTCCGCACGCGCTGCCCGGTCGCGGAACCGGCCTGCACGACCGAGTGGCCGGCCCTCGCGGAGGCGGCACCCGGTCACCGGGCCGCCTGCGTCCACGTGAGCCCGGTGCCCGTAGCGGGCTGACCCGGCACCCACCCAGCCCAGCGGCCGCGCCGGCCGCCGGGCCGACCCCGCACGCCCTCGACCCCCTGCCGAGAGGAAAACCCTTGTCCCCCAACCGTTACTTCGCCCGGCGGAGAAGCCGGACCGCACTGTTCGGCGCGTTCGCCGCCGCCGCGTCGCTCCTGCTGTCCGCCTGCGGCGGCAGCGCCACCGCCGGCAGCTCCGGCGGCAACACGCTCACCATCGGCATGACCGCGTCCGACATCCCCGTGCTCGACACCGGGCTCGCCCAGGGCCAGGGTTACGAGGGCCTGCGCTTCGTGGCGAACCAGCTGTTCGACGGGCTGACGAAGTTCGACCTGACCAAGGCCGACCAGATCCCGAAGATCATCCCCGATCTCGCCGAATCGTGGACACCCAACGCCGACCTCACGAGCTGGACGTTCAAGCTGCGCCCCGGCGTGACCTTCCACGACGGCACCCCGTGGAACGCCGACGCGGCGATCTTCAACCTCGACCGGTACACGAACAAGAACAGCCCGCAGTACTACCAGGACCTCAACGCCCAGGGCGGGCTGTCGATCGCCGGGATCAAGACCTACCACAAGGTCGACGACCTGACGATCGTGATCGACACCAACGGCCCGTGGGCCTACCTGCCCAGCGACCTCGCGACGGTGTACTTCGCCAGCCCCACCGCGGTGAAGGCCGAGGGCAACCAGGGTTTCGCCGAGAAGCCGGTGGGCACCGGGCCGTTCAAGTTCGACTCGCTCGTGCGTGGCCAGCGCATGGTGATGCTGGCCAACGACAAGTACTGGGCCGGCCGGCCCAAGGTCGACAAGGTCATCCTGCGCCCGATCCCCGACCCGACCGCGCGCGTGGCGGCGCTGCGCTCAGGTGAGGTCAACTGGATCGAGGTGCCGCCACCGGACGACGTGCCCAACCTGAAGTCGCAGGGCTTCCAGGTGCTGACCAACTCCTACGACCACATCTGGCCGTGGGTCTACAACCTCACGAAACCGCCGTTCACCAACGTGAAGGTGCGTGAAGCGCTCAACTGGGCGATCAACCGTCAGGCACTGGTCGACAACATCCTCAAGGGCACCGCGGAGCCCGCCCTGGGTTACGTGCCGCACGCCAACGCGGCGTACGAACCCGCCGACGACTCCTACGGTTACGACCCGGCGAAGGCCAAGCAGCTGCTCGCGGAAGCGGGTTACCCCAACGGGTTCACCATGACCCTGTCGTACCCGACCAGCGGTTCCGGCAACATGGTCCCCACCCCGATGAACACGGCGCTGCAGGCCGATCTCGCCAAGGTGGGCGTCAAGGTGCAGCTCAAGCCCATCGAGTGGGCGGCCATGCTGACCGACTTCTTCAGCGGCAAGATCCCGGACAACGCCGACGCCCTCAACATCTCGCTCAGCTACCAGCAGGAAGGCTTCTGGCGCAACTGGTTCGGCACCGGTTCGACGGCCAACGCGGGCAAGTACAGCAACCCCCAGGTCGACGCGCTGTTCGCCAAGGCGCGGACGGTGCTCGACGACAAGGCGCGGGCGAGCCTCTACTCGCAGGCCGCGCAGATCCTCGCGAAGGACTCGCCGTGGCTCGTCGTGGTCGACGACCGCAACCCGCGTGTCCTGTCCCCGAGCGTGCACGGCTTCGTGCAGGCGCAGTCCTGGTTCGTCGACCTCACCCAGCTGTCCGTCGGCTGACCGGCCCCACCGAAAGGAGATCGCCATGGCGATGCCCCGCGGCCGCATCCGCGGCTTCGTGCGCAGGCCGACACCGCAGGAGCTGTCGGAGCTCGGCGCGGCCGAGCACCTGTCCCTCACCCCGCGTGAAGCCGAGCAGTACGCGCAGATCCTCGACCAGACCTTCGCCGGCGTCGACCGGCTGGACGAGCTGCACGCGCCCACGCCGCCGTTGACCTACACCGACCGCGACCCCGGCGGCCCGGTCGACGACGCCGAAGACCCGTTCCACGCGTTCATCCGGCGCTGCCACGTGAAAGGCGCGCCGGACGGGCCGCTCGCGGGACTCACCGTGGGCGTCAAGGACAACCTCGCCGTGGCGGGAGTGCCGGTCACCAACGCTTCGCGGACGCTGAGCCACACGCCGACGTCCGACGCGGTCGTGGTGTCCCGGCTGCTCGCCGCGGGCGCCGACGTCACCGGCAAGACGAACCTGGACGACTTCTCCACGTCCGGCACCGGTGAGTCGAGCTGGTACGGCCCGGCCCGCAACGCCGTCGACCCCACCCGGTCGGCCGGTGGATCTTCGGGCGGCTCGGGCTCGGCGGTCCGCTCGGGCGCGGTCGATCTCGCGATCGGCGTCGACGAGGGTGGCTCGGCCCGGATCCCCGCGTCCTTCAACGGGATCGTCAGCATCAAACCCACCCAGGGCCTGGTTCCCTCCCACGGGCTGACGTACATGGACCACACGATCGACGCGGTCTGCCCGATGGCGGGCACGGTCGAGCTGACCGCCCGGATGCTCGACGTGATGAGCGGGCACTCCGACCGCGACCCGCAGTGGGTCCGGGGCACCGCCGAGCCCACGAACGCCGTCGCCGCCCTCGGCGAGGGTGTGGGCGGCCTGCGGATCGGCGTGGTGACCGAAGGCCGTGACCCGGCCCTGTGCGAACCGGGCGTCCTCGCCGCGTTCGAGTCCTCGTGCGCCGCGCTGGAAGCGGCCGGCGCGACCGTGAGCCCGGTGTCGATTCCCCTGTGGACGGACGCGTGGGCCATCGAGACCACGCTGCTGCTGCACCTGGCGTGGCTCAACGCGCAGTCCGACGGCGCCGGGTACGCGCACCTCGGCGAGGTGGACGTCGAGCGGACCCACGCCTTCGGCCTGGTCCGCCGGCTCGAGGCGGACTCGTTCCCGCCGTTTTTCAAGGTGTGGCTGCTGGGCGGAAGGTACTTGCACGACAAGTACTTCTCCACCTACTTCGCCAAGGCCGCGAACCTGCGCCGGGCCCTGACCGCACAGCTCGACGCGGCGTTCACCGGGTTCGACCTGCTGCTCACCCCGACCACGCCGCAGGTCGCGCCGGTGCTGCTGGACCGGCCCGCCGAGGACCCGGAGCTGCTCGCGCGCGGCACCACGATGGTCAGCAACACCTGCGTGCTCAACCTGACCGGCCACCCGGCGCTCGCGGTGCCCAGCGGTGTCGACCCGGAAACCTCGATGCCGACGTCGATCCAGATCATCGCGCCGCGCTGGCAGGACGCGCTGACGTTCAGGGCGGGCGCGGTCGTCGAGGAAGCGGCCGGCGTGATGCCGGGCGGTGTCGTGGCCCGGCCGGAACCGCAGCCGGCCGGTTCGCGGTGATCGGAACCGTCCCCACACGGGCTCCCGGGTCCGGCCCGGTGCCCGTCGCCGGGCCGGACGCCCGCCGCCGCTTCCACCTCGTCGTGCTGGTGGCCGGGGTCGGGTTCGGGCTGACCGCGCCGTTCACCGCGCTGCTCGTGGTGGGGCTCGGCGGACCACCGTCATGGGCGGCCTTCGTGGTCTCCTCGATCGGGCTTTCCCTGCTGCTGGTGGACTTCCTCGGCACGCGGTTCGTGCCGAGGGTGTCCTCCCGCACCGCGCTCACGGTGTCGTTGCTCGTGTTCGGCGTCGGCTGCCTGCTCTCCGCGGCGACCACCAGCTGGGAGGTCGTCGGGCTCGCGCGGGTGCTGCAGGGCTTCGGCACGGCGCTGTTCATGGGCGGCGGGATCGCGCTCGCCGTGCGGCTCGTCGGCGAGCGGGTGCGCGGCAGCGCGATCGGCACGTTCAACGCGTTCTGGTTCCTCGGCGTCGCGACCGGGCCGCTCGGCGGTGGCCTGATCGCGGCGACGGCGCCGGGGCCCGACGGGTTGCGGCTGCTGTTCGGCGTGTGCGGCGTGGTGAACCTGGCGGGTGCGGTGGCGGCGTGGTTCCTCGCCCCCCGCTGGGTTTCCGCCGACCGGCCCCGGCTCGGGCTGCCGGCGGGCCTGGGGGTGCGCGGCCGGCGGCTGTGGTCGATCCTCGTGCTCACCGGGCTCGGGCAGGCCGTGCGGTCCGGGCTCGCGCTGACGCTGGTCCCGTTGCTGGGCGCACAGCTCGGCATGGGGTGGGTCGCCTTGGGACTGGCGTTGTTCGCCCTGTCGGCGACCGACGTCGCCGCGATGCACTTCGGCGGGCGCTTCGGCGACCGCCACGGCCGGCTGCTCCCGCTGGCGGTGGCGCTGGCGTGGGGCACGGTCGCCGTGCTGGCGCTCGCCACCGTGGTCCGCGGTCCGGTCGCGTTCGTACTCGGGGCGCTCGCCACCGGCGTCACCGTCGGCACCACCTGGGTCGTCCCGGCCGCGATGACCGTCGATCTCGCCGAGGACCCGGACATCGCGCTCGCGGCGTATCGGATCGCCTGTGACATCGGGATGCTCGCGGGCGGACTGCTCGCCGGTGCCGGCATCGCGCTCGGCGGCGTGCACACCGCCCTGGCGGCCACGGCCGCCTGCCTCTTCGGCGGTCTCCTGCTCACCCTCACCGTCGGGGAGACGCTGCCCCGCCGCCCCCACCTGTCCGTCGTCAAGGAGGAAGCCATGCCCCTGCCCTCGCCGGAGGAGTTCGCGGTGTTCGCCGAGAACTCCGACATCACGCTCACCGCGGACCGCCTCGCGCAGGCCTACGCAACGCACACCCACTACCGGGCGGACCTGGAACGTCTGCGGCGGCTGCCCCTGCCGTTCACCGAGCCGGTCAGCGAACCGGCCACCGCGCTCGCCTGGATCACCAAGGGAGACACCGCATGACCGACCTCGCCGACCTCACCGCGACCGAGCTGCTCGCCGCGTTCGCCACCGGCACCGCGACGCCGAGTGAAGCCGTCGCGGCGTGCCTGGCCCGGATCGAGGCCACCGATCCCGGCCTCAACTCCGTCATCACCCTGCTCGCCGACTCGGCCCGCGCGAAGGCGGCGGAATCCGACGCGCGCTGGCGCGAGGGCACCGCCCGGCCGCTGGAGGGCGTTCCCTACGGCCTCAAGGACATCGTCGCCACGGCCGGGATCAGGACCACGGGCGGCTCGGCGCTGTACCGCGACTACGTGCCGGAGACCGACGCGGTGCTCGCGGCGCGGCTCGCCGACGCCGGCGGGGTACTGCTCGCCAAGCTCGCCACCTTCGAGTTCGCCTGCGGCGGCGCGGTGAACAAGACGTTCGGCCCCACTCGCAACCCGTGGGACCCGCGGCGCACCACCGGCGGCTCGTCGTCCGGGTCCGGCGCGGCGGTCGCGGCGGGTCAGGTGCCGCTGGCGATCGGCACCGACACCGGTGGCTCGATCCGCATCCCGAGCGCGTTCTGCGGGATCACCGGGATCAAGGCGACCTACGGCCGGGTGCCCCGGCACGGCGTGATGGGACTGTCCTGGACGATGGACCACGCCGGGCCGATGACCCGCAGCGTCGCCGACGCGGCGCTGATGCTCGACGTGATCGCCGGACCCGATCCGCTCGACCCGACCGCCCTGCCCGCGGAGGACAGCCCGTTCAGCGCGGCGGTGGGCCGGGACGTCAGCGGGCTGCGGGTCGCCCGCGATCGCACGTTCCTCGAAGGCGATCTGCACCCCGCCGTCGCCGAAGCGTACGAGTCGGCGCTCGGTGAGCTGACCGGGCTCGGCGTGGAACTCGTCGACGTGGAGCTGCCGACGTTCGAGCTCTCCGCCGTCGCGGGCTGGTGGATCATCTACGCCGAAATGCTCTCCCTGCACGAGGGGCACGTGTCCGGGATCGAGGATCGCGACGAGATGGGCGCGTCGCTGCTGGGCGCGGCCCCGTTCGTCAGCGCCGCGGACTACCTGCGGGCGCTGCGGCTGCGCCCCGTGTTCCAGCGGGAGCTCGACGCCGCGATGGCCGGTTGCGCGGCACTCGTGACGCCGGGCCTGACCGCGCTGCCCCCGTTCATCGCCCCGGAGATGACGTCGGATCTCGGGGACCGGGAGGTGCCGTGGCTCGACGCCGCCTGCCGGACGAGCGTGCCGTTCAACCTCACCGGCTCCCCGGCGCTGGTGGTGCCCTCGGGCGAGATCGGCGGACTGCCGGGGAGCCTGCAGTTCGTGGGCCGCCCGCGCGACGAGGCGACGTTGTTCGCCCTCGGTGGCGCCTACCAGGCCGCCACCACCCACCACCTGCGCCGCCCGGCCCTGCCCGCGGCTGCCTGAGGAGGACGCGATGTACCTGACCATCACCGAAGCCGCCGCGGCTCTGCGCGCGGGGGAGACCACGTCGGTCGCGCTCACGACCGCGGCCTACGTGGCCGCCGACGCCCACGACGAGGCATTGGGCGTGTACCTGGCCCGGTTCGACGAGACCGCCCTCGCGGCCGCAGCCAAGGCCGACGCCGAGCTCGCCGGCGGGGTGGACCGCGGCCCGCTGCACGGAATCCCGTTGGGGATCAAGGACATCATCGCCACCGAGGAGGGCGAGACCACCGCGCAGAGCCTCGTGCTCGACCGGGCGTGGGGCGCCGGCGGAGACGCGCCGGTCGTGGCGCGGCTGCGCGCCGCCGGGGCGATCATCACGGGCAAGACCAGCACGATGGAGTACGCCATCGGCACACCCGACCCCGACAAGCCGTTCCCGATCCCGCGCAACCCGTGGAACACGCAGCACTATCCCGGCGGTTCGAGCTCGGGCACCGGCAGCGGGGTGGCGGCCGGGCTGTTCCTCGGCGGCCTCGGCACCGACACCGGCGGCAGCATCCGTTACCCCGCGACCAGCTGCGGGATCACGGGTCTCAAACAGACGTTCGGCCGGGTCCCGAAAGCCGGGTGCGTGCCGCTGGGCTACAGCTACGACCACATCGGCCCGATGGCCCGCAGCGCCGAAGACTGCGCGGTCATGCTCGCCGTGCTCGCCGGTCACGACAGCAGCGACGCGACGTCGGCCGACCGGCCGGTCGACGACTACACCGGCGGGCTGACCGGTTCGCTGGCCGGGCTGCGGATCGGCATCGACCGCCTCCTCGACCGCTCGCCGCTCACCGCGCCGGAACTCGATCCGGCGCTGGACGCGGCCGTCGCCGAGCTCGTCGCGGCCGGTGCCGAAGTCGTCGACGTGCGGCTGCCGCTGTACGACGAGCTCAAGACCGCCACCATGTCCGGGCTCGCGGCCGAGGCGTACGCCTACCACCAGCCGGATCTGCGTTCGCGGTGGACGGACTACGGCGCCGGCACCCGCATGGCGGTCGCCTCGGGCGCCCTCGTGAGTGCCGGCGACTACGTCCAGGCACAGCGCGTCCGGCGAGCCGGCCAGCGCCAGGTCGCGGCCCTCTTCGCCGACGTGGATCTCATCCTCACGCCGACGAGCGCGTGCGGCGCGCCCGAGGTGGACAAGCTGACGCTCGACAAGATCGTCGACGCGCTCCACACGCCCTACTGGAACGCCCTCGGCAACCCCGCGATGTCCGTGCCCATGGGCTTCACGGCCGACGGGCTGCCGCTCGGCCTGCAGATCGTCGGCAAGCCGTTCGACGAGGCCACCGTGCTCGCGGCCGGATTCGCCTACCAGCAGCGCACCTCCTGGCACCGCCAGGTTCCCCCGCTGTCGTGAACCCCGTATCAGGAAAGGACACTCCTGTGACACCCGATCCCACGACCGTCGTCCCCGCCCTGCTCGCCGCCGCCGGCCTGACCCCGTCCGCCGAGGAGATCGCACTCATGATCGCCGGCTACCCCGCCCTCTCCGAGTCGATCGAGAAGCTCTACGCGGTGCCGGAGGCCCGCTACGAGGAGCCGGGCCTGATCTTCCGCGCCGAGGTGTAGGCGCCCGGCGCCCTGCTGAGGCGTTTGGTGCGGACGCCTCAGCAGGGTCGCTGCGGTTCCGCGGCCACGGATCGAAGGCCAGGTCCCCGGTGTCCCCGCGGATCAGTCCGAAGTGGACTCGCTCGCCTCGTCGCGCGCCAGCACGGAGTGGCGGCGGCTGTAACCGAAGTAGACGGCCATGCCGAGCACGAACCAGATCGCGAACCGCAACCACGTCTCCGGCTTCAGGAACGTGATCAGCCAGATCGAGAACACCACGCCGATGATCGGCACCACCGGCATCCCCGGCGTCCGGAACGTGCGCGGCAGGTCGGGCCGCTTGTAGCGCAGCACGATCACCGCGATGCACACCACCACGAACGCCAGCAGGATCCCGATGTTGGTGAGCTCGGCCGCCTCGCCGATCGGCAGGAACCCGGCGATGACCGCCGACGCCACGCCCAGGATCCACGTGGTGCGCGTGGGCACCTTGCGCACGGGGTGCGTCTTGCCGAACCACTTCGGCAGCAGGCCGTCGCGGCTCATCGAGTAGCCGACGCGCGTGGCGCCGAGCAGGAAGGTGAACAGCACCGTGAGGATGCCGATGATGGCGCCGACCGCGATCACCGCGCCCAGCCAGCCCAGGCCCACCGACGCGAACGCGCTGGAGAACGCCGCCTCCGGGTCGATGTCCTTGTAGTTCACCATGCCGGTCAGCACGAGGCAGGCCAGCACGTACAGCACCATCGAGATCGCGAGCGAGTACAGGATCGCCTTCGGCATGTGCTTCTGGGAGTCCTTGGACTCCTCGGCCGCGGTGGACATGGCGTCGTAGCCGAACACGGCGAAGAAGACCGTCGCCGCGCCCGTGAACGCGCCGCTGACGCCGAAAGGGAAGAAGTTGCTGTAGTTGCCCGTCTTGATGTGGAAGGCGCCGACGACGATCACCAGCACCACCAGGGCGACCTTCAGGTACACCAGCAGCGTCTCGAACCGCGCCGCGTTCTTCATGCCCTGGTTGAGGATGAACGCGATGAGCAGGCACAGCACCACGGCGAACAGGTTCACCACGTACGAACCGTGTGCCACGCCCTCGGGTTCCGTGCCCGGCGCGCCCGACATCCACTGCGGCAGCGAGACGTGCAGGAAGCCCAGCAGGTCGTTGAAGTAGCCGGAGATGCCGATGGCCACCACCGCCACGATCGCGGTGTACTCCAGCAGCAGGTCCCACCCGATGAACCACCCGACGATCTCGCCGAGCACCGCGTAGCCGTAGGTGTAGGCCGAGCCGGCGCGCGGGATCAGCCCGGCGAACTCCGCGTACGAGAACGCCGCCGCCGCGCTCGCGACGCCCGCGATGAGGAACGAGATCAGCACGGCGGGGCCGGCCGTCTGGTTGGCCACCGCGCCCGCTAGCGAGAAGATCCCGGCGCCGATGATGCCGCCGACGCCGATGGCCGTCAGCTGGCGCAGCCCCAGCGTGCGTTGCAGCCCGTCACCGCCGCTCTCGATCGTCTCGATCGGTTTGCGCCGGAAGATGCCGGACCCTGATCCCAGGCTGCGCGGAGCGGACATCGATGTCTCCTCATACGTCGTGAACCGAGCCCGGGTCACGGGCTCTGGCAGCGCACCGTACTAGGCCGTGTCCGCTGTGTCACCGATGTTCCGAAGTGGGCGGGATCTCAGCCCGCGGCGGTGTCCTCCGCGGCCTGGGCGGCGGCGCGGGCCGGGCGTTTCCCGTCGCCGGAGCGGACGGCGCCGGCGGCGAAGAAGGTGAGGAGCTCGGCGATCTCGGGCGGGTCGTCGAGCTGGGGGCAGTGGCCCCAGTCCTCGCGGACCAGCAGGCGGCTGTGCGGCACGAGGGTGTGCAGGCGGCGTCCGGCGGCCGAGGACACGAGCTTGTCCTTGCCACAGGCCACGACCAGCAGCGGGACGTGCACCCGGTCGAGCTGGTAGGCGTCGGCGAGTTCGGTGACGAGCTGGCGCGCCTGCTCGAGGCGGGAGGTGGTGGCGCGGTAGTCGGGGAAGAGCGTGGTGAAGCGGCGTACCTGGCCGGCGTCGGCGGTGCCCGCGTCGGCGTACAGCAGGCGGGGTACGACCTGCTCGGCGACGGCGCGGACGAGGAACCCGGGCACGGGCAGCGGGAGCGCCGAGTACAGCCGCAGCGGCAGCGGGTTGCGCGCGACCGTGCGGACGAGCCACGAGTCGACGAAGCCGGGCGCGGCGATCGACACGACGCCCACGAGCGGCAGCCGCGGGTTCTGGGCCGCGCGCAGGCCGAGCGTGCCGCCGAGGGAGTTGCCGGCCAGCACCACCGGGCCGAGCACGGCCTGCTCGCGCACCACGGCGGCGGCGAACGCGTCGAGCTGGGGGAGCATGGGGCCCGGGCGCAGCGGCTGGGCGTCGCCGAAACCGGGCAGGTCCGCGGCGATGGCCGCGATGCCCGCGGTGGCGAGCTCGGCCAGCACGGGACGCCAGGTGTCGGCGCTGTCGCAGTAGCCGTGGAGCAGTACGAGCCGGGGTGCGCGGGGCTTCTCGGTGCCGCGCTTGCGGGACCGTTTGGGCGCCTCGGCTTCCACCACCGGCGGACCGACTTCGAGCACCCGCGTCCGCACTCCGGCGAAGCGCCGGAAGGAGACCCGGACGGGATCCGGTTCGCTGCTGGGCCGGCCGCCCTGGACAGCGGGTGCGGGCCGCTTCGATGCGGTCATGTCTACAGGTTAACCGTTCAAGGTCGAGTTCTGGTCGAACTTGGGGGGTAACAAGCCGATTGCGAACTCGGGGTGTTGACGGTTAACGGAATGCGGCGTACAAGCACCGGCCCGGGCTGATCCGTGACGGAAAAGCCCAGGCCGGAGGGGTTCTGTCGACTCAGCGGGTGAAGACGATCTTGCCCGCGGTCTCGCCGTCGAGCATCGCCCGGAACCCTTCGGCGGCGTCCTTGAGGGGCAGTTCCGTGCCGATCCGGGGCTTGATCCCCTTGAGATCGAGGTAGCTCAGCATGTCGGCCAGCTCGTCGCGCGTGCCCATGGTCGAGCCGGCGACGCGCAGCTGCAGGAAGAACACGCGCTGCAGGTCGGCCGACGGGTCCGGGCCGCTCGTGGACCCCGACACCACCACGATGCCGCCCGGCTTGAGCGACTTGAGGGTGTGCGCCCAGGTGGCCTTGCCCACGGTCTCGAACACCGCGTCGACGCGCTCGGGAAGCCGTGCGCCGGACTCGAACGTCTGGTGCGCGCCGACGCTTTCGGCCACCGCGCGCTTCTCCTCGCTGCGGCCGGTCACCCACACGCGGAAGCCCGCCGCGCGCCCGAGCGCGATGAGCGCCGTGGACACGCCGCCGGAGGCGCCCTGCACCAGCATCGTCTGGCCGGGGCGCAGGCCGGACTTCACGAACAGCATCCGGTACGCGGTGAGCCACGCCGTGCCCATCGTCGCGGCCTCGGAGAAGGTGAGTCCGGCCGGCTTGGGCACCGCGTTGCGCGCGGGCACCACGACCTGCTCGGCGAACGTGCCCTGGTGCTTCTCGGTCAGCAGGGTGCGTTTCGGGTCGAGCGTGTCGTCGCCCTGCCACCCCGGGGCGTTGACCACGGAGTGGATCACGACCTCGGTGCCGTCGTCGAGCGTGCCGGCGCCGTCGCAGCCCAGGATCATCGGGAACTGGTCAGGCTTGATGCCGACGCCGCGCAGCGTCCACAGGTCGTGCATGTTGAGGCTGGCGGCCTTGACGTGCACCCGGACCCAGCCTTCGGGCACCTCGGGCTCGGGCCGCTCGCCGGCGACGAGAGAGTCGAGCGGGGCCTCGGCGTTGGGTTCCTTCGCGTAAACGGCGAACATGGCAGCAACCTACCGCCCCTGGGCGCGACGACGCAGCCTGGCGCGCGTAGGCTCACACCTGTGTTCAACGGGCTGGCCGACTGGTGGGACGGGGTCGAGCTGTGGCTCGCCCAGGCTTGGTTCCCCGTCCAGTTCGTGCTGGTCATGGTCGTGGTCGTGCCGCTGTGCCTGCTCGCCGCGTGGGTCATCGACAAGCTCGTGGGCCGCTTCGCGCGCTGGTTCGGCCCGGCCCGCGACGACGACAACCCGCCCTCCTAGGCTCACCCACCATGGTCAACCGTAGGCGGATCACCGCCGCACTCGTCGGTCTCCTCGTGCTGGTGCTCGCGGGCTGGCTCGTGAAGGAGAACGTCGGGGACTCGTCCTCGTCGGCCCCCGCCACGCCGAGCACCTCCGCCCAGGCCGGCGCTTCGGGCGTCGCCGCGAAGGTGCCGGGCAGCGACTCCGGGTTGCCGGTGAAACCCTTGTCCGGCTTGCCCTCGCAGGCGCGCGACACGTGGAAGCTGATCGAGGCGGGCGGTCCCTACCCCTATCCGCGCAACGACGACGTCGTGTTCGAGAATCGTGAGAAAGTGCTGCCGCGGAAGCAATCGGGTTACTACCACGAGTTCACGGTGATGACGCCGAAGAGCCCCGACCGCGGCCCGCGCCGCCTGGTCACCGGGCAGGCCAAGGAGCTGTTCTACACCGACGACCACTACGCGTCGTTCGTCGTCGTGGACCCGAGCCGGTGACGCCGGCCGACGAGGCGAAGGCCGCCGCGGACGAGGCTTTCGCGCGGGGCGCGTACCCGCACCTGGTCAACGGCTGCACCGTGGACAAGGCCTCCACGCTCGACGCGATCGCGAAGGCGATGTCCTTTCCGGACTACTTCGGCCGCAACCTCGACGCGTTGTACGACATGCTCACGGACCTGTCGTGGCTGCCCGCCGGCGAACACGTGCTGATCTGGCGCGGCTCGGAAGCCTTGCGCCAGGCCGAACCGAAGAACTACCTGGCGATCCGCAGCGTGCTCTCCGACGCTCAGCGCGCGCTCGGCCCGGCGGACGGCAAAGCCGATTCCTGGCAGCTGACCGTCGTTCTGGCCGACTCGTAACGTCTCGATCCCCGCCGGCCGGAACGGGGACCGAGACGCGAGTGACCACTCAGTCCGTGTGGTCGGCGGGGACCCAGTTCGGCTTGCGCTTCTGCGCGAACGCGAGGATGCCCTCCTGGCCCTCTTCACTGGCGAAGAACCCGGCCGACAGCTCGTTCATCGCGGCGAAGCCTTCCGAAGGCGTGGCCGGACGCGGCTTGCTCAGGAGCGTTTTCGTCGCTGCCAACGCCTTCGGGCCGCCGAGCGTCAGCGACTTCAGGTACCGCTCCACGGTCTCGTCGAGCTCGGTGGCGGGCACGGCGGCGTTGAGCAAGCCGATCTCCACGGCCCGCCGCGCGTCGAACACGTCGCCGGTGAGGAACAGCTCGTGCGCGGCGCGGGGGTTCAGCCGCGGCAGCACCGTCAATGAGATCACGGCCGGGACCACGCCGATGCGGACCTCGGAGAACGCGAACGTGGCCTCGGGAACGGCGACCGCGATGTCGCACGCGGCGACCATGCCGATGCCACCGGCGCGGGCCGGGCCGGCCAGGCGCGCGACGACGGGCTTCGGGCTGGTCCAGAGCTGGTCGAGGATCTTCGGGAACTCGTTCACGCCCTGGTTGCCGGCACCGGCGCCACGGGCCTCCTTGAGGTCCATGCCGGCACAGAAGACCGGGCCGGTGTGCGTCAGGAGCACCACGCGCACGGCGTCGTCCTCGCGGGCCTTGTCCAGCGACTCGCTCAGCTCTCGGCGCAGCTGCGCCGAGAGGGCGTTGCGGTTGTGCGGGGAGTCGAGGGTGATCGTGGCGGTGCCGCCCACCACGTCGTAGTGCACCAGTTCGTCAACCATGGCACCACAATCGCACACGCGGGTGCGAGGACCGCTGTGACGTGCGTCCGGCGACGGGGAGCGCGACGATGGTGGCCGCCGAGGCGCGCGTTTCGGACTCAGCTCTAGGTGCTGACCTGCGCGAGAGCGCACTACAGCGGGATCCGGGTCACGACGTCCGCGTAGCGGCGCAGCACGGCGGCGGCCACGCGCGGGTCGGTGCCCAGCGGTTCGGCGAGGAACACGGCGCGATCGGCCTCGCGGGCGAGCGCCGCGATGCGGTCGGGCAGCAGGCCGGGCGCGAGGAACCACGACGCGACGGCGATCCGCCGCACGCCTCGCGCCCGCAGCCGGGCCACGGCGGCGGGAACGTCGGGCTGCGCCGCGCTCGCGAACGCCTCGGTGACCGGCAGCCCCAGCTCACCTTCCCAGCGGGCGGCCAGGTCGGCGACGGCCGCGTTGGCCCCGGCGTTCGACGAGCCGACGGCGCTCACCACGGCCCCGTCGCCTGCGCCGAGGCCGGCCCCGGAGAGCCGATCGAGCGCGACGCGTTCCAGCACCGGGTCGACGCCCAGGACGTCGGACACGCGCACGTCGAACCCCGGGCACTGCGCCCGGACCTCGGCGACGAGCGCGGGCAGGTCCACGCGGGCGTGGAACGCGCTGCCGAGCAGCAGCGGCACCACGACGGCGGCGCGGTGCCCCTGTGTGTACAGGTGGCGCAGGATGTCGGTGACCCGCGGTTCCGAGAGGTCCAGGAAGGACTCGTAGACCTCGATCCCCGGCGCCTGCGCGCGCACGCGCTCCACGAGCCCCCGCACGGTCGCGGCCGAGCGGGGGTCGCGGCTGCCGTGCGCGACGGGGACGAGGGGAGCCGTCACGGGAACCGTTCGCCGACCAGCCCGGCGGCGAGGGTGTCGCCGTCCTTCGGGTCGATCACGAGGAACGCGCCCGTGCGCGGGCTGTCGGTGTAGTCGTCCACGCCCAGCGGTTCGGCCAGGCGCACCTCGACGCGGCCGATGTCGTTGAGGTCCAACGAGTCCGGATCGTCCACACTGGACAGCGTCTGCTCGTCGAAGCGCGCGGTGAGCTCGGTGACAATCGCCTGCACCGTGCGCGTGCCGTGCTTCACGAGCACGCGCGCGCCGGGCTTGAGCTGCTTCGACGAGAGCCAGCACAGGGTCGCGGTGAGCTCGTCGGTGACGCGGGGCTGCCGGTCGGCCACGGCGATGAGGTCGCCGCGGGAGATGTCGAGGTCGTCGGCCAGCAGCAGGGTGACGGACGTGCCGGCGCCCGCCTCTTCCAGGGGTCCGTCTGCGGTGTCGATGCGCTCGACCGTGCTGCGCAGCCCGGCGGGCAGCACGACGATCTCGTCGCCCGGGCGCACGGTACCGGCGGCGATCTGCCCGGCGTAGCCGCGGTAGTCGAGGTACTCGGGTGTGCGTGGCCGGATCACGTACTGCACCGGGAAGCGGAACGCCGCATCGAGGTGCCCGTGCGCGACGGGCACGGTTTCGAGGTGTTCCAGCAGGGTCGGGCCGTCGTACCAGGGGGT